>CAJUJV010000015.1:21707-24380 GCA_910586845.1 uncultured Hungatella sp.
ATGGCCGTGCCGATCTCTCTGGAGATCGCCAGGTCAAAGGTAAATTTGACATCTTCCGCAGTGAAGGGATCTCCATTGTGGAACTTGACATCCTGACGCAATTTCAGCTCAAAGGTCTTGTCATCGACCCAGCTCCAGCTCTCTGCCAGCTGAGGCTTGATGGTTCCGTCTTTATCCTGATACATGAGACGGTCATGGACATTGTAGATCATACGCAGGGCCTGGATCCCCATATCTTTACAGGGATTAAAATTAACGCTCATGGCGCCCACTCCGATTCTGAGAGTGTCGATCTCGCCGGCACCTGTCTGTGCGGCCGCCGCTCCTTTGGTCTCTCCTGCTGCCCCGGCAGTCTCTGAACCCGCTTTTGTCCCCTCGGCTGCCGCTGCCGTCGTCCCGCCGGTCTGACTGCCGCCTCCGGAACATCCGCCGAGCACAGCCATGGTCAATGCCAGCACAATCGCCAATGCCTTTTTCTTCATAGAAATCCTCCTTCATATTAAAAACTGCTTCCAATATGTTTCCTGTCTGCCGCCTGCACAAACTCTTCTGCCACCTGTCCGGCCGTATGGTAAAACCGCTTTACAAATCCCGGATCAAAGTCTTCTCTTTTTGTGGTTCCTCTGAGCATGGCTGAAAAATCCATCCCGGCAGCTCTGGCAGTCTCCTGGTCCACCAGATGGTCCCCGATAAAGAGGATCTGTTTTCTGTCCAGCCCCATGGCTCTGGCGCTGACCAGCAGTCCGTTGGGGTCCGGTTTGTGGGCCGGAGCATCTTCACATCCTGTCACCACGTCGATGTACTGCGCCAGACCGTATTTTTCCAGAGAGCCGGCGAGAGCGGCGTGAGGCTTCTGGGATAAAACTCCCAGAAGCAGTCCCTGCTCCTTCAGCTGTCTCAGGCTGTCCGGCACATCCGGAAAATACACCATCATATCCGGCATCCGCTCTCTGCAGACTTCACGGTAGCGGTCTCTCATCCTGTGGAGTTTCTCCGGATCCTTCTCCCCCGTCACATGAGAAAGCATGATCTCATGCCCGTATCCCACTACAGGCAGAGCCTCCTCTGCCGCCATGGCTTCATAGCCAAACTCCTCCGCCACCTGATTTAGCAAAGTGACGATGACAAAAGCCGTGTCTGCCAGAGTCATATCAAAATCAAATACAATGGCTTCATAATTTTTCATTTCTCTAACCGCCTTCCAATGCTGTCAGCCTAAATCGATGACATATCCTTCCGGTATCTCTGCCGCCTCCTGATCGTGTCTGAGGGCATGATCGATGCGGGCCACATAGTGTGGATGGATCTTGGTAGTAGGTTCATGAGTCTCGCTCTTTTTGGACTTGTTCACATCAGACTTCTGATATGCATCCAAAAGTTCTTTCAGTTTCTGTACCTCCGGATTCTCCGGGTCGTAAATATTTCTGGTGTCTCTCTCCTGCTCCTCTGTGTGGAAATAGAAGTATCTGTCTGACTTCATCCGGTGCACCAGTTTATTCACTCCGTCCGTCACCATGTATGTTCCGTCTTCTCCGCATCCGTACTGGGAATATACATGTTCATGATGTCCGCCGCCGAAGAGATCGATGCCGTCAAATTCTGCCTCGTCATAGTCCGCACCCGCAAACTTAAGGAGTGTGGGAGCCACATCTACGAGAGAACAGAGGTCATGGCGCTCTTCATGAGCCCTGCCCGGATAATGGCAGACAAACGGTGTCCTGCAGGAAGAATCCATCATGGTCCTCTTGCCTGTCACCTGATAATCTCCCATCATGTCGCCGTGGTCGCTGGTGAAGAGGATCAGAGTATCTTCATACATCCCTTTCTTTTTCAGGGCATCGATGATCCTTCCGATCTGATAGTCCATAAAGGAGATACAGGCATAGTAGAAATTCTTCATCCTCAGCACATCCTGCTCGCTCATCATCAGACGCCTTAAGGAGCAGCGGTCACCCAGGATCTCCCAGTAATCATCCAGGTCTTTCTGATCCGGGCAGTGAGGCGCCGGCGGATCTTCTCTGTACAGCTTGTTCCACGGAGCCGGCGGGCAGAAGGGCGGATGGGGATGGATAAAGGAGGTAAAGAGGAACATGGGCTCCTCCGGGCTGCAGCTCTCGATATACTCCACGCTTCTGTCACCGATCCACTGAGTAGGATGGTCTTTGGCAGGAAGGGGGGAGATCTGAGGCACATAGTACATCTCGCTGCGCATCCCGTGGTAGTCATAGACATGGGGATAGTTATCCATGATAAATTTCGTGTAGTCGTCTCTGGAATCCGGGAATTCCTCCTGGGAGATCCTCTTCTCAAATCCCATAAGGCCATAGGGGTTGATCTCGTGGTGCATCTTGCCCACGCAGCAGCTTCTGTATCCTGCCTTTGTCAGCCTGGCATAAAAGCCTTCCCCCGTATACTGGGTTTCGGAATTATTGTTGTTGCAGCCGGTTCTTGCGCAATACTGACCTGCAAAAAGGGAATGTCTTGCCGGTACGCAGACCGGGGATGGGGTGACACAGTTTCTGAAGACAACAGAGTCATTCACCAGAGCATCCAGGTTGGGAGTCTGCATGACCGGATTGCCCAGGGCTTTGACAGCGTCATAACGCATCTGATCCGTAAAGATCATTAAGATGTGCTTCATAAGATGGTACTCCTTTCTGACAACAGCAGAAT
>CAJUJV010000015.1:24390-32012 GCA_910586845.1 uncultured Hungatella sp.
TCTGCTATTATGTTTTGTTTTGAAACACATATGTTTCGTCTTGATACAATCTTATCATAGACAGTATTTATTTACAATAGTAAAAATATGATAATATTTTTTCTGTTTACTTATATATTTTTACCAAATGTTCTGATTGCCTTTTTTTGTATCGTTATTCTTTTAACGGTATTTTCCTGATTTTATCATGATTTATCATCAAAAATATAATTGTTTCGAGACAAAACATACGCCTTATAATATGAAAAGAGAGTCGGGATCTCGCAGATCCCGGCTCCCGCCTCTTTATTCCAGATATTGTCTGATCGTATTACACAGCAGGTTTTCTGCCGTCCCTGACTGATCAGATATTATTTCTACAGGACCATCACATGCTGCCTGGTCAGGCTTTTTGCTGCCTCCTGCTTCAAATTGTCGTCGGATATCAGGATATCCACTTCTTTGGCCGCAAAATTATACATAGCCCGCACGGATTCTACTTTGCTGGAGTCCATGACGATCACCAGCTTGGCTGCCCGCTTCTTAAGCTGCCGGGTCAGCATAAACGCATGAACAGACTGATACCCGAACCCATATTCCAGGCTGTATCCCAGGGTTCCGTTGAAAGCATAATCCAGGCGCAGGGGCTCCAGTTCCGAAAGGACCCTGGCTCCTGTCATCTGCATGGTCTCCAGATTCATCTCGCCGCCCAGAATCAGGATCTCCGCCTTCTTCTGCTTGGACAGAGCCAGCGCCGTCTCCAGCCCGTCCGTAATGATGCGCAGGGGGATATCCGGCAGATTCTGAGCAATGGCGCAGCAGGTAGACCCGGCGGCCAGATACAGAGAGTCATAAGGTTTTAAAAGCTTCACCGCCTTACGGGCAATCTGCTGCTTCTCCTCCATATGCTGAGTGTTCCTCATATAATAGCTGGTCATATTGGTGTAAGTAGAGCGGATCGATTTGGCCCCTCCGTAGATCCGGATCAGATGCTGCCCTGCATCCAGGATCCGTAGATCTTTTCGCAGAGTCACCTCAGACACATCGGGAAAATGCTCCTTCAGCTGGTTAAAGCTTACCTCCCCTTCCCGATTTACCAGATCAATCATCTCCTGTCTGCGTCCTTCCATGTCTGCCTCCTGTTCCAGTAGAAACTGTCTGCACTGTTTGCTACAGCATAACATGTTTCCGACCCTGTTTCAAATAGTTTTTGGATTTTCTCCGGGACTTTTTACCGTCTCTCCAGATCCTTCTGTATCATCTCCAGGTAATGAACCAGCACATCTCTCTGCCGCCCGATCTTCCAGCCTTTATCGATCTCTTCATATGTAAAACTCTTTCGTCCGCCTTCCATCATCCGGTTCCAGAAGCCGAACAGTTCATCGAAAGGGATATAGTAGATCTCATCCAGCCCCGTCCAGTGAAGCACAATAAACGCAATCCCTCCCTGCTCTTCAAACTCTTTCATGAACCGTACCTGGTGCTCATGAACGTTCTGCAGGGGAAATGTGGTCACCGCACATTCCTTGGCATCAAAGCACACCGGGATCCCCTGAACCGCCCCGATATAGTCCACGGTACTCTTCTGGTCAAAGTATGCCAGAGTAATGTGCCTGGTCTCCTTATCGATGGTAATAGGAGTAATGGGGGTGGGGACTTTCTGGATCAGAGCCAGCTTCCTCTCCCGGTATACTTCATTGCTGTGATTGATCATGTCTTCTAATGTGGAGCCCCTCAGGCCCCGGCTGTTCCAGGTTCCCATGTTAATTGATTTCCCTCCTGTTTCAATCACTGCCCCCGAAACACTCTTGCGATCTCCGTCCCATCCGTAATCACGTTATACTGTCTCCCTCCGTACTCAAACCTGGGGCCGGTGATCAATGCCGGCTGCTTCTCCTTGAGAGCACCGATCACTTCCCCGCACACGTCTCTGGTCAGGGTAGCATTCATATAGGCCTCGTCATCCTTTTTGGACACAAACACCAGTCCCCATTTATACCCATTGATTCCGGGGATCTCCTGAGAATAGGCGGCCAGAATCATATCGTCATGCCTTCTGATATAGCTCTTTCCCATGATCAGAGGCATGATAAAATAATGTTTCGTGATCATACAGGCGATCTGCGGATTCTTCTGACTGGCTCCCTGGGGATTCTCTGTCGGCACATTGCCGATCATCACCATATCCGGCTCCATGATCTCCTGCTCCACCTGTCTCAGCTCCTGTTCATCAAATCCGGTCTCCTGTCTATAATAGCTGAGGTAGTTTTTCATCTTCTTATTCTGGGCGGCCCTCCCCCAGAGAATCAGCAAAAGCCCCGGGAGCCCGAAAAACGCTCCCACCACCAGAGCTGCCATATAGAGTGCAGCCAGCAGACACGGCGCCGCCAGCAGCACGGCAAAGACGAGCAGTGTGATGCCTCCTGCCATAAGACCTTTTGCACCTCCGCCTGCGTTCCTCATCTTTTTCAGAATCTCGCCGTTTCCCAGATATTTTTCCCGCCTTCTGTCGCCTTTTGGTAAAATCATTGTTCTTATCCTCCTTTAAAATCCCATTTTTTTCAACTCTTCCACCAGTTTCACGTAAAACTCCAGCACATCAAACCCCTGATAATCCTCTCTGGTCAGATCAATCATATCTCCGTGGGAGATCCCGCGGAGCCGGGAGCTGGTGACAATGCCCCGAAAATTGGTCCACCTGGCCGACCGAACCGTCACCAGACCGTCATTGGGGCCGTCCAGTTTCTTAAGAAGCCAGTAAGGAACACACAAAAGCTTGCTGCTGAATCCGGACCTCATGAGACTCCCGTAACTCTGATAGTAGACTCCAGGGACATCTGTATATTTCTGATTAAACTCCCTGGCATAAGCGGCTGACAGCTGATAGCTGGCATGATAGGCATCGGGGCAGCTGTCACCCAGTTTTCCGAAATATACATCGATCCAATGACATACCCTGCGGTAAACGGGATCCGGAAGCCGTTTTAAAAAGTCCACCAGCACAGACCCCTGATGAGGAGTATTGATGGTCGTCAGAGAAGCCACATCCTGTTCCATATGAAGAGCGCTGATCAGATATCTGGAATCCAGGCCTCCTTTGGAGTGAGCGATGATATTCACCTTCTCGCAGCCTGTCTCCGACTTGATCTGCCGGATCTTCTCTCTCAGAATATGGGCATTGTCCTCTACGGTCCCCCAGGCCTCCTGATGACCGTAATAAACTCTGGCTCCGTTGCGGACCAGTTCCCGGGGTATCCTGCCCCAGTAGTTGAAATAGTGAAAATCCCGAAAGCCTACTCCATGGACCATGAGGAGCGGATAACGGGTGCTGCAGATCTGGTTTTCCGCCCTCACATCATCCAGGCTGATCTTGTAGCGCGTGTGGTCGATCTCCTGTCTGGCCAGCCCTCTCACATAGAGAGCCAGGCCGAAATTCACAATCGGGATCCACATGAAAGTCCACACCAGAACCCGTTTGGCGATACGGAGCCGTTTACACAAGATACTCAGCCAGACCAGAAGGCCCTGAAATCCTATGTATAAAAGTACAAACAAGATCAGCAGAACGACCCCGGATACCGTCACTCCGTACCGGATCCACCGATATCCTGTAACCGCCCCGCCGATCACCAGCAGCCACATGGCGAGGGTCAGCACCGCGGTCAGGATCCGGAGAACCGTAATATGGATCCTCTCCGCCGCGGTCAAAAGCTTATCATAATCGATCTTCATCCTCTGTCACCTTACTCTTTTATCCCATCCCAGTACACGCACCGCATCCGGTACGCCACGCTCCCGTGTCTGCTTAAGGGAATGGGTTTCCCGCTTTCCTCCAGAGGGTCCATACAGAGATATTCCCCCTCTTCACTGCCCACAAGCAGAACCCAGTGAGCCGCTCCGCTTCCGCCTACTTTCACTTTCACCAGAGGATAGTGGCCCTGTGTCAGAAGTTCCTCGATCTCCTGAGGTTTTACGGATGAGGCTACCAGAACCCGAACTCCCGGCAGGGCTTCTTCAAGCCTGGCCCACAGGATATCCCCCTGCCCGTTATACACCTCATGTTCCGATAACATCTTATTCAGCTCTCCCGCCGTCATGGCAGAGCCTGCGCCGGTGTTCTGGTATTGTGTGGACAGCGCCGAGGCGATGCAGCTTGTGAGGCATCCGGACCCGGCCATGGTATAACCGGAAGTCCCCAGCTTATCCCCCTTCCATCGTTCATCTTTCTGATAAAAGGCCGCCACGGCTCCGACGGGATATCCCTTGTCGGGTCTGATCTCAACTCCCACATCTCTTCCGCGTCTGAGCCTCAAAATTGTGCCTGCCAGGATACACAGGACCCCCAGGGCAAGGACTGCAGTGACAAGCCTCTTTTTTTTCCAAAAAAAATTTTCTGAACGAACATTGTTCATGTCTGTTATCTTCTCCTCTTTCACAGCCTGCTCCATCGGGGACAGACGCCCAGGAACTCTTCCGGCAAGGGCGCCTGAAAACTTTTCCCGGACAGTTTCTCCAAAGGTTCCCTGAGTACGGGAAACTGGATCCTGCAGGAATGAAGCATCTGTCTTCGGATCCCGAACCTTCTCATGGCCTCTGCATTCACCTCCTCATCTCCGTACTTCCTGTCCCCCACCAGAGGATAGCCTGCCGAGGCCAGATGAGCCCGGATCTGATGGGTTCGTCCCGTCACCAGCTCCACCTTCACCAGCGTATACCCTTCGGCTTCCGAGACCGGTTCATAGGAAGTGACGATGGGAAGGCTCCCGGTCACCTGGCTGTCATAGACCGTCACCTGATTCGTCTTCTCGTCTTTCAGAAGAAAGCCTCTGATGGTCTGTTTCTGCCTCAGGCTCCCCTTCACCATGCAATAATAAAACTTGTGGAGGCTCCGGTCCTTAAATACCTCTGCCATGACCTGAAGTCCCGGCAGAGATTTCCCTGCCACGATCAAACCGCTGGTATTCCGGTCCAGACGGTTGCACACAGAAGGCCGGAAGGTTTTCAGATCCTCCTGCTTTAAGTCTCCCTTCTCCAGGAGATAATCGGTTACATACTCCACAAGGGACTCGTCCCCCTCTTTTGCTTTCTGGGACAGCATGCCCGCCGGTTTGTTGATGAGCAGAACATGTTCATCCTCATAGATAATATTGAGGCGGGTCTTTTTCACCTTTTGGACCTGTGTATGAGAAAATTTTTCGATGGTCTCATCGGACAGAAACAGCTTCACTTCATCTCCTGCCGCCAGTCTCTCCGCACCGGTACATTTCCTGCCGTTGAGGGTGATGTTCTTCTTCCGGATCATCTTATAGATAAATCCCTTTCCCGCCAGATTCAGGTACTTCTCCAGCAGTTTGTCCAGGCGCTGCCCGGCCTCATTTTCGGTAATCCTGATGGCTTTCATGATCTCTCTCCCTTTTTTATGTGACGGCACCCGTTTTTATATAACGGCACCCGCCGCTACATAGAAAGATTTTTCAGTATACTCGCCTCATAGTCCACGCTTTTGTCATCTCCGGACTCTCCTGCCGCCTTCAAACTGCCAAGCCTTTTCATAAATGCATCTTCTTCCCGGATCACCTTTACATGAGAAGGCAGGCCATGGGCTTTAAAGGTATCGTTTAAAAATTTCTCCCCTTTCTTGATGTCGGCTTTCGGGGAACTTAAGAGAGCAAACACTCCCATGGGATGAACCATGACGGCATCCATGGCCATGATCTGTTCTCCGGATGTGATGATCAGATCATATAAGATCAGGCCCCTGGCTTCAAAAGGCCTGACTCTCTCATAGAACTCCTTCCCCGGAGTTTTATATGACCAGGAGGCCAGAAGGGGGGA
Source organism: uncultured Hungatella sp. (assembly GCA_910586845.1). GTDB lineage: Bacteria > Bacillota > Clostridia > Lachnospirales > Lachnospiraceae > UBA3402. The sequence continues at coordinate 30,205 of CAJUJV010000015.1, forward strand.
GGCCACATTGGCTGTGGGAAGCACTGACAGGACAGCCATAACGGTCAGTATGTTTTTTGCCGCCTGATTGTCCGTAAAATTTCTGGCTCCCAGCTGGACCAGAATCATGACACCGCCGAAGATCACCTTGGCAAGCTGAACATTTCTGTGATAATTCCGGTATCCGTACTGTCCCTTATCTCGTTTTCCGGTCATAAATCCTGTGCTCCTTCTTTATAAAAATTACTCTGTTTTTAAAATCCCCAGCAATATTTCGTGGGGAACCGCCTTGCATAATAACCGAAAAGCTTTCATGGTCACCCCGTAGACTGACACGGATTTCCCCATAAAGCTGTCTCTCAGCGCTTTCCTGACCACCTTCCTGGGATTGGCCATAACCAGCTTTTTATAGAGGGGGATCTGGGCCGTGGTCTCGGCGATGTCAAAAAACTCCGTATCCACCGGACCCGGACATACTGCCGTCACATAGATCTGCCTGTCCTTCAGTTCCCGGCCGAGAGCCCTGGAATAGCTGAGTACGAAAGATTTGGTGGCCGCATAGACGGCAAACTTTGGCTGAGGCAGAAACGCGGCAGAGGAGGCAAACTGGAGGATCCTGCTGTTGGGGCTCATGTAGGGCAGCACCAGATGAGTCATGGCGCAGAGTGCCTCGCAGTTTAACCGGACCATGGAGCACTCGATATCCGCCGCAAACTCTCCCACTTTGCCGATCCTGCCAAAACCGGCGCTGTTGACCAGAATCTTTACTTCCGGTTTTTCTCTTTCCAGAACCTCTTTCAGCCGGTTCCGGTCCTCCTCACAGGTCACATCCAGAGCAAAACACCGGATCTCTGCCGGGAGCCGTCCGTCCAGTTCCTCCAGCCTCTCTTTTCTCCTGGCAACGAGCCAGATCTCCTGGATCCCTCCAAACCGGTCTGCGATCTGAACCGCTGCCTCTCTCCCCATTCCGGAGGAGGCTCCTGTAATCACTGCAATCTTCATAGAATCTTCCTTTCCTGGATTTCCGATTTTTGTCATAGCTGTCTATGTTATTTCAATCTCTGCGGCCCTTTATGCCTTCTTCTTATGCACATTTCGGATGGTTTTTTTCTTCTTTCCCGCTTTTTCCTGACTGCCTGTTCTCTGTCCTTTCTCTGCCGCCTGGCCGCTCTGCAGGTTCCGGCTGCCTTTTTTGCCTGAATCCCTGCTTTTTATCCCTCTGTCAAATCTCCCGTCTTCCATTCCCTTATCTCTCCTGCCATAAAGATTTCCGCTCTTAGGCCGTATCAGACATTTTTTATCAAATCCGATCAGGTCCGTCCGCTCTGCCAGTTTCAGGGCCTCTGCCACCAGGTCGTAATTTTTGGGATTCCGGTACTGGATCAGAGCTCTCTGCATGGCTTTCTCATGGGGGTTGGTGGGCACGTATACCTTCTCCATGGTCCGGCAGTCATACCCTGTATAGTACATGCAGGTGGAGATGGTGGAAGGCGTTGGATAAAAATCCTGAACCTGTTCCGGCATATATCCCAGATCCCGCAGATATTCTGCCAGCTCCACCGCCTCTTTCATGGTAGAGCCGGGGTGGGATGACATCAGATAAGGCACCAGATACTGCTTCTTGCCCAGCTTCTGGTTCATCTCATTGTATTCCTTTACAAACCGGCGGTACACCTGGTTTTCCGGCTTTCCCATGCGCCTGAGCACCGGGTCTGCCACATGCTCCGGAGCCACCTTCAGCTGGCCGCTGACATGGTGCTCGCACAGCTCTCTCAGAAAAGTTCGGTTTGAATCTGCCAGAACATAGTCAAACCGGATCCCGGACCTGA
>CAJUJV010000015.1:32022-36986 GCA_910586845.1 uncultured Hungatella sp.
TTCTTTACCTTTGGCAGAGTCCGCAGCTTTCGAAGCAGCTCCAGATAGTCCCTGTGGTCTGCCTTTAAGTTCTTGCAGGGTTCCGGAAACAGACACTGCCGGTCCCTGCAGGCTCCCCTGGTCATCTGTTTACTGCAGGCCGGATAGCGGAAATTGGCCGTAGGGCCTCCTACATCGTGGATATATCCCTTAAAATCCGGTTCCTCTGTAAGCAGTTTCGCCTCCTTCACCAGAGACTCATGGCTTCTTGTCTGAATGATCCTCCCCTGATGAAAGGTCAGAGCGCAGAAACTGCAGGCTCCGAAACATCCCCGGTTGCTGATCAGACTGAACTTGATCTCCCGGATAGCCGGAACCCCTCCCTGTTCTTCATAGGAAGGGTGGTAATTTCTCATATAGGGAAGATCATAGATCCGATCCATCTCCTCCTGGCTTAAGGGCTTTGCCGGAGGGTTCTGCACCACGTACACCCGGCCGCCGTAAGGCTCCGCCAGGCGTCTCCCCGTAAAGGGGTCCGTGTTCTGATACTGGATGTAAAAGCTTCTGGCATATTCTTTTTTATCCTGCACAAGTTCCTGATAATCGGGCAAAAGCTCATAATCGCACACCGCTTCCAGGCTCTTCGTCTTATACACAGTCCCGTCCACAAAGGTGATATCCTTTATGTCGATGCCGCTGTCCAGGGCCTGGGCGATCTCTACGACAGACCGCTCCCCCATGCCGTAGGAGATCAGATCCGCCTGAGAGTCCAGGAGGATGGACCGCTTTAACCGGTCGGACCAGTAATCATAGTGAGCCAGACGCCTGAGGCTGGCCTCGATGCCGCCGATGATGATGGGGCTGTCCCTGTAGACGGAGCGGATGAGATTGCAGTACACCACCGTGGCATAGTCCGGGCGTTTCCCCATAACTCCTCCCGGAGTATAGGCATCCTCGCTTCGCCGCTTCTTTGACACGGAATAGTGGTTTACCATGGAATCCATGTTGCCTGCCGAGACCAGAAAGCCCAGCCTGGGCCGGCCCAGAACGGTGATACTCTTTGAATCCTTCCAGTCCGGCTGGGCGATGATCCCCACCTTATAACCGTGAGATTCCAAAAGCCTGGAAATGATGGCATGGCCGAAAGACGGGTGATCCACATAGGCATCCCCGCATACATACACAAAATCACACTGACTCCATCCCCGCATACTCATGTCCGCCCGGCTTACAGGCAAATAATCTGGTCTCATACGGTCATATTCCTTTCAGCCCCTGAAGAAGCTCAAAATAATCTGTGATAAAATAATCCGCCAGGGAACGCTTCTCCTCTTCCATGGGTCTGGAAAATTCGTCGTCCACCGCGCATACGGTCATCCCTGCTCTCTTGCCGGCCAGGATCCCTGCAGGTACATCTTCAAAAACTATGCACTCTGTGGGCTTCACTCCCAGATCTCCTGCCACCTTCAGATAGATATCCGGCTCCGGTTTGCCTGCCTTCACTTCACAGGCCGTGGTCACCGTCTGAAAATAGGGCTTCATCTCCAGAGAATCCAGAACCGCATCCACCATCTCCCGTCCGTTGCTGGTGGCGATGCCGCAGAGAATCCCCTGCCTTCTGGCATAATCCAGAAACTCCACAGCCCCTCTTTTGGGAGGAACCTCATGGCGGTACTTGTCGATGGACATGCGGGTCCACACCCCTTTGATCTCATCGATAGTCAGAGGAAGCCCAAACCGCTCCTTAAAATACAGGGCAGTCTCGGAAAAACTCATCCCTTCGATGGCCCGCTGAAGCTCCGGCGGACATTCGTGGCCGTAACTGCCCAGAAACTCGATATCAATGCTCTTCCACATCCACATGGAATCCACCAGGGTTCCATCCAGATCAAACAGGAACGCCTTTTTCCCCTTTAATTCATCCATATTCCCTGTCCTCTCTTGTAAGATCTCACTTTTCATCTGTCCCTCTTGAGTCTCTCCACTTCCTCCCGGGAAAGTCTCCGAAACTCCCCTGGCTTAAGGCCCTCATCCAGCACCAGGCTTCCCATGGAAAGCCTTTTTAAAAATACCACCTGACAGCCCACGGCCTCAAACATCCGTTTCACCTGATGGAATTTCCCTTCATGGATCGTCAGCACGATCTCCGAACAAGGGACTCCATCTCCCGCCGGCTCTTTCAGGATCTCCAGTCCGGCAGGCAGGGTCGGAGTTCCGTCCAGAAGAGTGATCCCTTTCTCAAACTGCTCCGCCGCGTCTTCGGGAAGTCTCCCCTCCACTTTTGCATAATACCGCTTGTCCACATGCCGTCTGGGGGATAAAAGGCTGTGAGCCAGCTCCCCGTCATTGGTGAGCAGAAGCAGTCCCTCTGTATCCAGGTCCAGACGGCCTACAGGAAACAGATCCGTCCGGACAGGACCATCGGGTCCCTTTTTCAGAAGATCCACCACGGTCTCGTGAACATGGTCCTCCGTGGCTGACACCACCCCCTGGGGTTTGTTCAGCATATAATATTCTGCCTCCGCATAAATTACAGGAAGATGATCTACCATGATCTGATCCCGGGCCGGATCCACCTTTCTGTCGGTTTTCTTCTCCGTCGCTCCGTTCACCCGGATCCTTCCCTTTTTTGCCATATCTTTTATCTGGCTTCTGGTTCCGATTCCCACCTCTGCCAGCAATCTGTCCAAACGCATCTCTTTTCCCATCACTGCCACCGCCAGCCCGGATAATATTTATTTTTCAGAGTCATCTGATTTCCCTTTGCAAATCCCAGGGCGAAACCATCCACGCACACCAGACACCAGCCTGATCTGGGCCCTTCTTCTTTTTGCAGGACAACAGTCTCACCCTTCAGATAACGGATCACTCTCTCGTCATCTCTGTGGAAGGAGACGCAGTTGGAATACCGGCCTTCCCCCAGTACCATGGCCATGGCCTGGCTGGGCTCGAACCGTCCTTTTGTTATGGTTCCCATAAAAAGTCCGGTGCGCAGATACCGAAGCCCGGCGCCCCCGGGAAATCCCTCCGGCAGATAATAGATCTTGTCCCGTCTCTTCACCAGACGATTTCTGTCCCAGTGAAGCTTCGTGTCTCCCAGAAAGCTCCAGAATTCCCTGTCTTCATCCAGGCCGTCTTTCTGTCCCGCCTTCCCCGGCAGAGGTCTTCTCCCTCTCTGGTCCCGGCCGGACCCATGGTCCTCCTGCTTCCGCTGCGGCACGGTTTCCCGGGCAGATCCCGTCTTCTTTTTCCGCAGAAGAGCCATAAAATGCCCCTCTCCCCGGATCCTGTGAGGGAACAGTCTCAGACATCCGGACAGGCCGATTCCGTCCCTGGCTCCCTCAAACAGAGGCAGAGGCACAAGTTCCATCTCCTCAAAGGTATTGAGTACCCACCGGATCAGTTCCTCATCCTCCGCTCTTGAAAAAGTACAGGTGGAGTAGAGCAGATATCCGCCTGGCTTCACCATGAAGATCCCCTCTCTCACGATCTCCTTCTGGATCCTGCTGTAATATTCCGGTCCCTTTTTCACCCACTCCTGGATCATGGCAGGCTCTTTCCGGAACATTCCCTCCCCGGAACAGGGGGCATCTATGAGGATACTGTCGAAAAATCCGGGAAACACTGCCGCCAGTCTTTCCGGCGGCTCACTGGTGACGCAGAGATTGGCGATGCCGAACAGTTCCAGATTTTTAAGCAGTCCTTTGGCCCTGGAATTGCTGATGTCATTGGCTACCAGCATGCCTTCTCCCCTCAGCCTGGCTCCCAGCTCCGTACTCTTCCCTCCGGGCGCCGCGCACAGATCCAGAACCATATCCCCCGGCTTTACAGGCAGAAGGGAGGCGGGCGTCATGGCGCTTGGCTCCTGGAGATAGTACAGGCCGGCATAGTAGTAGGGATCTTTGGAGAGCCTGACATGGTCTTCATAAAAAAGCCCGTTGGCAATCCATGGAACAGGCCATGTGTCACAGGGCAGACGATCTCTGCACTCTTCTCTGGTCAGCCGCAGGGTGTTGACCCGCAGACCCAGGCTCCTGGGATCGTCAAAGCTTTTCACGTACTGTTCGTATTCTTCGTCCAGAAGAGATCTCATCTCCTCCTGGAACGGTTCCGGCAGCGGGAACTTCAAAACAGTTTTCTCTGAAACATCAGTAATCATACACCAACCTCCGCCCCTCCAGAAATCTCAGGATCCAGTAAGGATTCACACTCATCTCTTCATAGTGGTCTGTCCTCAGATACATCCCCATATGAAGATGGACATCAAAATTCCCCACGGTTCCCTCTATGGCAGAATATCCGCTGTCCCCCATAAATCCCAGAAGCTCCCCGGCTCTCACCTCATCGCCTTCCTTCCAGTCCCGGCTGTAATCATAGAAATGGGCATAGTAAAGATACAGACCCGATGGCGCGCGAATCCCGATCCGCCAGCCGCCCTGCTCTAACCAGCCCACTTTTTCCACCGTGCCGTCGCTTATGCTGACCACAGGATAGAATCCCCGGGGACGTTCTGTACCCATGACGTCACATCCTTCATGCCTGCGTTCTCCCCCGTAGGTCCTCTCATCCATCCACCCGTTCTCATATGCCACATCCGGTGTGCCCGGACGGCTGCTTTCCGGGATAGGAAAATACTTCAGATCCAGAAAAACCGTCTCGTAACCGTGAAGCAGCTTTCTGTACTCCACCGGCCGTCTTTTGGAAATCAGAGGATTTCCTTTTAACACATCCCCCTCTTTCAGACCGGTTAAGTCATATTCTTCCTGGATCATCATGGAAGTAAGCACATCCATATCCAGCATCTTCTCTCCTGCCAGTCTCTCACCCAGCTTCATGGCGCGGAACTCCCCGCTCTCCCATGTGTAGGCATCCAGCTGATAAAAATCCGGATTGGAGATGAGATAGTCTGTGACAGTCACCTGAAACACCGCCAGAAGAATCAGCAAAAGCACCCGCATATCCTGTTCTCCCTCACTCATATAGTG
>CAJUJV010000015.1:36996-53552 GCA_910586845.1 uncultured Hungatella sp.
AAAAAATCCGTTCTCCCTCTTCTGGCAGTTATGGTTTTATTTCTTCTGCTGACTCACCCTGCCCTGTCCTTTCAGGGGGCCAGCCGCGGTCTCCTTCTGTGGTATCAGACGGTTCTTCCCACCCTGCTTCCCTTTATGATCTGCTCCAATGTGATCGTATCTTTAGACGGGATCCGCCTGCTGACCGCTCCAATGCGCCCTGTACTCAAAGGTCTCTTTGGCCTGTCCGACAGCGGCTGCTATGTGCTGGTGTCCGGTCTCCTCTGCGGCTATCCCATGGGGGCCAAAACCTGCAGTGAATTTGTGGAAGAGAAGCGTATCAGCCTTCCGGAAGGCCGTTTCCTTCTCTCTGTCAGCAATCACCCCAGCCCCATGTTCCTTCTGGGATACGTAGCATCCATGGCCGATCCGTCCCTTCCCATGGCCCGGATCCTTCTGGCCCTCTATCTCCCGGTCCTTCCCATCGCCCTGATCTCGGGGAAAATCTACAGGTTCCGGGGATACCCCGCCTCTGCTCCCATTCATCGGACAGTCTCTTCTTTTGACCAGTCCATGATGAGTTCCTTTGAAGTGATGATAAAAATAGGCGGATACCTGATGCTTTTCTCCATCCTGGCAGAACTGATCGGGCAAATTCCTTTCCTTTCTGCCTCATCCCGGGCCGTCCTTCTGGGGATCGTGGAGATCACCACCGGCATCCAGGCCCTCTCCCGTGTATTGACCGGACTGAACCAGGGTATGGCCCTGTGTTTTGTCATCGCTTTCGGAGGCCTGTGCGGTCTCTTCCAGACCAGAAGCGTACTGGGACACAAAGGCCTTTCGGCAGGCCATTATACGGCCTGGAAAATGCTTCACGGCGCACTGTCCCTGGGTGTTTTTTACATACTGTCCTCGCTGTGACCGTCCTCCTGCAGCTGTCTTACATCTCCGCCGGATATGCGCCTTCCTGATCGCCTGCCCCCGGATCCATGGTCAGCTCGTTGCGGTTGCCTGTTACGATCTCATAGTTGGCCTGCATGGCAGAGAGAAAGCCGTCCATCTTAGTCTGGGCATCCTGCATGGTATTGGAAATGATATTCTGAAGGTTTCTCAGGATATCATCCGTATACTGGATAGCCCCCTGGCGGATATTGTTGGCATCATTGACCGCCGCATCGATGATAGACTGAGCCTGAACCTGGGCATCCTCCACGATCTGATTGGCCGTGGAATAGGCTCTCTGCATGATCTCATGCTCATTGACCAGCTCATTGGTCTGGGCCGTGGCCTCCTGTATCATATTGTCAGCCTGATATCTGGCCTCGCTTAAGATGGCATCCTGATTGCTGATAATCTTCTGATACTGCTTAATCTCATCGGGAACCCGCAGTCTCAGTTCCACCAAAAGCTCTTCCAGTTCTTCCTTGTTGACAATGATCTTTGTATTGTTAGACAGCGCCTGATATTTGCAGCCGTCGATATATTCTTCAATTTCGCCGATTAACTGTTCGATTCTGCTCATAGTATGTACCCTCTCCTTTAATGAATGATTATTTATTAACGGGCCGGGCATTCTTCTTGACTGCTTTTGCTTTCTCCAGAACTTTTTCTGCAATATCCGGATCCACAAAAGCACTGATGTCTCCATGATACATGGCGATTTCTTTTACAATACTGGAACTCAGATAAGAATATTTCAAATTAGTAGTCAAAAATATGGTATCAATCCCAGGCGAGATCACACGATTCGTCTGGGACATCTGCAATTCATATTCAAAGTCCGTAATGGCACGCAGGCCCCTGACGATCACGTCAGCATGACACTGCCGCACAAAATCTACCAGGAGTCCATCAAATGCCAGTATCTCAATATTGGACAGATGCCCGGTAACGCTCTTTAACATATTAACACGTTCTTCCACAGAAAACAACGGAGATTTTGAATTATTCTTCAAAACTCCTACGATCACCCTGTCCATGATCTTGGAACTTCTCTCTATGATATCCTGGTGCCCCAGGGTAACCGGGTCAAAGCTGCCCGGATATACAGCAACCGCCATCCTGTCCTCCTATTCTGAGTCTCTTTCCAGAAACACATGCTTATTGGTCTTATATTCCTTATTCTTCACTATATAAAATCCCAAATCCTCCGCGTAGGAAAAGTCTGTCTCTCTGGAGGCTTCCGTTATGATCAGGGTCTCATCATGGATAAGAGCGGAATCCTTCAGGTATTCCAGGACTTTCCTCTCCCACTCCTCATGGTAGGGCGGGTCCATAAAAACCGTGTCAAAACAATGACCCTTTTCTTCAAGCCGCCTAAGGCCGGCCAGTACGTTGCACACCATCACCAGGCCTTTGTCTTCCAGACGGGTATTTTTCAGATTTTCTCTGATACATTCTGCCGCCTTCGGATTCTGTTCCAGGAACACGGCCTGGAATGCCCCCCTGCTCAGAGCCTCGATGCCTATGGCGCCGCTGCCTGCAAAACAGTCCAGAAAACTGCTCTGCACAAGACGGTCCTGTATCATATTAAATAATGTCTCCTTGATCCTGTCCGTAGTAGGCCGGGTATCCCATCCTTCCAGGGTTTTCAGCCGGATCCTTCTGGCGCTGCCTGCAATTACTCTCATGGTCTGCTCCTTTGCTGTTTATGCCTAACAGTATAACCTGATTTATACCGCACCACAAGGGAATTCTTTGCACTTTTTCACAACCACAGGAATATCGGGCCAAGAGAAATCCCGGCGGGATCAAACTCCTGCCGGGATCTTCTTTTTTTATATCGGCTTTTTACTTACCAGCCATCTGCTTCTCCTGGGCTTCGATCATCTTTTTGACCATATAGCCTCCTACGCTTCCGTTCTGAGCAGAAGTCAGGTTGCCGTTGTATCCGTTGGTTAACGGAACACCGATCTCACCTGCAACCTCCATTTTGAACTTGTCCATTGCTTCTCTTGCTTCAGGTACGTTAGTTGTGTTAGAAGATTTGCTAGACATAATAAACGCCTCCTTGTTTTCTGTGTGTTGGTTAATTGCTACACTCCTATTATGTGCCCACAGAAAAATAATACACTAGAAGGTTCTGCGTAATCTGTCATTTTTTTACAACAAAGGGGTTCTTACAGATTCAGCTTGTCGTAGCTTTTCTCCAGGTACTCTTCCAGCCGCCGCTTCAGTTCCTGGTGCTCTTCCATCTCCAGCCTGCCGTCTTCCTCCAGAAGCCTGGCAGTCTCCTCGGATACGGTCTTCAGGATCCCTGCATCCGTAAAAATATCCGCCAGCTTAAATTCCATGTCTCCGCTCTGACGGACTCCGAAGAAATCCCCTGGCCCGCGAAGTTTCAGATCTTCGGAAGCGATGTAAAATCCGTCGTTGGACCGGTTTAAGATGTCCAGTCTCTCCTGGGTTCCCTCCTGATCGCCGCAGTTGACCATGATACAGTAGGACTGGTGATCTCCTCTCCCCACTCTGCCCCGCAGCTGATGGAGCTGGGCCAGTCCGAAACGCTCTGCATTTTCGATCATCATCACCGTAGCGTTGGGTACATTGACTCCCACCTCGATCACCGTGGTGGATACCAGGATCTGAATCTCACCGGCCGCAAACCGCTCCATGATCTGGTTCTTCTCTTTTCCCTTCATCTTCCCGTGAAGATACTGAATCTCCAGACCCGGCAGTTCTGTTCTCAGTGTTTTCGTATAATCCAGCACATTCTCCGCCTCAATCATCTCACTGGCCTCCACCATGGGACAGATCACATAGGCCTGCCTCCCCTCCTGGATTTGCCGCCGGATAAAGGCATAGGCATTTTTCCGGTAGCCCTTATCTACCACACAGTTCTTAATGGGAAGACGGTTGGAGGGCAGTTCGTCTATGACAGAGATATCCAGATCTCCATAGAGGATGATCGCCAGAGTCCTGGGTATGGGAGTGGCGCTCATGACCATCACATGGGGCTCCCGGCCTTTGCTTCCCAGCATCTCCCTCTGTCCGACCCCGAACCGATGCTGCTCGTCGGTGATCACCAGGGCCAGATTGTCATAGACCACCTTCTCCTGGATCAGTGCATGGGTTCCAACGATAATGTCCGCCTCATGGTTTCTGATCTTCTCATAGGCTTCCCGTTTTTCCTTTGCAGTCATGGACCCGGTTACCAGAACTGGAACCCGGTCGATGCCCTGAGCCTCAAACAGTTCCTTCATGCTCTCGAAGTGCTGTCTGGCCAGCACTTCTGTGGGAACCATCATGGCTCCCTGACAGCCGTTGTAAGCAGCCATGAGAAGAGCCAGGACTGCGATAATGGTCTTTCCGGAACCTACGTCGCCCTGGACCAGGCGGTTCATGATCAGCCCTCCCGTCATGTCTCTCTCCACTTCCTCCAGCACCTTCTTCTGGGCCCCTGTCAGCTCGTAGGGAAGGCGTTCTGTCAGTTCGCGGATCCGGTCTGCTCTTTTCATTACATGGCTGCTGCGTCTGTCCTCTCGCTCTTCTTTCAGTCTGCGGACCGACAGAAGAAATAAAAAGAATTCGTCAAACACCAGCCGTTTCCTGGCAAAAAGAAGTTCCTGCCTGTTCTCCGGAAAATGGATATGTTCTATGGCGTAATTGTATTCTGCCAGTTCATATTTTTTCCTGATGGAGGCGGGAAGATATTCCCGTTCCATCTTCCGGCTATCCAGAGCCTGGGCCACTGCCCTGGTGATGGCCTTGTTGCCCAGCCCTTTTGTCTGTCCGTAGACCGGCTGCATGGTCTCCGTCATATTCTCATAGGCTTCCCTGGTAAAGATCTCCGGCTGCTCCATGGTAAGCCTGTTATTCTTCTTTACAACCTTTCCGTAAAAAACATGGCAGGTACCTGCCTGGAGAGTGTTCCTGAGAAACGGCATGTTGAACCAGGTCAGCTGCAGAGTGCCGGTGCCGTCTTTCAGAGACGCCGTGATCACCTGTGTATGCTGAAACCTTCGGACGCTTGCCGTCTGCTGCAGGATCCCTTCCACCGCGCCTGCCATGTCTGTCTTCAGCTCCCCTATGGGAACCGGAGCCTCGTAAGTGTGATAAGCTCTGGGGTAATATCCCAGCAGATCGTCTACCGTATACACTCCCAGCTTCTCAAACAGCTTCCCTGTCTTGTCTCCGATTCCCTTCAGGGTGCGGATCGATTCCTCATTATTCCTCATATTATGCCGCTTCTTCTACTCCACCGAGATCAGATAATAGTAAATGGGCTGACCGCCGCTGTGAAGTTCCATCTCACAGTCGGGACATGCCTCCTGAGCCCTGGCAAAAAAGGTCTCCGCAGTCTCTCTGCTGATGTCTGCGCCGTAGTAGATCGTGATCAGCTCCGACTCCTGATCTGTCAGGGTCTTCAGTGTATCCAGCGCCGTATCCATCACGGACTGGCCTACGCAGAGGATCCCGTGATCCCCCAGTCCCATGATGTCTCCCTCCTGGATCTCCTTGTCGTCGATGACCGTATGACGCACCGCATAGGTGATCTGACCCGTCTTGACTCTGGCCATCTCCTGAGCCATCACTTCCTTATTCTCCTCCGGCGACAGATCGGGAGCGAAATTGATAATGGCAGTGATCCCCTGGGGCACAGTCCTGGAAGGAACCACGATGATGTTCTTGCCCTCTGCCAGGGAAGCCGCCTGCTCCGCCGCCAGGATGATATTGCTGTTGTTTGGAAGAATATAGATGGTGTCCGCGTTCACCTGTTCGATGGCATTGAGCATATCTTCTGTACTGGGATTCATGGTCTGGCCGCCCTCGATGAGATAATCGCAGCCGATGCCCTTAAAGATCTCGCCGAAGCCTTCTCCGATGGACACAGCAATAAAGCCGTAAGGCTTCCTGGGCTCCCCGGCTCCTTCTCTGTTATCATTTTCCGTCTTTTGTCCGGAGGTTCCTTTCCGGGCATCCTTAAACAGCCGCTCCTGATGCTCTTCTCTCATGTTGTCGATCTTCATCCGCGACAGGGAACCATAAGTAAGAGCCTTCTGGATAGCAAGTCCCGGATCATTGGTATGGACATGGACCTTAACCACGTCATCATCTGACACTACCACGATGGAATCGCCGATGGACTCCAGATAAGCCTTGAACTGCCCCTCTTCTCTGTCTCCGTATGATTTCTCCACATTGATGATAAACTCCGTGCAGTAGCCGAATTTAATATCCGCCTCCTCCACGGCCCGGGTATCTGCTGTCTGTGGTTTTGGCAGATCGCCGGCCTCCACCGTCAGGTCCAGTTCCTTCCCCAGAAGTCCGTCCAGACAGCCCTTCATCACCTGCATCAGGCCCTGTCCGCCAGAATCCACCACTCCTGCCTGCTTTAAGATCGGCAGCATCTCCGGAGTCTGGCTCAGTACATAATCGCCGTGGGCAATGATCTTCTCCGCAAATTCCACGATATCCTCAGTCTCCGTCACCAGCTCCACCGCCTTGTCGGCCATCCCTTTTGCAACGGTCAGGATCGTGCCCTCCTTGGGCTTCATAACCGCCTTGTAAGCAGTCTCCGTAGCCCGCACAAACGCATTGGCCAGAGTCGTGGTGGTGATCATATCCAGAGTCTTGATCTCCTTTGTAAATCCCCGGAACAGCTGGGACAGGATCACGCCGGAGTTTCCCCTGGCGCCTCTGAGAGAACCGGAGGAAATGGCTCTGGCCAGATTCTCCATAGTCGGTTCCTCGATGGCCGCCACCTCTCTGGCGGCTGACATGATGGTCATGGTCATATTCGTACCTGTATCTCCGTCGGGAACAGGAAATACATTCAGTTCATTAATCCACTCCTTCTTGGCCTCCAGGCTCTTGGCGCCTGCAAGAAAAGCCTTCTGAAGATCTTTTGCACCTAAGGTATTCATACTCACGGGCTGCTTCCTCCTTAATCAATCACTCTGACGCCTTCGACATAGATATTAATCTTATCTATTTCCATCCCGGTGAATTCTTCTACTTTGTACTTTACATTCTCGATTAAATTATCTGCAACCGCCGAAATACTGATGCCGTAAGCCACGATCACATGAAAATCCAGAGCAATGTGATTGTCTTTGATGTCAACATTGATCCCGTGAGTCAGGCTCTCTTTTTTCAGCAGTCTCACAAGACCGTCTTTCATGCTGATGGCCGCCATACCCACGATCCCGAAACATTCTACTGCGGTGATGCCCGCATAAGTGGCTATCACTTCCGGATTAATCTGGATTTCACCCAACTTGTTGCTGATCCGTCCTTTCATGAACGAAACCTCCTGTCTTTTTGATATCTCTCTTTGGTATTTATTTTACCCAGGCTGCTCTTATGGTATGCCTTTCCTTAAAAGTAAGTATACCACATACCAGATATTGTGTCTATTGCAAAGATTTTTTAAATTCCTCTTGCAAAATATGGTTTCATCTGCTATTATATTTAGTGTTGTGGCTTCCATGAACAGGAGCCAAGTAGCTTTTTAAGGAGGTGCAGATCATGGCTAAATGTGCAATTTGCGAAAAAGCTGCTCACTTTGGCAACTCAGTGAGCCATTCACATAGAAGATCCAACAAGATGTGGAAAGCTAACGTAAAGTCAGTTAAGGTAAAAGTGAATGGCGGAGCAAAAAAGATGTATGTATGTACTTCTTGCCTGCGTTCCGGCTTAGTCGAGAGAGCTTAAAAAGTATTTTAAAACTCCAGGGTCCTGTACCCTGGAGTTTTTTATGCGCAGAATCTCCGAAAGGAGTATTGCCGCCTGTCGGCGGCACGGATCTGCCTAACACCGGCAGAACAGGTGATATCCCACCACCAGCAGTCCGGTGATAAAAAACAGCAGCCCAAGAGTCGTGGGAATCAGCACTTTTACAGCCATGCCGACTCCGATACAAAAAAGGACCAGGCCCCACAATCGTTTCATAGAAATCCCTCACTTCCTACACTTTATCCTATGCAGCAGGGCCTGTCCCCATGTCAAAGATCCTCTTCTTCCCTGTCCTCCGCCATATCCCTGGCCGTTTTCATGGCATCCTGTGAAAATTCCTCGCCCACCTGCACTTTTCCGCCTGTAAAGCGGTTTACCAGGTCAGGGACCATGTCAAGCATCTTGTTTACGGTATTCTGGTTCTTGATATTGACCAGCCGCGTACTGCCGTTCTGGATCACCAGGATAGCGCTGGGGCTTAATTTGGCGCTCATGCCTCCTGTCCCTTTTCTCCTGGCATTCTCCGCGAACGTTCCCGCCGCCATACCGCAGGTCACATCCATCAGCGGAAGGATGATCGCATCGTCCACCCGGACCGCATCCCCCACCACGGTCTTCGTCGCCACCAGATGATCCATTCCCTGAAACAGAGCCTCCACTGCCGCCGAAAACTGTCCGTTTCCCCCTGTTTTATTCTCCGCCATCTTATTTACCTCCACTTCTGCGCCAGCGTCTCACCAGCAGCCTGAAATTTTTATTCAACAAGATCCTGAGCGCCAGTACCAGCAGAGTCCCTGCCCGCAGGCGGCCTTTTATCCGCCCCTCTGCCTCCAGGATCTTTTCATCAAATACAGGGGTGATCTCAACCGAATCCCCATACCATGTATACACTACGCTGAGAATTGCCAGAACCTGTCCCATAAAGGCGGGGTCTTCCGTGCCGAACGTCACTTTTCCCTTCACTTTTCCCGGAAGGATGTGACAGATCATGGCTCTCAGCTGACCAAAGATCAGTTTCAGGGTCTTCTGGTTTTCCCCATCCGTCAGAAATGCGGCCGCTTTCTCTTTGAATTCCCACAGCTTTTCCCATTGGCCTCTCACAGACCCTGCCGTTTTCCGGACGGAATCTGCGATTCCCGAGAAAAACGGCCCGTCTTTTTTTCGCCGTTTTCCCTTTTCTCCGGGCGTCTCTTCTTCCGGCCAGAGGTCTTCTTCGCACAGTTCTGTCTCATCATGGCTCACAGGATCTTCTCTGTCTTCCGTTTCCTCCTCAGCGGTCTGCTCCCTGTCCGGGTCCGGCCCTGTCTTTAGAAGATCTCTTTCCTCTTCCCGGTCTTCTTCCTCTGTATCCAGATCCACAGGCCTCTCATCACCGGCTTCTTTCTTCTGAAACAGCCGTATCCCCAGAATCTTTACAGCCATATCCAGACCGTCGCCGTATGTACCTGTGACGGATACTGCATGGAGAAGCCAGGTGATCCGGGCCTGTAACCTGACGTTCCCGTCAAAAGAACCGGCCAACGCATATCTGACAGGAACCACAAGTACGAGGAGCAGAATCACAACTGCCAGGCCCAGAAGCGCCAGAACCGCAATCCCTATGATCTTCAGTATCAGCAATAGAATCGGAAGCATGTCATCGCACCTTATTTCGCCTTTCCGCCAGAAACTCTTCCAGACAGAATCTCCCTGTCCTCTCATACATTTCGCTTACAATGGTCCCTGCAAGAATCAGGGCTTCCTGATACCCGTCGGCGATGCCCATGATCCGGAGTTCCTCTTTCCTGCAGCTCCTCATGGAAAGCATATATGCAGGATAGATATCAAGGATATTATTCCCGTTTGAAGGAGGCGTAATCACATAGATCCCCGGACAGAAAGCTCCTCTGCGGATATTCCGTATAATGGAAAACCTGTGTTTCCTCGCTTTTTCTCCCATGTACAGATGTCCATACCATAACATCTATCCCATCAGCTCCTGCTCTAATAATTCCATACATGCCTCTCTCTCCCCATGGTCCGTACAGCTCTCCAGGCTGGAACGGATATAATCCTCCACTTCCTGACTGTCCCGGAATATCATGGGCAGACCGGAGAGAACCTTCGCCATGACGGCACGGATCACGGCCTTTGGCATACTCCCGAACATCTTGTCCAGCTGTTCACAGAATTCCTCTGCCTTCTTCTCCACAAACTCTCTGTCTGCCTCTCCACCGGAATCCTCCGTCTCTTCCAGAGACATAAAAGAGCTTCCTGACAGCAGCCTGTCTATCTTGTTCAGGACCGGATCATCTCTGTCAGTTCCTGCCTGGATGATCTCTTCCACAGCCTCCTGGATACCTTCTATCCGTTCAAGGAGTCTGCGGCCTTCCTCTCCCACAAGGCTGTCCTCTTCTTTGTCCACCGCATCCAGGATCCTGGAGAGACAGGTCTTAAAGTCCTGATCCTCCCCTGCTTCCACCAGAGCCTCCTGTCTGGTCAGAAACAGCACATAGAGATCATTGATCATCTCTGCCATAAGCACATGTTCATCTGTCTGATCCAGAAGAAGACGGCTTGCATGAGCCAGAGACCTGGTACAGCTTTCAAACTCTTCCCGGGACAGTCCCCGGTAATCCATATTCCTCAGTTCTGACAGGATCCGGTACAGTTCCTCCTCCGCCTCCATATGCTCCGGAAGCTGCACCATGGCGGAAGTTTTCAGCATATACAGAAAGTCTTCTATACTGGCTTTGCTCACTCCCGTCAGCACGGAAAATCGTTCCATAACCAGACTGTAAAATTTCTGTCTGGTAAAGCGGACCGGAAGCTGGGCTATGATCTCTCTGAGCATCTCGTTTCTCCCGGCATCATCCTCCAGACCGGCTATATGCTGTACCAGCTCTGCCGCCAGACCAGCAGGAGTCCTCCCGGAATCTTTCATGACTAGAAACCGCCGCTCCACCCGGTTCAGCACATATTCATAGATCTGAAAGCAGTCGGAAAATGCGGTCAGAATCTCTGTCTTCTCCACGATCCTGTTTCTTAAGGCTTCCAGGCTCTCAAGGTCTTCCTGTCCTCCGAGAAATCCTTTCAGAATCCTGCCGAATTCCTCTGTAAATGCCCGTTCCTCCTCCGATGTCTCCGCCCTGTCCGTCAGCCCTTCATAGTAAAGATAAAAATTCAGCACCAGTTTGGAAAAAGAATTCCTGTATGCCGCTGACATGTATCTTTTTCTTCTGCGGTTTTCCAATCCCTCTTCCCCCTTATTTCCCGTAATTCTCCGCAACCGTCCTGCGGACCAGATCCAGGGCCCGAACTACGGACTGCTCCCTGATCTTGCTCCTGTTGCCCTTAAACTGATATTTCTCCACTGTCACCTTATCTCCCAGACAGCAGGCCATATACACCAGGCCCACAGGTTTCTCCTCGGTTCCGCCGTCGGGACCTGCCAGGCCGGTAATGGCCACGCAGATGTCGGAATCTGTGGCAAACACGCCTCCCACCGCCATCTCTCTGGCCGTCTCCCTGCTGACCGCGCCGTATTTTTTAAGGGTGCTTTTGCTCACATCCAGATGTTTTCTCTTGGCCTTGTTGGAATAAGTGACAAATCCCTCACGAAACACTTCCGAGGCTCCCGGCACGTTTACGATCCTCCCTGCCACCAGCCCTCCCGTACAGGATTCGGCCGTGGCCAGGGTGAGCTCATACTTTTTCAGGAGACGGACTACAGCCATCTCCAGAGTCTCCTCCTCCCTGGTGGAGTAGACACAGACTCCGAACCGTTTTTTGATCTCCTTCACCACGGGGCGGATCAGCTTGTCAGCCACTTCCTCCGTAGGCGCGCTGGCCGTAACCCGCACGTGAACCTCCCCTGTTTTGGCATAGGTGGCAATGGTGGGATTGGTCTGCTTATCGATCAGATCCAGCAGTTCCTCTTCTACCTGGCTTTCTCCTTTTCCGCAGATCTTCACCATCCTGGATACGATCAGCTCCGGCCTCAGTTTCTGGAGATAGGGAGCCACCTGTTTCTGAAACAGAGGGATCAGTTCATTAGGCGGCCCCGGAAGCAGTATCATCCGCTTTCCATCCTTTTCCAGGATCAGTCCCGGTGCGGTGCCGTTGTCATTGTCCAGAACCAGAGCTCCCTCCGGGACCAGAGCCTGCTTCCAGTTATTTTCCGGTATCTCCTTAAAGATACTGTTCTTAAAATAGTTTTCTATTCTCTCCCTTGTATGCTCATCTTCCACCAGAGGAAGTCCCATGACCTCCCCGCAGGTCTCCTTGGTCAGGTCATCCTCCGTAGGCCCCAGACCTCCTGTGAGAAATATGATATCCGCCCTGTGAAGAGCCGTGGTTATGGCCTCCTTCAGGCGCTCCCGGTTATCTCCCACAACAGACTGATTGTACATGGACAGTCCCAGAAGAGCACATTTCTCTGCCAGAAACTGCGCGTTGGTGTTGACGATATTGCCGAGCAAAAGTTCCGTACCTACAGAAATCACTTCTACAGTCATGATCTACATACTCCCTTCTGTCAAAACCCTGTGATTTTTCGCAAGATAATCTGCCAGCGAAACTACCGTCAGGATCAGGGAGATCCACACACAGGCCGTGGTAACCAGAGAGAGGGCCTCTATCCTGACGATCAGAAGGATCACTGCGATCATCTGAAATGTGGTCTTAAATTTCCCCCAGTAACTGGCAGCGATCACCACACCGTTGTCCGAAGCCACCAGACGGAATCCGCTGATAATAAACTCCCTGCTGATGATCACGATCACCATCCATGCAGGCAGCTGCCCCAGTTCGATGAGACAGATCAGCGCCGAACACACCAGAAGCTTGTCTGCCAGGGGATCCATAAATTTTCCGAAATTGGTCACCATGTTATACTTTCTGGCGATCTTCCCGTCCAGCAGGTCCGTCAGGCTCGCCACCACAAAGATCAGTACGGCTGCCCAGCGCATGGTCTGGTTTTCCCCGTGTTCCCACAGCAGAGCGGCAACAAAAAACGGAATCAGCAGTACTCTCAGTACAGTCAGTTTATTGGGCAGATTCATCACATATCTCTCCTATCAGATCATATTCCAGAGCCCCCGTGACGCGGACTCGTACAAAATCTCCTGTCATCAGTTCCTTCCGGGTATTTACGAAAAGAAAGCCGTCCACCCCCGGTGCATCCATGTAGGTCCGTCCTACATATACGTCCTCGTCAGCCGCCTTGCCCTCGATCATGACATCAAGCACCCGTCCGATCATGGATTCTGACTTCTCAAAGGCGATCTCCTGCTGCAGTTCCATGATCTCATCCCTGCGCTGTTCCCTGACTTCTTCAGGCACCTGGTCGTCAAAGACAGCCGCCGGCGTATCCTCTTCCTGAGAGTAGGCGAAGACTCCCAGACGCTCAAATTCCATCTCATCCACAAAATCCATGAGGATCTCATGGTCCTCTTCAGTCTCGCCGGGAAATCCGGAGATCAGAGTCGTTCTCAGGGCAATATCGGGAATCTGCCGTCTCAGCTCTTCGATCATGCTCTTCAGCTGTGCCCTGGAGGTCTTCCTTCCCATGCGCTTCAGGATCCGGTCGCTGGCGTGCTGGATGGGGATATCCAGATAATGGCAGATCTTCTCCTCCTTCCTGATGATACCGATCAGTTCCGGAGTGATCTCCTCCGGATAGCAATACTGGAGACGGATCCACCAGATGCCTGAGATCCTGCATAGTCTGGTCAGAAGCTCCGGCAGAGCCTTATGCCCGTACAGATCCACTCCGTATAAGGTAGTCTCCTGGGCTACCAGGATCAGTTCCCTGACTCCGCCTTCTGCCAGCCATTCCGCCTCCGCCACCAGCTCCTCCATGGGAACGCTCCGGTAGGGTCCTCTCAGGCTGGGGATAATACAGTAAGTACAGTGCTTGTCGCAGCCTTCCGCTATCTTTAAAAACGCATAGTGGCCCCCTGTAGTGACCACCCTCCCGGCTCCGGCATCCGACAGACGTGTAAGATTTCCGAAGCACATCTTCTGCCGTCCCTCCAGAACCTCTTTCAGAACCCGGCAGATCTCATCCCATGAGGCCGTTCCCACACAGCCGTCTACTTCCGGAATCTCCCGGATGATCTCTTCCTGATATCTCTGGGCCAGACATCCGGCCACGATCAGAGCTCTGCAGGGTCCTGTCTTCTTAAGTTCCGCCATCTCCAGGATGGTATTGATGCTCTCTTCTTTAGCATCGTTGATAAAACAGCATGTATTGATGATGACGACCTCTGCTTCCGATTCGTCATCCGTAAATTCCCAGCCGTCCTTTCTCAGCAGGCCTAACATCTTCTCCGTATCTACCAGATTCTTGTCGCAGCCAAGGGAAATACAAAGTATCTTCATCGATTCTCCCTGTCAAATGTATTTTTCAGTTGAAAGAAAAGCCATCTCTGTCAGAGTGAGACGGCTTCCTGTTCTTTATTGCTCTTCCTGAGACAGAGTCTCCTCCTCAGTCTCTGTCTCCTCCTCCAGAGAAGTCCCGGCCTCTGCGGCTTCATCCTCGCTGTCATCTTCGCTCAGGATCTTGACCTTGGACTGATACAGCTCCTCCACTGCCATGGACAAAGGCTTCTTGTTGCGGGACTGGACCATAGGCTCTTCCCCTGCGATCAGCTGTCTGGCTCTCTTGGCCGTAGCGATGACGATAGAATAACGGCTCTGGACTACCGGTTCCTCTCCCGGCTCTACCTCACTGTTTACCGCATTGATCAAATCTGTGTATGATGGATGTAACATACTGTTCTCCTTTCTTATATGGCTTTCAACTCTGATCTCATCTGTTCGATAAAATCAAGATTGCTGCTGACTTTTCTGTGCTGAGCCTGAATCAGCTGATGCATGGCTTCCACACAGGTATCGATCTGATCATTGACCAGAATATAATCGTAAGAAGTCATGCCATCCGCCTCATCGGCTGCCCGGTGCAGCCTCTGATCAATCACTTCCATGGTCTCCGTCCCCCTCCCTATGAGCCGGCGTTTCAGCTCATCGGCGCTGGGAGGCATGACAAACAGAAGCAGCGCATCCGGAAACCTCTCCTTGATCTTCAGGGCTCCCTGGATCTCGATCTCCAGAATCACATCTTTTCCGTCAGCCATCTGCTGAAACACATACTGTCTGGGAGTTCCGTAATAATTGTTCACATATTGAGCGTGTTCGATCAGCTGTCCTTCTTCGATCATCCGTTCAAATCTTTCTCTGGTGACAAAGAAATATTCTCTCCCATCCATCTCGCCTTCCCTGGGCTTCCTGGTAGTGGCCGATATGGAAAGAGCATAATTGTGATGCTTCTCCAGCATGGCCTTGATCAGAGTCCCCTTTCCGGCTCCCGAAAATCCGGATACTACAACTAAAATTCCCTGGTCGCTCATCTTGTCAGTCTCCTATTCAATGTTCTGGATCTGTTCTCTTACCTTCTCGATCTCCGTCTTCAGTGCGATGGCCTTTTCCGAAACTTCCAGGTCATTGGCCTTGGACAGGATCGTGTTGGCCTCCCGGTTCATCTCCTGGGCGATAAAGTCCAGCTTCCTGCCGATGCTCCCGCCTGCCTTCAGCTCGCTCCTGGTGTGGTCCATATGGCTTCGAAGCCGCACGGTCTCCTCATCCACACACACCTTGTCGGCAAAGACCGTCACCTCTGCGGCGATCCTGTTCTCATCAACTGCAGCGCTCTCCAGAAACTCCCGCACCTTCTCTTCCAGCTTCTTTCTGTACTCCGCCACGATCTGGGGGGAACGTTCCTCTATATAGTCCACCAGTTCTGCCATATAGTCCAGCTTTTTCATCAGGTCTTCCTTCAGGTTCTCTCCCTCCAGCCTGCGGCTCTCCACGAATCTGTCGGCCGCCTCCTTAAGGGCCTCTGAGAGGATCTTCCATATGGCCTCTTCATCCTCCGGCGCTTCCTCCATGGTCAGAACCTCCGGCATCCTGGCCAGAGCGGTGACCGTCAGATCGTCCGTGAGACCGAACTGCTCTCCCATCTCCTTAAAATACTGGACATACTCTGCTGCCAGAGCCTTATTATACTTCAGGCACAGCTTCTCCTCCGTGTAATCCTCATAACTGATAAAAACATCGACCTTGCCCCGCTGGATATGGTCTTTCAGCATACTCCGGATGGCGGCCTCGAAATAGTTAAACCTCTTGGGCATCTTGATACTTAAATCCAGATATCGGTGGTTCACCGCCTTCATCTCTACCGAGATCTTGTACTGGTCCGTCACTTTTTCACATCTGCCGAAGCCTGTCATGCTTTTTATCATCGGTCAACCAGCCTCTCTTTCGTCATAGATACCCTTCATTATAAGGCAAATAGAAATACAAGTCAATGACTCCCTTGTAAATCTCTTCCAGATTCGATATAATGGTAACTGTTAATGTAATCCAGGGGTTACTATTTTTCCAAAGGAGCACACTGTCATGGCATTAGACGGAATCGTGATCGCAAACATCACAAGAGATATGAAAGAAAAACTGGAAGGCGGCAAGATCAACAAAATCGCCCAGCCTGAAAAAGACGAACTCTTATTCACCATAAAAAATAACCGGGAGACCCTGCGTCTCTCCATCTCCGCCAGCGCAAGCCTTCCTCTAATCTATTTTACGGAAAAAAACAAGCCCGGCCCCCTCACTGCCCCCAATTTCTGTATGCTTCTGCGCAAGCATATCGGAACAGGCCGGATCATCAGAGTCAGTCAGCCGGGACTGGAACGGATCATTGAACTGGAGATCGAACATCTGGATGATATGGGAGATCTGTGCCGCAAGCGTCTGATCGTGGAGCTTATGGGCAAACACAGCAATATCATCTTCTGCCGGGAGGATGGCACCATCCTGGACAGCATCAAACACATCTCCTCCCAGGTAAGCTCTGTCCGGGA
>CAJUJV010000015.1:53562-56759 GCA_910586845.1 uncultured Hungatella sp.
TTATCCCCAGGACCACCGAGAAAGGAGATCCCCTCTGCCTTTCTCTGGAAGAATTCTCCCGGCTCATGAAAGAGACACCGGCTCCGGTTCAGAAAGCTCTCTACCTGAAGCTTACGGGTATCAGCCCCATTATCGGCCAGGAACTGTGCCATCTGGCCTCCATAGACGGAGATCACTCCGCCAATGAACTGTCGGACACGGAACTGATCCATCTCCACCACACGGTCTCTCTGATGATGGAGGATGTTGCCGGCGGAAACTTTATTCCCAATATCGTCTACCGCAGAGGGGAACCGGTGGAATTTGCTTCCGTACCTCTGACCTGTCTGGATGGCGGTGATTATGAGACCGTCACCTGTGATAATATCAGCATCCTTCTGGAGAATTACTACTCCGAGAAGAGCGCCCTGACACGGATCCGGCAGAAATCCGCAGATCTGCGCCGCATCGTCCAGACTGCCCTGGAGCGGAATTACAAAAAATATGATCTTCAGATAAAACAGCTGAAGGACACGGAAAAACGGGACAAATATAAAGTATACGGAGAGCTTCTCAACACCTACGGATATGAACTTGCCGGCGGCGAAAAGCAGCTGAAATGTCTGAATTATTACACCGGGCAGGAGATCACTGTCCCTCTGGATCCTCAATTGACTGCCAGGGAGAATTCCCAGAAATATTTTGACAGATACAACAAGCTGAAACGGACCTTCGAAGCTCTGACAGATCTGACAGAAGAGACCCGTACAGAGATCGAGCACCTGGAATCCATCTCCACGGCTCTGGACATCGCCTTAAAGGAAGACGATCTGGTTCCGATCAAGGAAGAGCTGACAGAATACGGCTATGTAAAACGCCACTATGTGAAGGGGAAAAAGCCCAGGATCACCAGCAAACCCTTTCACTATCTCTCCTCCGACGGTTTTCACATCTATGTGGGGAAGAACAACTATCAGAATGAGGAACTGACCTTTAAGATCGCCACAGGCAATGACTGGTGGTTCCACGCCAAGGGGATCCCCGGCTCCCATGTCATCGTGAAAACAGAAGGCCGTGAACTCCCCGACCGGGTATTTGAGGAAGCCGGAGCCCTGGCTGCCTACTATTCCAGAGGCCGGAACAATGACAAGGTAGAAATTGACTATATCCAGAAAAAACACGTAAAAAAAGCCGCAGGCGGAGCCCCCGGCTTTGTGATCTATCACACCAACTATTCACTGCTGGCCGAACCCGGAAAACAGCTTCAGGAGATCGAGTGACGGGTCAGAAATTACTTCCGTTCCAGCCCCAGTCAGATACAGGGTGGTATGTGACATAGACCGAGGATCCGGGGATCCCCAGTTCCTCCTCCATGATCCCGCATATCTTTGCTGTCATAGCGTCATAATCAGCCGGTGAGGCGCTGCCGTACAGGCTTACTGACACGTAGGCCCCTTTCTCCAGCTTCTTACCGGCCAGCCACAGATCATAATCGCTTTCAATCCCAACCATCAGGTAGTGCTCTGTCTTGTGAAGTGTGGTAATGGCCTGGCCCAGCCGGGTCTTGATCTCTTCCTTCTTCTCTCTGGTAACGGGTACCGTGACCTTTGAATCAATAAACGGCATATTCCGAACTCCTTTCTCGTGACGGCGGGGAACAAAAACTCCCCGCCTCTTTACAAAACGCGTCTCTTGTTTATCTTCCCCAGGTAATGGCTCCCCAGGCGTCAAGCATCCCACCGGTGGCCACTTTTCCTTCCAGTCCCTCCATCTTTCTGGCGGATCCCAGGATCGCCTCTCTCACCCCTGTCAGATCCAGATCCGTGCGGCAGGAGTATATCAGGGCCGCGGTTCCCGTCACCATGGGAGCCGCCATGGAAGTGCCTGTCATGAACCCGTAGCCGCCTGGTACGGTGCTGAGGATGTAAGTTCCCGGCGCCGCGATATCCACGCTTACAGCCCCGTAATTAGAGCTTTCATCCAGACTGCCGTCAAACAGCAGATTGCCTACGGAAATAATATTGTCCGCCGTACAGGAAGCGGGATACATGGGAAGGGCATCGATGTCATATCCCTTCCCCTCTGCATCGCCGTTGCCTGCCGAGATCACAAACAGCATGGGGGACTCCCTGATCAGCTGGTCCATCTCCTGGTCATAAGTAAGGGTTCCCATACTCAGATTACAGATCTGAGCGCCGTTATCCCGGGCATAGCGGATAGCGTCCTTACATTGGCAGAGACTCCCTTTCCGTCATCAGAGCCCAGGACCTTCAGTACCATGATTTTTACCAGGCCGCTGTCGGCAATCCCTGTGGTGCCCTGGCCATCCCAGGCGGCTGCTATGGTTCCCGCGCCGTGGGTCCCATGGCTGTCCTCCTCCCCGGAAAAAATATGGCTGCTGCCCGTATAGAAATTCCAGCCGTTTACATCGTCAACATAGCCGTTGTGATCATTGTCTATACCGTCTCCCGGGACCTCATCCTCATTGACCCATATGGAATGTCTCAGTTCCTCATGATCCATGTCCACTCCGGTATCGATGAGCGCCACCGTCACATTCCGGCGCTCTCCGGTCCCCTCATACACGGACCAGGCCTGCTCGATCCCGATATCCACTCCGGCCACACTGTCTGTAACCTGATGGCGGACCCTGCCTTCTTCCTCCCCCTTGTCTGACACACCGGCCGGACCCGTCTGGCCGGACTGAAAGCCGGCTCCTGAAGTACCCGGCCCCGCCTCATCGGAAGGCCTGCTCCCGGAATCAGCTGAGATCAGACTGACCGTATCCTGATTCTGCCCTGTCTCATATACAGAGACAACTCTTTGAATCATACCTGTGTTTTTCAGTCCCCACTGATATTCGTAATACGATATGCCGGGGATCAGCGGCAGCATCTCCACGGTCTCTCCGTGAGCGGCGTAACCGTCTCCGGAATACAGGCCGTCTCCCATAAGGAGGAACATGAGTACGCAGCTCACACCAAGGGACAGGAGGATTCTCTTTTTATCTCTCATGTATCGTTTCATACGGCTGTTGTCCCCTTCCTGCCAATCTGCGGCAGTCATTTCACTTTACGCCCTTCCAGACCATCAGAGTCCTGGGACGGATGGTGAAACTCTGTTCTTTCAGACAGACCGGCTCAGGAATCTCCGGCTTCCATGTATCTACTGCCAGCTGCCAGGACATCTCTTCCGGCAGCTCCGGAAGCAGGATCTTC
>CAJUJV010000015.1:56771-60309 GCA_910586845.1 uncultured Hungatella sp.
TAGGCGTTGGAGGCAATATAGATGATCTCCGGATCCTGGTCCTCCTCCTGACCCGCAAACAAAATGCCCACATATCTTTCATGCTGCGCAAACTGTCCCTTCCAGGGCTTTACCCCATGGAAGCTGATATCCGGAAAACCGCAGGCGCCGTTGCTGATATTCGCTCTCAGGACCCGGTGCTTTTTGCGGAAACGGATCATATACTTGAAAAACCGGAACATATCCTGATTCTTTTCCAACAGATTCCAGTCCAGCCAGGATGTAATGTTGTCCTGGCAGTAGGCGTTGTTATTGCCGAACTGGGTATTGCAGAACTCGTCTCCTGCCAGGAACATGGGGATACCCCGACTGCACATAAGACTCGCAAAAGCATTGCGCATCATCCGGTGTCTCAGGCCGAGGATCTCAGGATCCCTGGTGTCTCCTTCCACTCCGCAGTTCCAGCTGCTGTTGTCCCCTGCTCCGTCGGTGTTGTTCCAGCCGTTCTTCTCGTTATGCTTCTGGTTGTAGGAGAACAGATCATACAGGGTAAATCCGTCATGACAGGTAATGAAGTTCACCGATGCATTCTTTCTGGTGCTGACCTCATAGATATCTCTGGAACCGGCCATGCGCAGAGCGGCAGCCTGTGCCATACCTGCATCTCCTTTCAGGTAACGGCGCATGTCATCCCGATATCGTCCGTTCCACTCGGCCCACCGGTTCCACGAAGGGAACGTTCCCACCTGGTAAAGTCCCACCGCATCCCATGCCTCCGCGATCAGCTTCACGTCTCCCAGGATAGGATCGAAAGCCAGAGACTGGAGAAGGGGCGGTTTGTTCATGGGAGTCCCGTCCTCGTTGCGTCCCATGATGGAAGCAAGATCGAACCGGAAACCGTTGACCCGGTAAGTGGTGACCCAGTAGCGCAGACAGTTCAGAATCATCTGATGCACGATAGGGTGATTGCAGTTGAGCGAGTTGCCGCATCCGCTGAAATTATAATAGTATCCTTCCGGCGTCAGAAGATAGTAGATATTATTGTCAAACCCTTTGAAGGAAAAGAAAGGCCCATCCTCATTGCCCTCAGCCGTGTGATTGAACACCACATCCAGATAGACCTCGATGCCGTGCTGATTAAACACCTGGATCAGATTCTTCAGCTCGTTGCCCTCTCTGTTATACTCCGTGCTGGCCGTGTAGCTGGTATTGGGGGCAAAAAAGCTGACTGTGTTGTATCCCCAGTAATTATACAGCTTCTCTCCGTCCACTTCCCGGTAATCCTGCATCTCATCGAACTCAAAGATCGGCATCAGCTCTACTACATTGACTCCCAGTTCCAGAAGATAAGGAAGCTTCTCCATAAGTCCGGCAAAAGTTCCCGGATGGAATACGCCTGAGGAGGCATCCTTGGTAAAACCTCTTACATGAAGCTCATAGATGATCAGATCCTCCATGGGAAGCAGGGGCTGCTTGGAAGTCCCCCAGTCAAAATCATCTTTCACCACTCTGGCCTTATAGTGCTGGCCGTGAGGCGACGAATCTCCCCACAGGCTCTGCCCTGTCACCGCCTTGGCATAAGGATCCAGGAGATACTTGCTCCGGTCAAAGATCAGACCCTTCTTCGGATCATAGGGGCCGTCTACCCGGTATGCGTACTCGAACTCCTCTATGTTCAGTTTAAAAACGATCATGGAGTACACATTGCCGATGCGATAATGGTGAGGAAACGGAATCACCGCATAAGGCTCCTTCTCCATACGGTGAAAAAGCAGCAGTTCTATGGATGTAGCTCCATGGGAATATACGGTAAAATTCACGCCTCCCGGAATAGCCGTGGCTCCGTTGATCTCATAAAACCCCGGCCTCACGTCGAATCCTGCCAAATGATCCATGGGGACCAGATGGATCGCTCTGGGAAGGAGACTGACCGGTTCCACCGCCTTGCCGGCCGTCTCCTCCTTTTTCTCCATGTCCCCATATCCTGTCGTCACGTTCTTCTTCTCCTCCATCGTTCCTCCTTAAACTCGTCGGAATATCCCCGGATCCCTGTCTGCCGGAATCCGGAACCTTCTGTATAACATCCCTGTTATATGATACGGATCCAAAAGCCATGTCTGTCCCCACAGATTGAGACGCCATGGCCTGCCGATCCTGGTATTATTATATTCTACTTTTCCTATTTGTACAAGAAAAATGTCATACTCAGGTTGCCGCCGCGGATGTAGCCGCTCAAAATTTTTGACAAAACTTCTCAAAACTTTTGACAAAAACTTTCCGGAAATATTTCCCGATTTTACAGACACGAAACGGAGGGCAGAACCCTCCGCTTTTTTGACAGTAATTTTGCTAATAACGCCTACTCTTCAGCAGGAGCTTCTTCCTCGTCTTTGTACTTGGTAAGCTCCTCCTCAAGGGCTCCAATCTCATCTCTCACAAGCTGTCTCTGTCTGTGGAGCTCCTGAAGGTCATAGGGTGACTCCATCCCAAGGGTAGAATACTCAATGCACTTGGCAATCTTCCAGTCCCCAATATCCGACTCCTGACAGGAGAGCTTGGTCTTCAGGTCTCTTATTTTCTGCTCTATCTCATTTCTGCTCATTTTTGTTTTGCTCATTGCTATGTCCTCCTTCAATAAATGGATGGATGAAAAGCTCATCAAAGAGCTTGTCCATGTTTTTGAGAATGGTATAGGAGTCATAGTGCTGCACACTACCCCTCCATGAGGCATAGGAGCATCTCACATCCGCAAAGGATACCTTCCCTTCATCCAAGAGCTTCCGGAGCTTTTTCAGCTTCCTCCGCTGCCTGACAACGGAGTCCTTGCTGATACGTTCAATGACCTTGCCTGTCTCTGTCAAACTATATTTTATTTTAAGGAATGTGAAGCCATGGGACAGCTTGACTATCTGTGTCTTTTTGGGATTGATAAACAGCCCATACTCATCACATATCCCTCTGATGTCATTCAGGAGCCCCTTCAGGAACTCCTTGCTTTCATGGATGATATAGATGTCATCCATATACCGTCCGTAGTATTTCATGCCTCTCACAATCTTGCAGTAGTTGTCTATCCTTGTGGGATAGTATACTCCGGATATTTGAGATATTTGACTCCCAATACCAACGGACTTTTTCATGTACTTCTCGCCTGTCAGCTCTGCCTTGTCAATTTTAGCGTGTTCCAGTGCGTTGTATAGGGTATTCATGCAGTCAGCATATTCTTCCTCCGACATGTACGAAACATCCACCCGGAAGGTGTCTATGAGCTTCTCAATGAAGCCCATGGTCTCCTTATCGCCAATCTTTTTCCGCATCTCCTTTATCAGCCCATCATGTGGGATGTTGTCAAAAAATTTGCTGAAATCAATCAGCAGCACATACCCCTCATTGCTCTTGTGCTTCCTGTAGAACTTGTGGAGATGTGTGCTCATCCGCTTCCTTGCAAAGTGGATGCCCTTGCCCTCCATGGATGCCCCATTGTCATATGTGAGGTACTTGGAGAGCTCCGGGACAAGCACATTGTCACAGACCGACCTCTGCACTACCCTGTCAGAGA
>CAJUJV010000016.1:0-10956 GCA_910586845.1 uncultured Hungatella sp.
AGCACTTTTGGGATTTTTTATAAAAATTTAGGTTAGACCCCTATAGCAGAATCTAACCTAATGCTTAACTAACTGACATTGGTGCATATAAGAAACTTGAGGAATCCGGCTATATAGAAGGGAAATGGCCTATTGAATATAGTATATCAAGCGCTGGCTGGGATGACGGAAACGTCAGTTCTATCATGATAAATCAAATAGAACATTCTAAGAATCACAGAGGACTAAATTTTGTTATATATAATAAGGAGGATGGACGTATTCTGGATTCTGTGGCGTTTGATACACATATATCAGATTTTACTGCAACCCGGGATTAATTGAAGTGATGCAGTAAAATTTAAAGACTATGTTTAAGAACAGACAGATATTCGTCATGAAGTCTGTGGCCCTACTGGCCAGGAGAATATGATAAATAGATGGACAGAGATATATGTGTATCACAAGGCTACGACATTTTAGGAAAAGCGTAATGGCCAATATGGTGGGAGCGTTTTTGGGAAAAGCCTCAGACAGCAATGATGTATCCGAAACGGTTTGGGGTAATCTGCATGCAATATATGTGAGGACATAGGACAGCTTTACCTTTACTATATGACAGGGGTTCTGCCGATATCATACGGCAGCCGGCGAGAGATTGTATAATCCACGTTCCGTGCCCTGGTTCTTACGGGCTTTGTTATGGATAGAAAGATATGAGAAACTTAATTGTCATTCTTCCCGTTCTATGGTATTATTTAATTAGTAAGAGTTCGATATGGGAGGAAAGTGCGTGTTTTTCCTCATGATATGGTATATGACAGTGGATTTGCTACAGGAAAAGCCACACTAGAATCTCTGACCAGAATGGAAATAAAGGAGGAATTTGCCTTTCGGATATTTACGGAGGGTATACTTTGTGAAAAGGTTGCAAAATGTATTAGGGAATCTATGGATATAATGGTGCAGCTTGAAAGAGGATGGAAGAGCCAACCAGAGAGTAGTCCTGAACATTTAGAAATAGAAAGAAGTGAGTAGAATGTCGTCTGAAATATATTTGTGGATCGAGGATAGAGAGGGAAAGGCAGGATACCGGTTTTGGGATAGTCTTTTAAAATATTTGTTTCCGAATATTGTAGTGGAAAGTAAGAAAAACAGCAGCGGACTTATAAAAGCTGTTAAAGATTTGGAAAATACCAGAAACAGATATGTGATTGTTTTTGACAATTCCTTTGAT
This sequence comes from uncultured Hungatella sp., assembly GCA_910586845.1. Classification (GTDB taxonomy): domain Bacteria; phylum Bacillota; class Clostridia; order Lachnospirales; family Lachnospiraceae; genus UBA3402. The sequence goes on from CAJUJV010000016.1 coordinate 1,217, forward strand.
AATACACAGGCAGTTATGGAGCGGAAGTTATTGAAGCAGTATGCGGATAACAGAGAGAATGTAGTTCTGATGGATATTATTTGTTTTGAATATATTCTGCTGGAATTCCAAAATCTGATTGATTGGATTTATGCCCCTGATGATGAATTTCTGAAAAAAAGAGCAAAGGTAATATCAGCAAGAGAAAGACTGATTGGGGCTGTTGAGAAGGGGAATATGAATTATAAAGATATAAAGGAAATCGTAGATTATAATGAACATATTGATGAATATAATGTTGAGCAGTTATCAGCAAAATTTCTATTTGATTTAACCAGAAATACAGGATTTGAAGTTTCAAAAGGAAGAATCGGGGACTGTTGGATCAAATCTTGTTGCGAATGGAAAAACCGGATGGATAATGATATTTGCGGGCTGGACTATAGCGGCAGATTATCCGTGCAGGCTAAAATGAAAAGTATCTATGAGGGAACCTGTCTTAAAAAGCAGTTCCATGAGGCAGGATTGGAGGCCACGTTATGATCACGATCTTTAAAGACAAAAAAGATATCCCCGGGGATATGGAATATGTGGAATTGAATGATTTATTTTTCAATCAAAACACAGTATCTTTTATTGATAAACAGGCAGAAGAAATTATTGAGATACTTGATAATTCAAAGCTTATCAGTAAATATAAGATTTATTCCAGATTCGATGAAATTACATTAGATATAGACAGACTTTCAACGGGCTGTAAAACGGTATTAAATATACTTTATTATCCGGACAAAGTATTTTGTCTAAAGGAATGCGGGAATAATGCCCTGGAGGTTATATATCATTTTGAAACCGGATTTGTATTCAGCGAATATGCGTTAATTCCTTTTACCATGGACACGGTTGCTGTACAGAGCAGGTCGGGGAAAAAAGTAATCAGTGATTATGAAGAGTTAAAGGAGTGGTGGAACATTGAAAAGTAAGCCTCTTGTTATGGATCATTTTTCTACGGTTCATACCTCGTTTATTGTAGATTTTCGATTTACCAATAACATAACCATTTTGACGGGGGATTCCGGTACTGGAAAAACAGCGGCATTCTCATTTATTAGAGAATGTATGGCGGTTAATCCCAATATACTTTGTATCAATTATCTTGACTATCAGAAGGATATCAGGGATATGATAAGCAGGGTTGACGGTAAGCTGGTCGTTATTGACAATGCGGATATTTTGTTAGATGACGATACGAGAAAATATATTTCACTGGATGATAAAAATCAGTACCTGATTATTGGCAGAAATCCGAAGAATCTTTTTGCGACAAAGGAAAATTTGTTTGAACTGGCAAGCAGGAAGATTGAGGAACAGACAGAACTTACAATTAGGGAATATTTATAGAAATAGATTGTGGAAAAAGAAGAGAAAAGAATGAGTATTTACAGCAGGAAGACGGCCAATATAGGTTGTTTTCCTGCTGTAGTAATACATCGCAGCTTGTATTGAAGTGATTTACTGTTTTCTCTTTTATTCTGTATACTTTTTGACAAATCTTTATAGCGATGGATAACGGCAGATTATTCATCGTTTATCCTACAGCAGAAAGATCCCATGCTCCCCGCAGGTCTTTCTCATCTCTTCCGGCCAGATGCTGGCCTGCACTTCTCCGATATGAGCCCGGTCCAGAAGGAGCATGCACAGTCTGGACTGGCCGATACCTCCTCCGATGGTACAGGGCAGTTCTCCGTTTAAGAGCATCTTATGATAAGGAAGATTCCGTCTCTCTTCGCATCCGGCTTTTTTCAGCTGTTCTGCCAGAGAAGCCTCATCCACCCGGATTCCCATGCTGGAGATCTCCAGGGCACAGTTTAAGGTGTCGAACCAGAACAGGATGTCTCCGTTTAACTGCCAGTCATCGTAGTCCGGCGCCCGTCCGTCGTGGGGCTCGCCGCTTTTCAGCTTGTCGCCGATCTTCATGAGGAAGACGCAGCCGTGTTCCCTGGTGATCAGATTTTCCCGCTCCTTCGGTGTTTTGTCCGGGTACAGGTCTTCCAGCTCCTGGGAATCGATAAAGAAGATGTCATCGGGAAGCTTCTTTACAGCCTGGGGATATTTGTACCACACTTCATGCTCCATGTGTTTGATGATCTTGAAAATGTTCTGTACCGTATCTTTCAGAGTCCGGAGGTTTCGTTCCTCTCTGGTGATTACCTTCTCCCAGTCCCACTGATCTACGTAGCAGGAGTGAAGGTTGTCGGGGATCTCGTCACGGCGGATAGCGTTCATATTGGTGTAAAGGCCTTCTCCAGGCCGGAAACCGTACTGGTGGAGGGCCATGCGCTTCCATTTGGCGAGAGAATGGACAACTTCGATGGTTTCTGAGGGAAGAGCGGCCATGTCAAAGGACACGGGCCGTTCCACGCCGTTGAGATCGTCGTTGAGACCGCTGCTTTTCTCCACAAACAGAGGTGCGGAGATCCTTTCCAGATTCATCTGTTTTCCGAACTCTTTCTGAAAAGTATCTCTTATGTACTTGATGGCCTCCTGGGTCTGACGGACTGTCAGACGGGGGTCGTAGCCTTCCGGCAGTATAAGATTCATTCTTTTATCCTCCTGAAAATTAAAGATATCTGATCAAGGGCTCTGACTCTCAGCGGCCATGCGCAGGAGGCAGAGTCTTAATAATGGACCACCTGGTCCGTCTCCCGGACAGCCCGGATCACCGGTTCTGCTTCCGGCGAAGTGAAGAAATCATAAGTGCAGGCGGGAACGGCGGACCGGAATCCTGCCATATCCCCGTCATGGATCATCTGGCGGACCCGGGAAGCGCTGATGATTCCTGCCTCATTGGCTTTTCTTGGAATAATATGACACGCGATCCCTCCGTATTCCAGCTGTTCTTTCATGACCTGATTATAGATATTCGTCACCTGGCTGAATGGTTCTTCTCCCACGAAGCGCGTGGAGATGCCCAGAGCTGCGGCAATCTTTTTAAAGATCTCGATGTCAAGCACGGCGTGAGAACGGATGACCGTGTCATCGTCTTTTAAAAAATAGGATGGAAATGTGGCGTTGGAGATCATGTAGCTGCCGGTCTCATGGATGACGACGTTGGACAGGTGGGAACAGCCTTCCTGCACCAGCTTTTTGCGGACCTGAAAAGGTACCAGAGAGGCTTCCTCGGATACCACGAATACATGGAGAAGACCGCACATGGAGGCGGCAGTCTCTACAAGATACTGATGGCCCAGGGTAAAGGGATTGGCGTTCATGATGACGGCCCCGGACAGGCAGCCGGTGTCTTTGCCGGCAGATCTCTGAAAAGCGGAGGACTGTTCCGTCTCCTTTTTCAGGCGTGCCAGATAGTCGGAGAATCCGGTTCTCCGGTTTTCCATAAAGACGAGCCGGTCCTGGACCCGGGCAATCTCGTAAAACCCCAGATCAGAGAAGAACTTTGCAGTATTGCACTTGGTATAGAGAAAGAGATCCAGGATCCCCCGCTCATACTGGTAGTCCATCAGGTGGCTGACGATGACATTCATCAGGCCCTCACCCTGATGAGAGGAGTCTACCGCCATGCAGCGGAGAGTATTTTTAAAGCAGGAGCCGGTGGCAGCCAGGTTGTAGTCGTCGTCAAACAGGCCTGCGCTGTAGTCCAGATTCCGGTCCCGCCTGATGCCCTCTTTTTCGAGAAGCGCTTCCATCTGGCGGATCTCCCGTCTGCTGGAAGGATGGATCCGGCTGATATGATATTCAGACATGGCAATGGTTCCTTTCTGTCCGATGATTTGGAAGATGGTTGCTGCCGCAGCCGCGCTACGGCGCGAGAGTCCGGCTTGCCGGACTCTTTGCTCATTCTATCATAAAGCCGGTTGGGAATCAATGGCTTGTCATCGTGATTTCCCGATGTTATAATAAATTTATTACATACAGTTCACAAGGAGGATTGTTTATGGGAAAGGACAACTATCATATTACCATCAACAGACTGTACGGCAGCGGAGGCCGGATCATGGGCAAGATGCTGTCCAGGGAACTGGGGATCCCTTTTTATGACGAGGAGATCCTGAAGATGGCTTCCGAGGAGAGCGCCATCGGAGAACAGTATTTCCGGCTCAATGATGAGAAGGCGGGCAACAACCTGTTTTTCCGGGCTCTGGGAGGTCTGAAGACCAGCCTGGAGGAACCGTCTCTGGATGACGACATTACCTCGCCGGAGAACCTGTTCCGGTTTCAGGCCAGGATGATCCGCCGGGTGGCCTCTGAGCAGCCCTGTATCATCATGGGACGGTGCGCGGATTTCGTGCTGGAGTCTGCCGGTTCGAAGAATCTGGTCCGCCTGTTTATCTATGCCGACAGCACCACCTGTATCCGCCGGGTCATGGAGGTAGACGGAGTGGACACCAAGGAGGCTCTGCGCAGGGCCAACCGCATCAGCAAGGAGCGCCGGGATTATTACAAATATTATACGGGAAGAGAGTGGGAGGACATGGATAATTACGACCTTCCCATCAACACCACGACTCTGGAGCTGGAACCTGCGGTACAGCTGGTAAAAGAATACCTGCGGCTTCGGGGCATCAACTTCTGACAGATTCTGACAGGAGTTTTTCGATTTGTAATAAAAATTTAATATTTTTCCCACATCAATCTGTCGTATTTAGGAAAAAGTTATGGTATGATAAAACTTATGATTTGGTTTTATAGGATGCCGGTGTCAGAAAGCCATGGACGCCCTGGCTTTTTTCCGGAATCCTAAATGATACGGCAGGAGAATCGTTATGGCAGAAAAGAAAGATTATACAAAGGTACTGAGCAGAGCCAAGAGAAAGCGGAACAATAATGATTATCTCAGATATCTGATCATAGCCCTGATCGCGGCAGCAGTGATCGCAGCGATCCTTCTCATAGGTTCGGCTGTCAGAAAGGGACTGTCCAAAGAGCAGGGAGAGGAAGTTCTTCAGTCCGTGGAGGACAGCACAGGGGAGACTACCATAGATGAGGCGGCCAGCCGGCTGGCTGAGGAGCAGCAGGAAGAGGAGGAGCGTCAGGCCCGTGAGGCGGCCGAGAAGCAGGCGGTGCTGGATGCCTACTCCAATCTGGGCATTGTGCAGGTGTCCGGTTATCTGAACGTCCGCAGGAGCCCGGACTCGAAAGGCGATATCATCGGAAAGATGCAGGAGAACAGCGTCTGCGAGATCCTGGGTCAGGAGGGAGACTGGTATCAGATCCATTCCGGCCAGGTAGACGGGTATATCTCCAGCCAGTTTGTCATAACCGGTGAGGAAGCCAGGACCAGGGCCGCAGAGCAGGTGAAGCTGAGGGCCGTGGTGACGGCGGACAATGTAAATATCCGTCAGACGCCGGAGATCACCGACAATAATGTCATCGCCCAGGCTCTTCTCGACGAGAGGTATGAGGTGCTGAGCCAGACAGAAGGCTGGGTCCAGATCACGGGCGGATATATTTCCTCCGATTACGTCCAGGTACGCTATGCCCTCAATGAGGCCAGGAAGATGGATCTGAAAGCCATGGCCATCAACCAGTATGACAATATTCTGATCTCCAAAGTCACCAGTTATCTCAATGTCCGGAGCAGCCCGAAAGACGAAGGCAACAGCAACATCATCGGCAAACTGCCCGGCAAGGCGGCGGCGGAGATTCTGGGCACGGAGGACGGCTGGTACAAGATCCGTTCGGGCAGCATCACCGGCTACGTGACCATGGACAGCCAGTATACGGCCACGGGCCAGGAGGCCGTGGATCTGGCCATGGAGGCGGCTTCCCTTATGGCCATCGTCAATACAGACAAACTGAATGTGCGCACGTCTCCTTCCACGGAATCCACGATCTGGACCCAGATCTCCAAGGAGGAGCGGTATCCGGTGGTAGATCAGCTGGACGGCTGGGTGCAGATCGAGCTGGACGGGGGAGACGAGGATGAGGTCAATGACAAGGCCTATATCTCCACCAGAGACAACAATGTGGAGGTGCGTTATGCCCTGACAGAGGCCATCAAGTTTTCACCCCTGGAGGAGCTGGCCAACCAGCAGGCCTCCAGGAGAAATCAGATCGTCAATTTTGGTCTGAAGTATGTGGGCAATCCCTATGTATGGGGCGGTACCAGCCTGACCAGAGGAGCAGACTGTTCCGGATTCGTTCAGTCTGTAATGCGCAACTTCGGCATAAGCCTGCCCAGGACTTCCAGAGAACAGGCCAAGGTGGGACGGGCCATTAATTCCAGCCAGATGAGACCGGGAGACTTGATCTTCTATGCCAATAGCAGCGGAACCATCAACCACGTGGCCATGTACATCGGCAACGGTCAGATCGTCCATGCGGCCAGCAGAAGAAGCGGGATCAAGATCTCCACATGGAATTACAGGAGTCCGGCCAGGATCCGCAATGTGATCGACTGACAGGCAGTCCGTTTAGAAAAGCCCGGAACCGGGTCTTAGCCTTATCCTGAATACAGGACAGGCAGCCCGGTTCCGGGCTTTTTGCGATCGAAAATATGGGGATGCCCCGGAGCCGTACCTGCCCGGAAAGCAGGGATTTGTCTCTATGACAGACCAAGGATGTAGGAGACATAGGTCCGGAGAACCTCCGGCTGTTTCAGCAGCCCCGGTGTGTATTCTCCGTAGACCTGCCGGTCTTTATGATCCTTTTTAAAATCAGGGGTCCACAGTCCCTCAGGCTGAGGGAGAAAAAGACCATCCTTTGGGGCAAAACAGTTTCCGGCCGTGGCTTTCCTGCGGGCTTCTTTGTCTACAAACTGTCCCAGGCTTTTATGTACGACTCTGTCTTCATAGATAAGGTAATAGTAATTCCTGTAGTCTGGATAATAATGTCTCATGGTTCCGCGTACAAGTGTTATGGCAAGCTCCAGCCGGTTTTCCCGGGCCAGGCAGGAGGCCAGGGCAGTATCCCACCGGACGGGGACAGGAAGCTGATCCGGAATCTGAAGCGTCAGACGGAGAAGGGGGCAGGCTTCTTCCAGGCGGCCGGCCTGTTCTGAGAGCTCCTCGCCGATCAGGGAAAAGGGGCCTTTCAGGAGATCCCGGTAAAACAGGATGGGAAGGATGAGGGACATCCCTTCCAGATCTTCCCGGTTGTGGAGCATGAGCATGTCGTAGAGCTTCGCCTCCCGGGTCATGAGATATTCCTCATAGACCTCCACCAGCTGCCCTCCGGAATAAGGATCCTTCCGGAAGATCCCCAGAAAATGTTCCAGACTTTTCTGTCTGAGGCTGTCAAGTCCCAGCATCTTCTTCAGGGGCCGGATATGTTTGTAGATGTCCATGGTATCTGTCCCGGAAAAGTCATAGGGAAGCCCCAGGGCCTGGCAGCGTTTCAGAAGAAAGGGGATGTCAAATCCGTCGCCGTTAAAATGGACGACTGTCTGAAAACTTTTTAACTGTTCGAAAAATGCTTTCAGAACCTGGGCCTCTGCCTCCGGCGAGTCGGCAAACCACTGGACCAGTTTCCATTTTCCCTGTTCCGGGAATATACAGCCCACAAGATATACGCTGTGGTGATCCCCTGAAAATCCTGTGGTCTCGATGTCGAAGAAGAGCAGCTCTTTTGGGTCTCCGAGCCGTGTTAAAGGGTAATGCTCCTCAAATGCAAGGTCTTTTTCTGCAGTAATCATAAACAGGCTCCCTTCTTTCTGATTCCCTTTCTGTTCTGCAGCCATTATAAAAAAATCCGCAGGTAAAGTCAACAAAAGCAGAAAGCCTGTTCGGTTTTACTCCGCCTCAATCTTGCGGACACTGTCAAATTATGCTATGATGATACAGACAGAACGGAGAGAAAGAGGAAGACAGAGTGATATCATATATCAGAGGACCATTAGTGGAGACAGAGGAGGACATGATCGTGGTGGAGGCCGGTTCTGTAGGCTACAACATCAGGGTGCCCCTGTCGGTGATCGACGGACTTCCGGGGATCGGAGAGGAAGTCAGAATCTATACTTATCTGCAGGTGAGGGAGGATGCCATGAGCCTCTACGGATTCCTGACAAGACAGGATCTGAAGATGTTCCGGCAGCTTCTGGGAGTCAACGGCATCGGTCCCAGAGGAGCCCTGGGACTTCTGTCCGCCTTAAGGCCTGACGATCTCAGACTGGCTATCATCTCAGGGGATGTGAAGGCGATCTCCAGGGCGCCGGGGATCGGAAGCAAGACGGCTCAGAGACTTATCCTCGATCTGAAGGACCGGATCTCCGTAGACGAGATGATCCCCCGTCAGGAGGCGGCTTTGGAGGCGAAGAGCCGGGGCGGCCTGGGGGAAGCAGGGAATGAGGCGGTGTCGGCCCTGGTGGCTCTGGGATATTCTGCTATGGAGGCTTCCAGAGCAGTCCGGCAGGTGGAGATCACGGAGTCCATGACCACAGAGGATGTTTTGAAAGCCTCACTGAAATACATGGCATTTTAACGGGAGCGTAGGAAGATGGAGCGCAGGATTATCAATACGGATTTGACAGAAGAAGAGAGCAGGACAGAGTCCCATCTGCGGCCGCAGTCTCTGAAAGAATATATCGGCCAGGAGAAGCTGAAGTCTACGCTGCAGGTTTACATCGATGCGGCCAGAACCAGAGGGGACAGCCTGGACCATGTGCTGTTTTACGGTCCTCCCGGCCTGGGAAAGACCACCCTGTCCGGTATCATTGCCCATGAGATGGGTGTGAACATCAAGATCACCTCAGGGCCGGCCATCGAAAAGCCGGGGGAGATGGCGGCCATCCTGAATAATCTCCAGGAAGGGGATGTGCTGTTCGTGGATGAGATCCACCGGCTCAACCGCCAGGTGGAGGAGGTACTGTATCCGGCCATGGAAGATTTTGCCATTGACATCATGCTGGGAAAGGATTCTTCGGCCAGATCTATCCGGCTGGAGCTGCCCAGATTTACTCTGGTAGGAGCCACCACCAGAGCAGGCCTTCTGACCGCCCCTCTGCGGGACCGGTTCGGAGTGGTGGCCAGGATGGAGTTTTACACCACGGAGGAATTAAAGACCATTATCCTTCGTTCCGCCAGGGTGCTTGAGGTGGAGATCGAGGAGGCGGGAGCCATGGAGCTGGCCAGACGTTCCAGAGGGACGCCCCGTCTCGCCAACCGTCTGCTGAAACGGGTCCGCGATTTTGCCCAGGTGAAGTACGACGGAGTGATCACCAGGGAGGTGGCGGATTTTGCCCTGGATATCCTGGAGGTGGATCCCATGGGGCTGGATAATAATGACAGGACCATCCTTCTGACCATTATCCAGAAGTTTTCCGGCGGTCCGGTAGGCCTGGATACTCTGGCAGCCGCTTTGGGCGAGGATGCAGGGACGCTGGAAGACGTCTACGAGCCCTATCTTCTGATGAACGGGCTGATCAACCGGACGCCCAGAGGCAGGGTGGCCACGGAACATGCTTACCGGCATCTGGGATGCCGGCCGGCCGGAGAATCGTGACGGCACAGGGGGAAAGGAGCAGATGGAGATGAACAGTAAGGGCGGCAGATTCGTGGATAACAAAAATTATGCGGAAGTTTTGATAGACGGAAAGATCTACACGCTGGGAGGCATGGAGGACGAGCATTATCTCCAGAGAGTGGCCAGCTATATTAATGAAAAGACGGCTCAGTTAAAGCGCCAGGAAGGGTTTACCAGACAGAGCCAGGAGTACCAGACCGTGATGATCTTTATCAATATTGCCGACGACTACTTTAAGGCCACCAACCGGGCGGCAGTCAGTGAGCGGCAGAGAGACGAGATGG
>CAJUJV010000016.1:10966-12880 GCA_910586845.1 uncultured Hungatella sp.
CCTGAAGCATGAGCTGGTGACGACCCAGATGCGCCTGGAAAATACGGAAAAAGAGCTGGAAGAAAAAAAGACGGAGCTTGAAATCCTGAAAAAGGATATGGCCGGGGCTCAGGAAGAGCTCCTTAAGCTCCGGGCCTTCCGGGAGGCCTCCGGCCGTACGGACGGCAGCCAGGGAGGATCCCGGCGGTAGCATACAGGGGAGACCCTGAAAGACAGGATGACGGCCTGAGGGCCGGATGAGAGGAAAGGGGAAGATCATGAGACAGGTGGAGATACTGGCTCCGGCAGGATCCTTTGAGAGCATGAAGGCAGCCGTGGCAGCAGGGGCTGATGGGGTCTACATCGGCGGAAACCGGTTCGGAGCCAGGGCTTATGCAGAGAATCTGGATCAGGAGAGGATGCTGGAGGCCATCGACTATGCCCATATTCACGGGGTATCCCTGTATATGACCGTGAATACTCTCATGAAGGAGCAGGAACTGGAAGAACTGCCTGATTTCCTTGGGCCTTACTATGAGAGAGGGCTGGACGGGGTTATTGTCCAGGATCTGGGGGCCGTCGCCTGTATCAGGAGGCAGTTTCCGGATCTGCCTGTCCACGGCAGCACCCAGATGACGGTGACGGGAGTACACGGCGCCCGGGTCCTGGCTTCATGGGGACTTACCAGAGTGGTGACGGCGAGAGAGATGTCTCTGGAAGAGATCAGGAGGATTCACAGGGAAGTGCCCATAGAGATCGAATCTTTTGTCCACGGAGCCCTCTGCTATTGTTATTCTGGCCAGTGCCTTATGAGCAGTTTTATCGGGGGAAGGAGCGGGAACAGGGGCCGATGCGCCCAGCCCTGCCGGCTCCCCTATCAGGCGGATCCGGGGGATACCGGAGGAAAAGGGAGGGATAAGGACCCTTACATCCTGAGCATGAAAGATCTGTGCACGCTGGATCTGCTTCCGGACCTTCTGGAGGCGGGGATCTGTTCTCTCAAGATCGAAGGCAGGATGAAGAGTCCCAGGTACACGGCCGGGGTGGTCCGGATCTACCGGAGATATGTGGATCTCTGTCTGGATAAGGGCAGAGAGGGCTACCGGGTGGATGAAGCGGACCGCAGGGAGCTTCTGGACCTTTTTGACAGAGGCGGATTTACGGAAGGATATTACAGACAGCACAACGGCAGGGATATGATCGCCAGGAAGGAAAAACCCCGGTTCCGCCCGGCCAACCAGGAGCTGTTCGACTGCATCGACCGGTTGTATGTGGAGACGGAGAAGAAAGAGACCATAGAGGGGAGACTGACGGTGAAGGAGGGGGAGGAGACGGTTCTCAGACTCTGGAAACCGGGGCAGTCCTCTGACGGGGAGGAGACGGTCTGTGTGACAGGGGCCCCGGCACAGACGGCCAGGAATCAGCCGGCCTCCCGGGAGCAGCTGGAAAAGCAGGTCCGGAAGACAGGCAATACCCCTTTCGTATTCGGCGATCTCAAGGTGGAGCTGGAGGGACAGGTGTTTCTGCCTGTTCAGACCGTCAATGAGCTGAGAAGAGAAGGACTGAAACAGCTGGAACAGTCCATACTGGCACCGTACCGGAGAGAGACGGCCGGAGCTGGTGTCTCCCGGGAAACGGGTCAGGCGGGGAAGAAGGAAGCTTCCGGCAAAACTGCCCCCGGGCTTTCGGTCCTGCTGTCCGACATGACGGGACTGTCCCGGGTCCTTTCCGTTGCCGAAGTGGGGGAAGTGATCATGGAGGCTGACGGGACAGAGCCCGGCCAGTGGAGAGAACTGGCAGACCGCTGCCACGGCAGCGGGAAAAATTGTGTCCTGGCCATGCCTGTGATCTTCAGAAAACAGGGGGAGACCTGGTTTGACCGTTGGTTCTCCCTGGCAGAGGAGGCGGGATTTGACGGTTTCCTGGTCCGGTCTC
>CAJUJV010000016.1:12890-13133 GCA_910586845.1 uncultured Hungatella sp.
TGATGAGATCGGGTATCTGAAAGGCCGGAACACCGGGATTCCCATGTACGGGGATCATCACCTGTATATGTTTAATTCTGCCTCCGGACAGATGTTAAGACAGCTGGGCTGTGAGAGGACCACCCTTCCTCTGGAGCTTAACAGCAGAGAACTGGAAGGGCTGGGAGGCAGGGGAAGCGACCTGATCGGATATGGGCTCATGCCGGCCATGGTATCCGCCCAGTGCGTGTTAAGGACCGTGAA
>CAJUJV010000016.1:13150-25993 GCA_910586845.1 uncultured Hungatella sp.
GCATTCCCCGGTGGCTGAACATGAGAGACAGGACGGGAAAAGAACTGCCTGTGCGCAATCACTGCAGATACTGCTATAATCTGATCTATAATCCCTCTCCCCTTTCCCTCATAGACCAGGGAGACAGGATCAGGCGGCTGGCGCCGGATCAGGTGCGTCTCCAGTTTACCAGGGAGACAAAGGAGGAAGTGGAACGTATAACCAGGGCGTGGGTGGATATGCTTTTTTATGACAGGGCCGGAGAGAATCCGGCCGGAGACTTTACCAGAGGACATTTTAAACGGGGCGTGGAGTAGGTGATAAATTGACTGAGATGATCGCGGATGTATCAAAATATCTGATGATCCTGCTGGCAGCCATGTACACATACTGGAACTTCCGGTATTTCGGAGCGGCAGGGGAGAAAAAGAGAATTCTGTGCACAAGGCAGAACCGTCTCATGTTTCTGCTTCATTTTCTTGCCTACGGGGTTATGTTCCTGAAGACGGAAAACTGGAGGCTGCCGGTGTTTTACGGGGTCCAGGCAGTGTTTTTTCTATGCTATCTTTTCCTCTACCGGAAGCTGTACCGCAACCGCTCGGATATCCTGGTCAATAACGTGTGTTTTCTGCTGTGCGTCGGTTTTATCATCCTGACCCGGCTGTCTTTTGAGAAATCCGTGAGGCAGTTTGTCCTCGTAGTCTTCGGTGCGGCAGTGACCCTGGTCATCCCTTTTATCATAGATCATGCCTGGCAGCTGAGCCGGATCCCCTGGGTGTACGGACTTCTGGGGCTGGCTCTTTTGTGGATCGTGTACCGGTCGGGTCATGAGAGTTACGGGGCCCAGCTTTCTCTGTCCGTGGGGGGGATCTCTCTTCAGCCTTCGGAGTTTGTGAAAATCAGCTTTGTGTTTTTTGCGGCAGCCATGTTTTACCGCTCCACGGGGCGGCGTCAGGTTCTGGCCGTGACGGCTGTGGCGGCGCTGGGAAGCGCTCTGATCTTTTTTGTCACCTGGGTCTTTATGGTGTTTGCGGCCACTTCAAGCCGGAGATATCTGGGGCTGGGGATCCTGGGAGGAGGGCTGGCCTCCGTGGCCGCCTGGTTCCTTTTCTCCCATGTCCGTGTCAGAGTCATGGCCTGGAGGGATCCCTGGGCTGACATCGACAACAGGGGATATCAGATCACCCAGTCTCTGTTTGCCGTCGGCACGGGAGGCTGGTTCGGCATGGGCCTTTATCAGGGGCTGCCGGGAAAGATCCCGGTGGTGGAGAAAGATTTTGTGTTCTCGGCTGTTTCCGAGGAGATGGGGGCTCTGTTTGCGCTGTGTGTGGTGCTGATCTGTTTGGGATGTTTTATCCAGTTTATGATGATCGCCTGTGAGATGCAGGCCATGTTCTATAAACTGATCGCCGTGGGTCTGGGTACCATGTACATCTCCCAGGTATTTCTGACCGTGGGAGGGGCCACCAGGTTTATCCCTTCCACAGGCGTGACTCTTCCCTTTGTCAGCGTGGGAGGAAGCTCGGTGCTCAGCACATTTATCATGTTCTCCGTCATCCAGGGGATGTACATCCTGAAACGCAATGAAGAAGAGGAAGACCGATATGAAACTGACTGTTAAAGGGGGAAAGAGGGAGATCGGCCCGGGAGAGCGGGCCAACCGCAGTATCCTCTGTCTGGTTTACGCGGTGGTGTTTCTGTTTCTGTGTCTTATGGCATATGTGGGATATTTTCTCACCGTGGACCGGGAACATGTGATTAACAACGCTTACAATGCCAGGCTGGACGGTTTTGCGGCCCGGGTGGAGCGGGGCCGGATCCTGGGAAGCGGAGGGGAGATCCTGGCAGAGACAAGGACCGGTGAGGATGGAAGAGAGATCAGGAATTACCCCTACGGCTCTCTGTTTGCCCATGGAGTGGGATACTCGGTCAGAGGGAAGACAGGGCTGGAACAGCTGGGCAATTTCTATCTTCTGACTTCTCATGAGAACCTTCTGGATCAGGCAATAGCCAGGCTTTCCGGGAGAAAGAGCCGGGGAGACTGTCTGAGGACCTGCTTTGATGTGAAACTGCAGCAGCTGGCCAGGGACAGCCTGGGAGAACAAAACGGTGCGGTGATCGTCATGGAGCCTGCCACAGGCCGGATCCTGGCTATGGTGTCCAGCCCGGATTTTAATCCCAACACCGTGGATCAGGACTGGGAGAGCCTGGTGTCGGAGGACAATACCGAAGCTCAGCTTCTCAACCGGGCTTCTCAGGGGCTCTATCCTCCCGGGTCTGTGTTCAAGACCGTGATTCTTCTGGAATATATCAGGGAGCATCCCGATGACTATGATCAGTACCGGTTTGACTGTACAGGATATTTTCAATATGAAGGCTATACCATCCAGTGTTATCACGGCAATGCCCACGGCAGCCAAGATCTTTCTCACGCCTATGCCAACTCCTGCAACGGAGCCTTTGCCTCCATGGGCCTGGAACTGGATCTGAAAGGGCTGGGGGATACTGCGGGGGAACTTCTCTTCAACAGGGACCAGCCTCTGGCCATGGCCTACAGCCGGAGCCGGTTTACCCTGGAAGAGGAGGACGGGGACTGGCAGATCCTCCAGACAGCCATCGGCCAGGGCCTGACCCTGACCACCCCCATGCATATTACCATGATCACTGCAGCCGTCGCCAACAAAGGGGTGCTGATGAAACCCTGTCTCACGGATTCCGTGGAAAATGCAGCAGGCGAAAAGGTAAAGCAGTTTGAGCCTTCTGTCTATGGAGCGCTGATGACGGAGAAGGAGGCTCAGATCCTCACCGATATGATGGAGCTGACCGTGGCGGAAGGCACCGGCTCCGCTCTGAGAACAGAGTCCTATACTGCTGCCGGAAAAACCGGTTCGGCCCAGTTTGAGACAGGAAAAGAGACACACAGCTGGTTTACAGGCTTTGCTCCGGCACAGGATCCTCAGGTGGTGGTGACTGTAGTGGTGGAGGAAGGCGGTTCCGGCGGCCAGACTGCGGCTCCCATCGCCAGAAGTATTTTTGATGCTTGCATATCAGGGCAAAAAGATGTATACTAACCTCAGTCTATGTTGACACACCAGGGGCCTTTGGCCCGGGCAGGAGGAATTGCAATGATAGAGGCAACGAGCTGTGGCGGTGTGGTTATTTTTCGAGGCAAGATTCTTGTATTGTATAAGAATTATAAGAACAAATACGAGGGTTGGGTTTTACCGAAAGGAACTGTGGAGGAAGGAGAGGAATATAAGGAGACGGCTTTGCGGGAAGTGAAGGAGGAGACCGGCGTGACGGCCTCCATTATCAAGTACATCGGGAAGAGCCAGTATTCCTTTAACACGCCTCAGGATATGGTGGAGAAAGATGTCCACTGGTATCTGATGATGGCAGACAGCTACTACAGTAAACCACAACGTGAGGAGTATTTTATGGACTCCGGATACTATAAGTTCTATGAGGCTTACCATCTGCTGAAGTTTTCCAACGAGAAGCAGATCCTGGAGAAAGCCTATAATGAGTACCTGGAGCTGAAGAAGAACAATCTGTGGGGTTCTAAGAAGTATTTTTAAGAAGAGAAAACCGCTGCATCTGATAAGAGATTGTCGGATGCGGGCGGTTTTTCTTTGTGTCACAGGATGATTGTGTCCTGACTTTTCTGTCTCATCTTATAAATTTAATCTATTTTTAACATTTGTGTAATAAATGTTAAAAAGCGGACATAATTTATAACAGACACGTAAATGATCGTGGAAGGAGAGAGGGACTATGAGAAAGGACAAGATTGTAAAAGCGATGATGTCGGCGATGGTCATGGTATCCATGACAGCCGTATCCTCCCAGGCGGAAAGCTATGGGGCGGGGGAAGCCGGCCGGACAGAGACAAAAGGGGAGACTCTGGAGACAGGCAGTGAGGAACAGGAGCAGTGTTCTTCCGGGTCCGTTCCGGAAGAAAGTCCGTCCCATGAGGCAGAGTATGAGCCTCATCGCGTGTTCAATGAAGGCCCGGGAGTGGTGGAATGGAAAACGGAAGAGACAGAGGAGACTGCAGAATACGGTCCTCATGTTCTGCAGGAGCAGGAGACGGAGACAGAAATGGAAACGGAGCAGGCTGTACAGTCTTACACCGATGAGGAGCTGTACATCCTGGCCCACGCCATCTGCGGGGAGGGGCAGTGCTGTCCCGATGAAGAACAGCTCTACATCGGATCCGTGATCCTGAACCGGAAAAATCACGGAGCCTATCCCGATACCATAGAAGGGGTCGTGTTCCAGAAAGGACAGTATGCCTGTACCTGGGACGGCAATTATTACCGGGAACCCACGGAGGCCAACTGGCGCAATGCCCGGTGGCTTCTGGAAAACGGAAGCATCCTGCCGGGGAACGTGGTCTATCAGGCCGGGTTCCGGCAGGGAAGCGGTCTGTATCTTCAGACCCGGTATCACAAGTACTGTTACCGGTAAGAAAAGAGAACTAAAAAATCAGATTGTGAAAAAAGAGAAAGTAAAGTACAATATCTGGTGAGGAGGATCCCGGCGGAGACGGGAGAGAACAGAGGGAGAGGTATAAATTTACAGGGGAAGACAAAAAATAAGACAAACACGAAGAGAAAAGGAGATTCTGTCATCATGAACAAAGCTTATGAACAGCTGCAGACTTACTTGGAGCGGGCCCAGGCATTCCAGACGGCCAGAGTCCTGTTTGAGTGGGACAATGAGACTCTGGCTCCCAGGGCGGCAGGCCCCAACACTTCCAGGGTGGTTGGGACGCTGTCAGGGGAATATTTTTCCGTGATCACGGACCCTGAAGTAAAGAAGCTGGTGAAGGAGTGCGAAAAAGAAGATCTGACGGAGACGGAGAAGGCCATTGTGAGAGAACTGGCAGAGGAGATCGACAAGCTGGAGAAGGTTCCGGCCAAAGAGTACCGGGAATTCTCCGAGCTGACAAGCGAGAGCGCCAGGATCTGGGCAGACGCCAGGAAGAAAAAGGATTTTGACAGCTTTGCCCCCACCCTGAAAAAACTGATAGAATACACGAAGAAGTTTGCCTCCTACCGGGCCGGGGAAGGACAGAAGCTGTATGACGTGCTGCTGGATGACTATGAGAAAGGATTTGACATGGAGACTCTGGACCGGTTCTTCGGAACTCTGAAGGAGCAGCTGGTTCCCTTTTTGAAGAAGCTGACGGACAGCGGCGTAAAGGTGGATGACAGCTTTCTCACCGGTGATTACAGCGAGAGGGATCAGGAGGCCATAGGCCGGTTCCTGGCAGAGTATGTGGGATTTGACTTTGACAAAGGAGTCATGGCAGTCAGCGCCCATCCCTTTACCACCAATCTCCACAACAAGGATGTGCGGATCACCACCAGCTACAACAATCATGTGGATGATTCCCTCTTTTCCGTGATCCACGAGTCGGGACACGCCATCTATGAGATGGGGATCCCCGACGATCTGACTCAGACTCTGGTGGGAACAGGAGCCTCCATGGGCATGCACGAGTCCCAGTCCCGGTTTTTTGAAAATATCATCGGGAGAAACAGGGCTTTCTGGGTTCCGGTCTACGGCAGACTTCAGAAACAGTTTCCCGCACAGCTGAAAGAGGTTTCCCTGGATCAGTTTGTAAAGGCCGTCAACAAGGTGGAGCCCAGCCTTATCCGTACCCAGGCCGACGAGCTGACCTACAGCCTTCATGTGCTCATCCGCTATGAGATCGAGAAGATGCTTATCGAGGAAGACCTGGATGTGGAAGAACTGCCCCGGATCTGGGCGGACAAGTATGAAGAGTATCTTGGGGTTCGCCCCAAAGATGTGGCAGAAGGGGTACTGCAGGATATTCACTGGTCCCAGGGATCCTTCGGATATTTTCCATCCTATGCCCTGGGAAGCGCTTTCGGAGCCCAGCTCTACGCCTATATGAAAAAGGAGATGGATTTTGAAGGATTGCTGGAAAAAGGAGATATGGGCAGGATCCGGGAATTTTTAAGGGAGAACATCCACAGGTACGGGAAATTAAAGACCAGCCGTCAGATGTTAAAGGATGTGACAGGAGAAGATTTTGATCCTCAGTACTATATCGACTATTTGACGGATAAGTACGGGAAACTGTACGGCATATAGATCTGCATTCTGTGGCATATTACCGGAAAACAGGGTTAAAAATCTGAATATATCGGTACATTGTCTCAGAGCCTCATATTTCTCTTGATTTAATACTGGTAAACAAGTATAATACAGATACTATATTTCGTGTATAAAGGAGAGCAGGAGTATGAGAATTCAAATTTATGACACTTATGAAGAGATGAGCAGAGCAGCTGCGGACCTGGTGGCAGCACAGCTTCTGCAGAAGCCCAATTCCCACCTGGGACTGACTGCAGGCAATACGCCCATCGGTATGTGCGCAGAGCTGGTGAAGCTTTACAAAGATCACAGAGTTTCCTTTGCCGAGTGTACTCTTTACAACCTGGAGGAGATGGCCGATGTTCCGCCGGAGGATCCGAATAATCTGAGACACACCTTCTTCCATGCCAACCTTCTGGACCATGTAGATGCCGACGACAGTCAGCTGGTTCTTCCGGACGGTTTTGCAGACGGCATCGAGGAGGCCTGCAAAAAGTATGACGAGCTTATGGACAACCTTCCCGAGGGACGTCTGGATATGCAGGTTCTGGGAATCGGCGCTGATGCCCACATCGGTATGAACAAGCCCAACGAGACGTTGACTCCCGAAGCACACGTAGTCTATAACAGAGCAGG
Organism: uncultured Hungatella sp.; assembly: GCA_910586845.1. Classification (GTDB taxonomy): domain Bacteria; phylum Bacillota; class Clostridia; order Lachnospirales; family Lachnospiraceae; genus UBA3402. The sequence goes on from CAJUJV010000016.1 coordinate 19,895, forward strand.
CAGACCTACCTGCGCCATGGGTCTTCATCATATGCTTCTGGCCAAGAAGATTATCATGATCGCCAACGGCGAGGAGAAGGCAGAGGCGGTAGCCAAGATGTGCAACGGCCCCATTACCACCATGGCTCCGGCCTCCATGCTGCGGATGCATCCCGATGTAGTGGTGCTTCTGGACAAGCCGGCCGCATCCAAACTGTAAAAAAGAGCATGTATCTTTCGTGAGCATTCTCTTTTATGTGACGTAAGTTTCTGTAAGTGAAGGAGTACGGTATATCCGACATCATCCTGTGATGAGGAATCACAGGGTGATGTCTTTTAGTGTTTTCAGGACGATCATAGATAAAGGATGGAGATCATGGATAAAAAAATACTCATCGTAGTTGATATGCAGAAAGATTTTATTGACGGAAGCCTGGGGAGCAGGGAAGCTGCGGCCATTGTGCCCGAGGTAAGGAAAAAGATCGAGGCCTGTGAGAAGGCGGGATATGAGATCGTGTTCACTCTGGATACCCACGGGGATGATTACCTGGATACTCAGGAGGGCAGAAAGCTGCCGGTAAAACACTGTATCAAAGGAACCGACGGCTGGAGGCTCCACGAGGAATTTGAACACGTTCAGGGAAAGCGGTTTGAGAAACCGGCCTTCGGTTCCGTGGAATGCGGTCAGTATGTGGCCGGAGGCGGCTATGCCCTGGCGGAGCTGGTAGGGCTCTGTACGGATATCTGCGTGATCTCCAACGCCATGGTGATCAAGGCCCTGGCTCCGGAGCTGCCTGTTCTGGTAGATGGCAGATGCTGTGCCGGCGTAACTCCCGACAGCCATAAAAACGCTCTGGAGGCCATGAAAATGTGTCAGATCGAGGTGACGGGAGAATGAGAACAGAATATCGCATCGAACCCATGGTTTTGGATCAGCTGGATCAGGTGATGAAGCTCTACGACAACGCCAGAAAGTTTATGGCGGACCACGGCAATCCTACCCAGTGGCCTGAGGGGTATCCATCCCGTGAAATGATCATAAGAGATTTGGAAGCCGGGCACATGTTTGTCTGTATGTCGGGCCGGGATCTAGGGGCCGTGTTCTTTTACCGCACCGGGCGGGAGCCGGACTATGAGAATATATGGGACGGAGACTGGCTGGATCAGGAACCTTACGGGGTGGTCCATCGGATCACATCCGGGGGAGGCCATAAGGGAGCCGCTTCTTTCTGCCTGAACTGGGCATGGGAACAGTGCGGAAATCTGAAGATCGATACCCACCGGGACAATGGGGTCATGCACAAGAAAAATCAAAAAATAGTTGCAATGTGAAAAAAATCATTTTATAATATGGGATGTTATTGCAAAGGAGCATTAGAGTGTTTCTAATGCTTTTTTTCATACAGCGGCGCTATTTGGCTGATTCGACACAAAACAGGAAACAGGAGGTAGTTATGAAAAAATATTTATCGTTCTTTCTGGCAGGAGTCATGGCTGCTGCCATGCTGGGAGGCTGCGGCTCGGCCTTTGACGACGGTTCTTCCCCCACATCGGCAGCCGGGGACAGCTCTGCGGCACAGACTCAGGCCGCAGGTCAGGGAGAGACAGCCCAGGCTCCGGCCGGAAACACTGTACAGCAGGGGGATAACATGATCCATATCCCGTCCAAGAATGAATTTCCTACCGTAGACTGTCAGAAAAATACGGAATTTTATGTAGTTCCTCTTAATATTTACGACCGCCTGGTAGAGTGCGAGATGGTGGACGGAGTGGCCACCATCGTGCCCAGTCTTGCCAGTACCTGGGATATCAGCGACGACGGTCTGGTATATACCTTCCATCTCCGGGACGACGTCACCTTCCACAACGGGATAAAGTTTACGGCCGATGACGTGGTGTACACCATTGAACGTATGATGGACCCGGCCACAGCCGCCATGAACACGGACTTCTTCAGCATGATCAAAGGGGCCAATGCCATGTTGGAAGGCGAGGCCGACGGCGTGGAGGGAGTGAAAGCTCTGGACGATTACACCGTAGAGATCACTCTGGAGGTTCCTTTCGGCCCGTTTCTGGCCAATCTGGCCACCCCGTCCTGCTCGATTTACAGCAGGGAGGCCACGGAGGCTGCGGGAGATCAGTTCGGCATCGACCCGGCAGTGACCGTAGGCACCGGTCCTTTTAAGATGGCTGACTGGGTGCTCAACGACAGGATCACTCTGGTGCGCTATGACGATTATTTCAAAGGCCCGGCTAAGGCCGACGGTCTGCAGATCATCCAGGTTCCCGACGAGAACACTCAGAAGCTGATGTACGAGAACGGGGAACTGGATGTGGTGGATTTAAGCAGCTCCAATTCTCAGCTGCCCTATTTCATGGGTAATGATGCCTACAAAGATAACCTGGTCACAGGACCTGAGGCAGGTCAGTATTTCTATGCTTTTAATCAGGATATGAAACCCATGGATGACGTGAGGGTCCGCAAAGCCATCTCCATGGCTATCGACCGTCAGACGATTCTGGACCAGATGTACAACGGCGCAGGCCATGTGGTCAATTCCATGCTGCCTGACGGCATCCTGGGTTCCTATGATGCCCAGGAGATTCCCTACGATCCGGAAGGAGCCAGGGCTCTTCTGGCAGAGGCGGGGTACGGTGACGGCTGCGAGCTGGAGATCTGGCAGATGACAGACAACCCGGATGCCCTCGCTATCAACCAGGTGGTTCAGTCCATGTTAAACGAAGTGGGATTCAAGGTGTCCATCAAGCAGATCGATGAGGCAGCTTACTATGCGGAGAGAAAAGAAGGCAGGATCGGCATGACCAGAGCCGTATGGTGGGGCGACTTTAATGATCCGGATAATTTCCTGTACACCTTCTTTACACAGAGGAATACAAAAGCCCGTTCCATCAACCACAAGAACACCGATGTATATCAGTGGCTGGAAGACGCCAGGGCCATGATAGACGAGGATGAGCGTATGGCCCTGTATCAGAAGATCGACACCACCATGGTACAGGAGGAGGCGGCAGTATTCCCCCTGTTCCAGATGGATCACATCGTCGTGGTTCAGGACTGGGTCAAAGGCTTTGAGGTTCCGTGGAACGGCTGGACCGATACTTCTTACTACAAAGTTTCTATCGAGAGATAACAGAACCTGCAGGCGGCTTAACGACATCTAAGCCGCCTTTTTTAGCAGGCAGCTGAAGGAGGAAGAGCAGATGTTAAAATACATAGCCAAGCGGGTGTTAGTGACCATTCCGGTGCTGATCGGCATTGTATTTCTGATTTTTGTCATGCTCAGCGTGGTTCCGGGAGATCCGCTGACTGTAATGATGGGAGAAAGAGTAAAAGTGGATGTGATCGAACGTCTCAGTGTGACCATGCATTTAAATGATCCCTGGTATGTCCGGTTCGGGTGGTATCTGTGGGATGCTCTCCACGGGGATTTCGGCACATCCTACAAACTGTCCAGAAGCGTATCGTCTCTCATAGCCAACGCGTTTCCCAAGACCCTGCTGCTGGCTGTCACCGCGGCAGTCCTGTCCTGGATCATCGGGATTCCGGCAGGCATCCTCTCGGCAGTGAAGAAAAACTCTCTGGTGGATCATCTGTTTATGGGAGTCGCCCTGTGCGGCGTCTCCATACCGGCTTTCTCCGTGGGTATGCTTCTCCAGAACGTGTTCAACGGTATCCTTCCCGTATCCGGATTTGCCTCCCCCAGACACCTGATCCTTCCGGCCATGGTCCTGGGGTGGAATGCGGCGGGTACCATCGCCCGGCTCACCAGATCCAGCCTTCTGGAGGTTCTGGAGGACGACTATATCAGGACGGCCAGAGCCAAAGGCCTGGCCCCTCTGCCTGTAATCCTGGGCCACGCCCTGAAAAATTCCCTGCTGCCTGTGATCACCATGATGGCTATCCAGATCTCCAGTCTGCTGTCCGGGGCAGTGATCACAGAGACCCTGTTCAGTATCCCCGGAATCGGCCGTCTTACGGTGGATGCCATCAACGGCCGCGACATGCCCCTTCTGCAGGGAACGGTTATCTTCACCACGGCCGTGATCATCGCAGGCAATCTGGTTGCGGATATCCTGTACTGTGTGGTGGATCCGAGAATACGTGTGGAGGGAGGAAAATAGGCATGGAACGATTTGAACAGGCGGTTTCCCTGGCAGCCAGGCTGGCCGTGGATTCCGTGAAAGAACAGTTTTCTCCTGAGGAACGGATGGAAGCCGTCGAGAAGCTGGAAGAGGAGGAGATGGAGTATATCCCCAGGCCGGACACTCTGAAGACAAAGATCCTGGATATGTGCAGGGAGAACAAGGTGGCAGCCGTCAGTGCGGCGGTGCTGGTCCTTATGGCTCTGGCCATTATCTTTGCAGACAAACTTACGGTCTACGATCCCAATGCCATCAACCTGATGGAGCGGCTTCTTCCTCCCTCCAAAGCTCACTGGTGCGGCACCGACGATCTGGGGAGGGATATCTTTACCAGGATCCTGTACGGCGGAAGAGTGTCTCTTCTGGTGGGAGTGATCCCCACCACCATCTCCATGGCCATCGGCATCGTCATGGGGATGGTTTCCGGATATATCCGGCAGCTGGATGCCCTCATCATGCGTCTGGCCGATATCGTCCTGGCCTTCCCATCCATCGTCCTGGCCATGGTGGTGATGTACACCCTGGGGGCCACCACCAGCAATATCTTTATCGCCCTGTCCATAATCGGCTGGGCCGGCACGGCCAGGATCGTCCGATCCCAAACCCTGTCTCTGCGGGAGCAGGAGTTCGTGGAGGCGGCCAGAGGCATGGGGGTGAAGAAATGGACGATCATGTTCCGCCATATCCTTCCCAACTGCCTTCCTTCTCTGATCGTACTGTTTACTTTAAATATTCCGGATGCCATTCTCTCGGAGGCCAATTTAAGCTTTCTGGGAGTGGGTACCCAGCCGCCGGATTCCAGCTGGGGACTTATGGTGTCCCAAGCGAAAACATTTGCAGTGTCCAGTCCCTGGATGCTCATATTCCCCAGTCTGGCTATCCTGATCATGGTGCTGGCCCTGAATTTTCTGGGCGACGGACTCCGGGATGCAGTGGATCCCCATATGAAAAAGTAGACAGGAGGCAGTGAGGACAATGGAAGAAAAATTATTGCAGATCCAGGACCTGCGGACCACCTTTTATACCAGAGAGGGGCAGGTCCATGCGGTGGATGGAGTCAGTATTGAGATCCACGAGGGAGAATGTACGGGCATCGTGGGAGAGTCGGGCTGCGGCAAAAGCATGACAGCCATGTCGGTTATGGGACTGCTGAAAAAGCCGGGCAGAGTAGACGGCGGCAGTATCTGGTTTGAAGGACAGGATCTGACCGCCATGACGCCCCGGGAGAGAAGGAAGATCCTGGGCAACCGGATCTCCATGATCTTTCAGGAGCCTATGACTTCTCTGAACCCGGTGATGACCGTGGGCAGGCAGGTGCGGGAAGCTCTTCTGCTCCACAACAGACAGATGACCAGAGCCGAGGCCAGAGACAGGGTGATCCAGTCTTTTGAACTGGTGGGCATCCCCGATGCGGCCAAGCGTTACGGGGAATACCCTCATCAGCTGTCAGGAGGGCTGCGCCAGAGAGTCATGATCGCCATGGCCATGGCCTGTGATCCCAGGCTTTTGATCGCCGACGAGCCGACGACGGCGCTGGATGTGACCATCGAGGCACAGATCCTCCATCTGATGAAACAGCTCCAGGAGGAGAAGGGGACCGCTGTCATGATGATCACCCACAATCTGGGAGTGGTGGCTCAGTTCTGCACCAGACTCTATGTCATGTACGCGGGAAAGGTGATTGAGAGCGGCACGGTGCAGGAGATTTTCAAACACGTGTGCCACCCCTACACAGACGGTCTCATGCGTTCCGTGCCGGATATGAAGTCAAAGGAACGGCTGTACAATATCAGGGGCATGGTCCCCAATATGCTCCGTCTGCCCAGGGGATGCCGGTTCTGTCCCAGATGTCAGTACTCCATGGCCAGATGCTTTCGGGAAGAACCGGAGCTGTATGAGGCGGCGCCGGGACATTTTGTGAGATGTTTCTTGTTTGAGAAGGAGGAAGGGAAATGA
>CAJUJV010000016.1:26003-31394 GCA_910586845.1 uncultured Hungatella sp.
GGAGAAAACAGGTGGTCCACGCGGTCAGCGGAGTGTCCCTGGAGATCTATAAAGGAGAGACCCTGAGCCTGGTGGGAGAATCGGGCTGCGGCAAGAGCACCCTGGGCAGGATGATGATGCGGCTCATCGAGCCTACGGAAGGTCAGATCTTTTTTGAGGGAAAGGATATCACCGCGTTCTCGGAGAGCCAGATGATCCAGGTGTATAAAAAGATTCAGATGATCTTTCAGGATCCCTATGCCAGCCTGGACCCCAGGATGAAGGTGCGGGATCTCATCGGCGAGCCTCTGCTGACTCACAGGGTGTGCGCCGGGAAGGAGGAGACGGACCAGCGGATAAAGGAGCTGATGCACATGGTCGGCATCCGGCCGGAGCTGATCGACCGGTATCCTCATCAGTTTTCCGGCGGACAGAGGCAGAGGATCGGCATCGCCAGGGCTCTGGCCTTAAATCCCAGGCTGATCGTCTGCGATGAACCCGTGTCCGCCCTCGACGTGTCCATCCAGTCCCAGATCCTGAATCTGCTGAAAGACCTGCAGCAGGAGTTTGATCTGACCTATCTGTTTATCTCCCATGACCTGGGCGTGGTCCACTATATCTCCGACAGGGTCTGCGTCATGTTCCTGGGAAAGATCTGCGAGATCGGCGAGACCGGAGAGATCTATGAGAAGCCTCTCCATCCCTATACCAGATTCCTTCTCCAGGCGGTGCCTGATATGGATCCGGAGAAGGTACAAAAGAGGGAGCAGATCCTTACCGGTGAGATCCCAAGCGCGGTAAATCCGCCGTCAGGCTGTCGGTTCCGCACCAGATGTCCCTATGCCGGAGACATTTGCCGGGACAAAGAACCGGAGATCAGACAGCTGGGTGACAGAAAAGTGGCATGTCATTTTCCGCTGGGATAGTTGATTGTTTTCTGAAAATTTAGTATAATACAACCAGCGGACGAGAGTTTGGGTGACGCAGAATAAAAAAGGGGGATATTCCTAATATGAAAACCAGATTAAAAAAGATAGGAACTGCAGGGACCACAGCACAGATGAGAGTGATTCCGGGTCATTTTGCCACCAATCATGCTCATATCAACTACTATCTGGATCTGACCATGCTTAAGAGCAGGACCAGTGAGGCCAGAGCCGTGGCCAAAGCCATGGCCCATCTGTACCTGTTTGACACGGTGGTAGACACCATCGTGTGTATGGAGGGGATGGAGGTTATCGGCGCCTTCTTGTCGGATGAGCTTTCCAAGGGCGGTTTTATGTCCATGAACCAGCATAAGAGTATCTATGTGGTGCGTCCGGAGTTTAACAATAACAGCCAGATCATTTTCCGTGACAATCTGGTCCATATGATCGAAGATAAGCATGTACTGGTGCTGGTGTCCTCAGTCACCACAGGACTGACAGTCAACAAGGTCATCGAGAGCATCCTGTACTATAACGGGATCATGACCGGTGTTTCAGCTATCTTCGGCGCTGTGGACGAGGTGGATGGCATCCCCATCAAGGCGGTGTTCGGGAAGAAGGATATCCCCGATTATGCTTCCTATGATTACCGTCACTGCCCGCTGTGCCAGCAGAAGCAGAAACTGGATGCCCTGGTCAATGCATTCGGGTATTCGGCACTGTAAACAGAGATTATATGGTGAGACAGACAGGGAGTCCGGCAGACCGGACTCCCTGTTTTCGTCTCTCCTGCCTGATTGTCACAGGAAAGTTTACTGTAATCTTTTCAGATCCTCATAAAATCCCGGATAGGAGATGTTTACGCATTCGCTTCCCAGGATCCTGGTTTCCCCTTCGGCACACAGCCCCAGGACGGCAAAAGTCATGGCGATGCGGTGGTCCAGACGGCTGTCGATGACGGCTCCGGAAAGAGGTTTTCCCCCTTCGATGATCATGCCGTCATCCGTCTCGGTCACATCGGCTCCCATGGCTTTAAGACAGCGGACCATCACTTCCAGACGGTTGGATTCCTTCACCTTCAGCTCTGCTGCATCCCGGATAACGGTCTTGCCTTCAGCCAGACATGCCATAGCGGCGATCATGGGAAGTTCGTCGATGAGGGTGGGGATTATGGCCCCTTCTATGACGGTTCCGTGAAGAGACGAGGAACGCACAAGGATATCCGCAGTGGGCTCCCCGGAACCGGACTGTTCATCAAGAAGGGTAATATGGGCTCCCATGGCCCTGGAGACCCGGAGGATCCCCTCCCGGGTCGGATTGATCCCCACATTCCGGATGAGGATCTCGGAGTCCGGGACCATGAGTCCGGCGCAGATAAAATAGGCTGCGGAAGAGATGTCTCCCGGAACCAGGATCTTCCGCCCCTGAAGCTCCCCGCCGGGCCGGAGGATGGCGCAGGTCCCCTCTGTGCGGATATCGGCGCCGAAGTGGTTCAGCATGATCTCGCTGTGGTTTCTGGACAGATAAGGCTCCGTCACCCTGGTTTCTCCTTCAGCATACAGGCCTGCCAGAAGGATAGCAGATTTTACCTGGGCCGAGGCCACCCTGGATGTATAGGAGATGCCGTGGAGATGCCCTCCCAGGATCTCAAGGGGAGCGTAGCCGTTGTTCTCCGTACTTCGGATATGGGCCCCCATAAGGCCGAGCGGTTCCATGATCCGGTTCATGGGACGTTTTCGGATGGAATCGTCACCTGTAAGCACCGCACCGAAGGGCTGTCCTGCCAGGATACCGGAGATAAGCCGCATGGTGGTGCCGCTGTTGCCGCAGTCCAGGACGCCATCCGGCTGCGTAAGTCCGCGGAGCCCTTTCCCGCGTACCAGTACGGTCTCCCCTCTGTTGTCGATCTCAATTCCCATTTTCCGGAAACAGGAGATGGTGGACAGGCAATCTGCCCCCTGGAGATAGTGATGGATCTCCGTAGTTCCCCTGGCTATGGCCCCAAACATCACGCTTCTGTGAGACACAGACTTATCTCCCGGGATGCTCACTTCTCCCCGGAGTCTTTTTGTCTTGCTGACGATCATGATCCTGCTTTTCCTCCTGTCCTTTTCATGCCCTGTGTTCTCCGGCCGTCATCTGACCAGCTCATAATGATATTTTTCCAGTCTTCCCCAGGCCTTTTCCATGGCCTCCTGCTCATGGAAGGAGATGCGCAGCGCACCCTCCCCGTGTTCCCGGTTGTGATTGATCCCGATATTCTTGATGCTGATCCCTCCGGCAGCCAGGATCACGGAGATCGTGGAGATGGCTCCCACCTCGTCTGCGATATCCACCGTAAAGCTGTAATCGGGATCAATAGGCCCTCCGGATTTTTCCGAAAATGTGTTGCGGTAATCTCTGGAGGTCTCAAACAGACCGTATATGCTCTGACCATCCCGGGCCCTGAGCCGGTCAAGGATAATTTCCAGGGAATCGATGTAGGACCGGAGGATCAGAGACAGATTATCGCTGTTGGTCATGCAGATCTGCTCCCACATCTCCGGCGAGGATGAGGCGATCCTGGTGATGTCCTTAAAGCCTCCTGCTGCCAGCCGTTTCATCATACCGTCGTCCCCGTCGCTTTCCTTCACCAGGTTCACCAGGCTGGAGGCTACGATGTGGGGGAGATGGCTGATGGCGGCAGTGATCTGATCGTGGCGCTCATAATACAGGACGATGGGGATAGAATTGACGGCCCGGGCCACTTCTACCAGGCGTTCCACATCCTCCGGCCGGCTTGTGGCAGTGGGAGTGATGATATAGTAGGCATTTTCCAGAAGGTGGTCCGAAGAATTCTCATAGCCTGTTTTTTCCGAACCGGCCATAGGATGTCCTCCTATGAACACATCCTCCATCCCGAGCCGGGTCACCTGCCGGTGGATGTCGGTTTTGGTGCTTCCCACATCTGTGATCAGAGCTCCTGGCCTGAGATGGGGACGGAGCTGAGCCAGATAAGACGCGTTATATTCCACCGGCGTACACAAAAAGATCAGATCACATTCCTTCAGGCGGCTGTCATCGATACCGTCCAGTATGATGTCGATGATCCCGTCCTCAAAGGCCTGCTCCAGACGGGAACGGGTCCGCATGTAGGCCATGATCGTCACATCAGGATCAGAGCGCCGGATGCCTCTGGCGATCGATCCGCCGATGAGACCAAGGCCGATAAAGGCAATCCTGGAATCGGTCATCCCAGAGTCCTCCCCACTAATTGTGCAAAGGGTTTCAGATCCTCCATCAGAGTGTGGAACTGCTCAAAGGTCAGGGACTGAGGGCCGTCGGAGAGGGCGCAGGAGGGACAGGGATGAACCTCGATCATAAGGCCGTCGGCCCCTACAGCCACGGCGGCCTTGGCCAGAGGTTCCACATAGGCCCGGACTCCCGTGGCATGGCTGGGATCTACGATGACCGGCAGGTGGCTCTTGGCACGGATGACCGGCACGGCGCTGATGTCCAGGGTGTTGCGGGTACTTGTCTCGTAGGTGCGGATCCCTCTCTCGCACAGTACGATGTTTGGGTTGCCCTCGGAAATAATATATTCTGCGGCATTGAGCCATTCGTCGATGGTGGCAGACAGGCCTCTTTTTAAGAGAACCGGCACGCCGGACTTTCCGGCCTCCTTCAGCAGTTCAAAATTCTGCATGTTTCTGGCGCCGATCTGGAGCATGTCCACATATTTGACAGCAGCTTCTATAGCGTGGGCGCTGGTGACTTCACAGATCACGTTGAGCCCTGTGGCCTCTCTGGCATCCTTCATATATTTAAGTCCCTCTTCCTCCAGGCCCTGGAAAGAGTAGGGAGAAGTCCTGGGTTTGTAGGCTCCGCCTCTTAAGAAAGTGGCTCCTGCCTTCTTCACTGCTTCGGCAGTCTGCAGAAGCTGCTCTTTACTCTCGATGGCACAGGGGCCGGCCATGACCGTGACAGTCCCGGGGCCGATAAAAGTATTGCCCACAGGGATCACGGAGTCTTCGGGATGGAATTTTTTATTGACCAGCTTATAGGATTCCGTCACGTTGACAATCTTGTCAACGCCCTCGGATATCTCGATATTGGAACCGTGAAGTCTGGTCTTATCGCCGACGACGCCTACGATGGTGACCTGGGCTCCCTTTGACAGATGGACCTGAAGTCCCTTGGACTCCACAAGTCCGGCTACTTTTGCGACGGCCTCGTCTGAGGCATTGGGTTTCATAATAATAATCATGGCAGTTTCCTCTCATCATTCATAATCATATTTCCTCATTGTAAAGGAGAAAAGAGAATTTGTCAACGCTTTTTCACGTTGAACTTTCACACTTTAAAGTGTATTTTAATATCCGATTTCCGGACTTTCGCAGAACAGGGATTTTTTTTGACAGCAGCGGAAATTTTTCTAATATTACTTGTAAAATTCTGAATTTTTTAGTAAAATATACGCATGGACTAAATTTGGTTGTACAGGAGG
>CAJUJV010000016.1:31404-39870 GCA_910586845.1 uncultured Hungatella sp.
ATTTTTTAGTAAAATGTTCCCATAGGCAAAAATATGTACAGGAGGAATATTTATGAACGTATATGGAACCAAACAAATCCGTAACGTCGTCTTAATGGGTCATGGCGGTGCAGGCAAGACGACCCTGGCAGAATCCATGGCGCTGGTGACCGGAGTTACCAAGAGAATGGGTAATGTGGTGGACGGCTCTACCATCAGCGATTACGATAAGGAAGAGATCAAGAGACAGTTTTCCATCTCCACCTCCCTGATACCGCTGGAGTTCCAGGGCGAAGAGGGGATGATCAAGGTCAATCTCCTGGACACACCCGGATATTTCGATTTTGTAGGCGAAGTGGAAGAAGCCATCAGCGTGGCCGATGCCGCTGTGATCGTGGTAAACTGCAAGGCAGGCATCGAAGTGGGAACGGAGAAGGCCTGGGAGCTGTGTGAGAAGTTTAACCTTCCCCGCATCATCTTTGTGACCAACATGGATGACGATCACGCCAGCTTCCGCGAGCTGCTCCTGAAGCTGGAGACCAGATTCGGCAGAAAGATCGCGCCGTTCCATCTGCCGATCCGTGAGAATGAGAAATTTGTGGGATTTGTCAATGTGGTAAAGATGGCAGGAAGAAGATTTACCACCAACAGCGATTACACGGAGTGCGAGATCCCCGAGTACTCCAAGAAGAACCTGGGTATCGCCAGGGAGGCGCTGGTAGAGGCCGTTGCGGAGACCAGCGAGGAGTACATGGAGAGGTATTTCTCAGGTGAAGAATTTACTTATGAAGAGATCTCCGCCGCTCTCAGGGAACACGTCATAGACGGAAGTATCGTTCCGGTTATGCTGGGTTCCGGTATCAACTGCCAGGGAGCCCGGATGCTTCTGCAGGGCATCGACAGGTATTTCCCGTCACCGGATCACTTCGAGTGCATCGGCGTGGATGTGTCCACCGGCGAGCGCTTTGTGGCCAAGTACAATGACGGCGTGTCCCTGTCCATGAGAGTATTTAAGACCATCGTGGACCCGTTTATCGGCAAATATTCTCTTGTCAAAGTATGTACGGGAACCCTGAAACCGGATTCCGCTTCCTATAATGTAAATAAGGACACAGAGGAGAAGATCGGCAAGGTCTATACCTTAAGAGGCAAGGAGCAGATGGAGTTAAAGGAGCTGCGGGCAGGAGATATCGGCGCAGTGGCCAAGCTGAATGTGACCCAGACCGGAGATACTCTGGCCGTGCGCACGGCTCCTATCGTGTACCATAAGCCCCAGATCTCCACGCCTTACACCTACATGCGCTATACCACCAAGACCAAGGGAGACGACGACAAGGTGGCCAGCGCCCTGGCCAAGCTGATGGAAGAGGATCAGACCTTAAAGGCAGTAGGCGACAAGGAGAACCGTCAGACCCTCATCTACGGTATCGGCGATCAGCAGCTGGAAGTGGTGGTCAGCAAGCTGGCAAACCGCTATAAAGTGGAGATCGAGCTGAGCAGGCCCAAGTTTGCGTTCCGTGAGACTATCCGCAAGAAAGTGGAGGCTCAGGGCAAGTACAAGAAGCAGACCGGCGGACACGGCCAGTACGGCGACGTGAAGATGTCCTTCGAGCCCTCCGGAGACCTGGAGACTCCCTATGTGTTTGAAGAGCAGGTATTCGGCGGCGCCGTTCCCAGGAACTACTTCCCGGCAGTGGAGAAGGGCATCCAGGAATGCGTTCTCAAGGGGCCTCTGGCCGCATATCCGGTAGTAGGCTTGAAGGCAGTTCTGCTGGATGGTTCCTATCATCCGGTAGATTCCTCTGAGATGGCCTTTAAGATGGCAGCCAGCCTGGCCTTTAAGAAGGCGTTTATGGAGGCCAATCCGGTGCTCTTAGAGCCCATCGCCTCCATGAAGGTGACGGTTCCGGATAAGTTTACCGGCGACGTCATGGGCGATCTCAACAGGAGAAGAGGCCGTGTACTGGGGATGAATTCCGACCATCACGGCAAACAGATCATCGAGGCGGACGTTCCTATGTCCGAACTGTTTGGATACAACACGGACCTGCGGTCCATGACCGGCGGCATCGGTATCTACGAGTACGAGTTCAGCCGCTACGAGCAGGCTCCCGGCGATGTGCAGAAGAAAGAGGTCGAGGCCAGAGCAGCTCAGGCCGAGGCCGACGCATAAGAGAATGGTTCCTCCGGTGAACACAGGATCACCGAGGCCGACGAGGCTTAAGATCGGGTTGCCGCTTTGGCGGCAGCCCGTTTTTTATGCGCAGGCCCCGGGGCAGGCGGGAAAAAAGTACATGACAAACAGAAAGGATATAGGTATAATATGTCGTAGACAGGCTGCCCCCAGGGGCGGTTCCTGAAGGGAAAACAGGAGGGAGGATCAGGATGGAGTACGGAATCTCCGATTACAGCAGTGAATATGGATCCTGTCCGGGCCGGCAGAGAGACCCGGAGCAGGAGAAACGGACTGCCAGGCAGATCCGGCGGTGTTTTTCCAGAGTAGGGCTCATCTATCTTCTCTATCTCATCCTGTCCAACGGATGCCAATTGGTCGTGGGGTATGCGCTGGTGTGGACAGGACTGGCCGCAGGGATGAACATGAATCTGTATATGCTGATTACGACATTCAGCATGTATCCGGCGGCTGTCCCTCTCACGGCTCTGCTCATGAGGCTGGTGCCTTCCATGGGAGACACCGGAAAGGAGTCATGGGGGATCGGAAAGCTGGCCGGATTTTTCGTGTTCAGCCTGGGAGTCCTGTATCTGGGGAACCTGACAGGTATGGCGCTCATGGGCCTGGCAGGCCTTGTGAAGGGGGAGCCTATCGTCAACGGCATGCAGGAGCTTATGATGTCCCTGGAGTCCTGGACCTTACGGCTCCGGTCATGGAAGAGCTGGTCTTCAGAAAATTTCTCCTGGACCGGATCGCCGGCTACGGACACTGGACGGCCATGATCGTATCGGGCCTGATCTTCGCCATGGCCCACGGGAATTTTTATCAGTTTTTCTATGCCTTCGGGCTGGGGATGATCTTTGCCTATGTCTATCTCCACACAGGAAAGATCCGCTATACCATAGGGTTCCACATGCTCATTAATTTTATGGGAAGCATCGTGCCCATGGCCATTATAGAGCTGGAGAAGGTAAATCCCATGGCAGGAAGACTGCTGCTGACGGGAAACCTGATGATGATGTTCGGATACGTGATCTGCGGCGGAGTCCTGCTGATCTGCTGTCACCGGGAGCTGTCCTTTCACCCCGGATATACGGAGATTTCGGCAGGGAGGAAAAACAGGGCGGTGTGGCTGAACATGGGGATGATTCTGTTTCTTTTAAGCGGCGGGGCGCTGCTGGCGCTATCGCTGTAGAGACAGGGGAAAAAGCGGGAGGACGGCGGAACATTCCGTGCCGTATGGCTGAACGGCGGGATGCTCCTTCTCCTTTTGTGCAGCGCCGTCTCATTGACAGAATCGCTGTAAAAGCCGGCTTCAGGAGGATAACAGATGAGACAAGAAGACAGATGGGACGGAGAAGATATGGTAAAGCGGGTCCGGGATGTGATCGCACAGATGACGGAAGTCCTCAGACCGGGGCAGACATGGCAGATGGTCCGGGAAAAGATAGAAAACGCCAGATGGCGGGGACAGATCTTTTCGGGGAGATCCCAAAAAGCCCGGCAGAAACCGCTGGAGATCCGTGTCAGATGGAAGGGAAGGATCACGGGAATCCTGCAGACAGTCTACGGAGCCATGGGACTGGCCGGTTTCGGGATAATGACTGTGTGGGCCGCGGCTGCCGCCCTGACATCCTCCCCCAATCCTGAAGCATGGCAGATGACAGCGCTGGCGGGAGCCATAAGCGCGGCGGCTCTGGGCCTGATGTGTGCAGGGATTTTTCAGAGAAAAAGGATCTCCCGCCTGAAAAGATACATCGAAGAGCTGAAGCGCAACGGCAGGCCCTACTACGAGATCGAAAAGCTGAGCAGAGATTGTGACAGAAGCCCTGATTTTGTGAGGAAAGATTTGAGAAAGATCCTGCGCCTGGGGATGCTGCCCGATGCCAGGATGGACAGGGAGGGTTCCTGGATCTTTCTGGATCAGGAGTCTTACAGGCAGTATCAGCTTCTGCAGGAATCTCTGGAGATGAAGAGAGAAGAACAGGAGGCTGCAAGAGAAACCCGGGAGGCCAGGGATACTCAGGAGGCCCGGGAGAATCAGGAAGAAAGTCCTCTGGACATGGCAGTCCGTCAGGGAGAACAGTACAGGGCGAAACTGGAGCAGCTGAGGCAGTCCATGAAGGCAGATCCCGCAGAGGAAAAGCTGGCGCGGCTGGATAACGTGCTGGTCCACCTGTTTGAGGCCCTGAAAAAACATCCGGAGCAGCTGGATGAACTGGAAAAGCTGATGGAATACTATCTCCCCACCACAGTGAAGCTGACGGAATCCTACCGTGAGTTCGCGGCCGTGGAATTTCCGGGGGAAAAGCTTAAGGAAGCAAGGAAAGAGATCCTGGAAACTCTGGATATTGTCAACGGTGCTTTTGAGAAGCTGGTGGATGATCTCTATCAGGATGCCGCCTTCGATGTGATGACCGATGCGTCGGTCCTGCAGACCATGCTGGCAAGAGAAGGCATGACGGGGACGGATTTCGGAGACGGCGGGAGCAGATAAGGGTCCTGTCCCGTAAGGGGGACCGGAATAGGAGGAAGAATATCATATGGAACATGAATTTGACAGCTGGAAGACCCCGGGACCGGAGCTGACTCTGGATCCCTTTGTTCAGACAGAGGTCCGGGAGGAGGAAAAGAATCCGCCGGCCCAGTCCCACCCGGAACCCGTACAGGTAGTGCTGACTCCGGAGGAGGAGAAGATGGTGGAGGAGTTTGTCTCTAAGATCGATCTGACCAACTCAGGCATGGTCCTCCAGTACGGTGCGGGGGCTCAGAAAAAGATCGCGGATTTTTCCGATTCGGCCATGGAGCACATGAAGACCAAGGACCTGGGAGAGGTGGGTCAGATGCTGACAGAAGTGGTGGGCGAGTTAAGGAATCTGGACGAGGAAGAGGAAAAAGGCATCTTCGCGGTGTTCCGCAGAGGAGGCAACCGTCTGGCTGCCATGAAGGCCAGATATGAAAAGGCGGAGACCAATGTGAACAGGATCTGCAAGGTCCTGGAGAACCATCAGATCCGGCTCTTAAAAGACGTGGCCACCATGGACCGGATGTATGAGATGAACCTGACTTATTTAAAAGAATTGTCCATGTATATCCTTGCAGGGAGAAAGAAGCTGGAGGAGGCCAGGACAAAGGAACTGCCCGCAGCCGTGGAGAAGGCCAGGTTGTCGGGACTGCCGGAGGACACTCAGGCTGCCAATGACCTGGCCAATCTGTGCAGCCGTTTCGAGAAGAAGATCCATGATCTGGAACTGACCAGGATGGTGTCCCTGCAGATGGCTCCCCAGATCCGTCTGGTCCAGAACAATGACACCATCATGTCAGAGAAGATCCAGTCCACGCTGGTGAACACCATCCCTCTGTGGAAGACCCAGATGGTGCTGGCAGTGGGACTGAACCATTCCACGGAGGCCGCCAGGGCACAGAGACAGGTGACGGATGCCACCAATGAGCTGCTGAAGAAAAACGCCCAGATGCTGAAGATGACCACCATAGACACTGCCAGAGAGTCGGAGCGGGGCATCGTGGATATGGAGACATTGAAGGCCACCAACAGGAGCCTGATCGCCACTCTGGATGAGGTGATGAAGATCCAGGAGGAGGGAAGAGAGAAGCGGAGAGAGGCTCAGCTGGAGCTGGGACGGCTGGAGGAGGAGATGCGGCAGAAGCTTCTGGAAGTGAGTGGGAGATAATCCCGAAAAAGCTGTTGACAGAGATTTTCAAATATGATAGATTAAGAGTCAGTGAAAATACTGTGAAGAGGAAGAGTAGCAGGCCAAAACCATACAGAGAGCCGCCGGGCGGTGCGAGGCGGAAGGGGAAGGCGTGTGAACTGGCCTTGGAGTAGCGCGCCAAAATCCGGGAGAGAATTCCGGAGAGTAAGCGGCCGCCGGCGCCCCGCCGTTACAGGGAAGGGACTATGGGGTCCCCCGGAGTGCATGCCATGGCATGAAGTAGAGTGGTACCACGCAGGAAGCAGATATCAGATGACAGAGCCCTGCGCCTCTATCAGACAGGATAGAGGTGCAGGCTTTTTTGTTCTACAGGAAAGTGCATCCTATAGAACAAAAACCTTCCGGAAGCTGCGCCGCAAAAACACAGAAAATCATAAGGAGGATGATGACCTATGGCATCATACAATCACAGCGCCATTGAAAAGAAATGGAGAGAAAACTGGGAGAAGAATCCCATCAATGTCAATGACGGAAAGAAACCCAAGTATTACTGCCTGGATATGTTTCCCTATCCGTCCGGCAGCGGACTTCACGTAGGACACTGGAGAGGATATGTGATCTCCGATGTGTGGAGCCGCTATCAGATCTTAAAAGGACATTATGTGATCCACCCTATGGGCTGGGACGCCTTCGGCCTTCCGGCAGAGAACTATGCCATCAAGATGGGCATCCATCCGGCCATCTCCACGGCAGAGAATGTAAAAAATATCAAGCGGCAGATCAATCAGATCGCCTCCATCTACGACTGGGACATGGAGGTGAACACTACGGATCCGGAGTTCTACAAATGGACTCAGTGGATCTTTGTCCAGATGTTTAAAAAAGGTCTGGCCTATGAGAAGGAATTTCCCATCAACTGGTGTCCTTCCTGCAAGACCGGCCTGGCCAACGAGGAGGTAGTAAACGGCTGCTGCGAGCGCTGCGGAGCCACGGTGACCAAGAAGAATCTCCGCCAGTGGATGTTAAAGATCACCGCCTATGCGGAGAGGCTGTTAAATGACCTGGACAAACTGGACTGGCCTGAGAAGGTCAAGAAGATGCAGAGCGAGTGGATCGGCAAGTCCTACGGTGCGGAAGTGGATTTCCAGGTAGACGGAAAAGAGGACAAGATCAAGGTATACACCACCAGACCGGACACCCTCTACGGGGCCACCTTCATGGTGCTGGCTCCGGAGCACGCCCTGGCTAAGAGCCTGGCCACGGATGAGACGAGGGAAGCGGTAGAGAAATACATCTTTGATTCCTCCATGCGCTCCAACGTAGACCGTATGCAGGACAAGGAGAAGACCGGCGTGTTCACGGGAAGCTATGCCGTCAATCCCTTAAACGGGGCAAAAGTTCCCATCTGGCTGTCGGATTATGTACTGGCCGACTACGGCACCGGAGCCATCATGTGCGTTCCCGCCCATGATGACCGGGACTTTGAGTTTGCGAAGAAATTTAACCTTCCCATTATCCAGGTCATCGCCAAGGACGGGAAGGAGATCGAAAATATGACCGAGGCCTACACCGAGGCCAGCGGCACCATGATCAACTCCGGTGAGTGGAACGGCATGGAGTCCGCGGTTCTGAAGAAAGAGGCTCCGGCTATGATCGAGGCCAGGGGGCTGGGCAAGAAGACTGTGAACTACAAGCTTCGGGACTGGGTATTCTCCAGACAGCGGTACTGGGGCGAGCCTATCCCCATCGTCCACTGTCCAAAGTGCGGCAACGTGGCGGTGCCGGAGGAGGAACTTCCCTTAAAGCTTCCCGAGGTGGAAAGCTATCAGCCCACAGGCACCGGCGAGTCGCCTCTGGCTGCCATCGACGAGTGGGTGAACTGTACCTGTCCCAACTGCGGCGGTCCGGCCAAGAGAGAGACCAACACCATGCCTCAGTGGGCCGGTTCCTCCTGGTATTTCCTCCGGTATGTGGACAGCCACAATGACAAAGAACTGGTATCAAGAGAAAAAGCGGACAAATACCTTCCCGTAGATATGTATATCGGCGGCGTGGAGCATGCGGTTCTTCATCTGCTCTACTCCCGGTTCTACACCAAGTTCCTCTGTGACATCGGCGCCATCGATTTTGACGAGCCCTTTACCAAACTGTTCAACCAGGGCATGATCACTGGCAAGAACGGCATCAAGATGAGCAAGTCCAAGGGCAATGTGGTGTCACCCGACGATCTGGTACGGGATTACGGCTGTGATTCCCTGAGGATGTATGAGCTGTTTGTAGGACCGCCGGAACTGGATGCCGAGTGGGATGACAGAGGCATCGAGGGAGTCAGCCGGTTCCTGAACCGTTTCTGGAACCTGGTGACAGACAGTAAGGACAAGGATATAAAGCCCACAAAAGAGATGATCCGTCTGCGCCACAAACTGATCTTCGACATCGAACAGCGTTTCAATCAGTTTAACCTGAACACAGTGATCTCCGGTTTCATGGAATACAACAACAAGCTGATCGAGGCAGCCAGGAAAGAAGGCGGCATCGACAGGGAGACTCTGAAGACCTTCGTAGTGCTTCTGGCTCCCTTTGCTCCTCATATCGGCGAAGAGCTGTGGCAGCAGTTAGGAGGAACGGACAGCGTATTCC
>CAJUJV010000016.1:39880-51817 GCA_910586845.1 uncultured Hungatella sp.
CGCTCAGTGGCCGGAGTGCGACACCGAGGCCATGAAGGACGACGAGATCGAGATCGCCGTTCAGATCAACGGCAAGACCAGAGCTGTGATCAGCGTTCCCGCGGAAGTTTCCAAAGAGGACGCCGTCGCGGCAGGCAAGGCGGCCGTGGCTGACAAGATGACAGGCAATGTGGTCAAAGAGATCTATGTTCCTAAAAAGATCGTGAATCTGGTAGTGAAATAAGAGACTGCGAAAGAAAAACAGCTTTCGGAGGCAGCATCTGCAGCTGCTTCCGGAAGCTGTTTTCGCTTAAAAGGGATCCTTCATCTCTATCTGGTCATGGACCGGAGCCGGTCAAAACGGCTTCGGTCCGCAGGAGTCAGGTAGTTGATCAGGATATCCGTCAGCAGCCGGGTCTCCTGGTCAGAGAAAGAAATGTTTCTCCGGCGTGCTTCAGCGGAAAAGGCAATGAACCGTGCCAGCATCTGATCTTTGGGAGTGGTGTTCAGCTGCTCGGCAAAGTCTGTCAGAAATTTGATTTTTTCCGGATTCATGGATTTCAGTCTGGGATCCTGTTTCCAGCTGTCATTCATTGGCAGAGCTCCTTTCTATGTAAACATGAGGGTACAGATAACCGGGCGTTTTTCATGGTCATGAATGTGCACAGAGCAGGAGAGCTCTGTTCTAAGAAAGCTGCTGCAGAGTCTGCATGAGAAAAGCAGCCTGTTCAAACCGCATCTGCTGGTCAGGAGGGAGAAATCCCTTCAGCTGTTCCAGAGGCGAACGGGCGGAACCGGGCTGGGAACGGCTGTAAGAGTCAATGTCCGGAACAGAGCTGTCGGAAACCGTAAGATCAGAGGGGATGGTGCCGTTGGAGACGGTTCCGGAGGTCAGGCTGTCAGACAGTCCCGGGGCAGGGAGAGCAGAGGCGAAAGAGGTCTGAGATGCTCCCGGATCCTGAGTGGAGCTTCCGGCCCTCATACTCTGAATAAAATTGCAGATGCGCTGAATAAAATCCTGCTCCTGAGGATTGCCGTAGGGCTGCATAGCTTTCATCATGTCCAGAGGAAAACTTTTCTGATCCTCAGGAACTGTGGAAATTCCCATGGCAGCCACCTGTTCCTCCTGGAAGAGAGTCATGGTTTTCTGCAGCTCCCAGAATTTGACGAGAAAGGAAAGAAGGCGCTGCTGAGGCACATTCACATAGGGAAGAGCGGCTTTGATCATCTGAAGATGGTGATCGCCGGTAAGATAGTCAAAATCAGTAAGTTTCATAGTATGTTCATCGGTCATAATTTGCGGCTTTCCGGATTTCTTTAATGACAGTGTATGAGGCGCTTATGGAAAATATTCCGCATATATTACAATGTAGAGAAAAAGAATCCGGAGGAAATCATGTCGGAACGTTTGATCATAGATGGCAATGCAGTATATGAGATAGATGAGGACTGCTTAAGACAGCAGGAGGAACGGAGACTGTCGGGAAGACCGAGAAGAAGCATGGGAGAAAGGCCCGTGTGCCAGGAAAGCAGAAAAAAGACAGATAAAGAAGGATAAAATAGTCCCTGGCAAGAGTGCAGGAAAACCCGAGAGCCGGAAATCTGGATAACAGGTTCCGGCTCTGTCTGCGTAATCTGTTCAGCCATACCGTCAACAGGGAGGAGTATGGAGAAAGAGCATGTCCGGGTTCCGGACAGATCGGGACATGAGAAAACAGGAGACGAGAAAAGAGGGGCAGCCGCGGCCGCCCCATTCTCCGGAAAAGAGAGACTGTCAGATCGACAGGGTAGCAGATCAGAAGATCAGCAGCAGAAGCAGCTGTTATTGTTGCCGCCGCAGCAGCAGCACAGAAGGATCAGGATCCAGATGATATCGCAGTTAAAGCCGATTCCGCAGGTAGTGCCGCAGTTGTTATTGCCGCATCCACAGCCGCATCCGAATCCGAAACCTCCGTTGCCTCCACAGCAGCACAGAAGGATCAGAATCCAGAGGATGCTGCCGCCTCCGTTGCCGCCTGACGTACACTCACATCCACAACCACAGTTTGTTGCTGCCAAATCACTCATATTAGTTCCTCCAGATATTTTCTTTACAGTCTATCTTATGAGGGGCTGCTTGGCAGTGTTTCATGATTTTTCAGGAAACATCACAAAATTTTTTCCATCATGACATTTCCCGTTTCCGTTCCTTCCTTTGAAAAGCTGTATGGCTGGAGGAAGTCAGGCCCGTGATTGTCCGGATATAGATAATAATGGTTGAGTTATGGATAATTTTGGAAGTACCATAGGAAGGAAAGGTGATTTTTTACAGACAAAGGAGGAGACATGTGCGCTTCGTATGGGTATGTGCGTGTGAGCACCAGGGAACAGAATGAGGACAGGCAGATCCTGGCACTAAATGAAGTCAGGATCCCGGAGGAGAACATCTTTGTGGACAGACAGTCAGGAAAAGATTTCGGACGTCCCATGTACCGGCAGATGGTTAAAAAATTAAGGAAAGAAGACCTGCTCTATGTGAAAAGCATCGACCGCCTGGGCAGGAACTATGAGGAGATCCTGGAACAGTGGAGGCTGCTG
Organism: uncultured Hungatella sp.; assembly: GCA_910586845.1. Lineage (GTDB taxonomy): Bacteria > Bacillota > Clostridia > Lachnospirales > Lachnospiraceae > UBA3402. Next base: position 42,437 of record CAJUJV010000016.1, read on the forward strand.
ACCAAAAAGAAGCGGGTCGATATTGTGGTATTGGATATGCCTCTTCTGGATACCAGAAGGGGGAAGGACCTGATGGGGACCTTTCTCAGCGATGTAGTGCTGCAGATTCTGTCTTTTGTGGCTGAGAACGAGAGGACCAATATCAGGGAGCGGCAGAAGGAGGGGATCCAGGCAGCCAGAATAAGGGGAGTGCAGTTCGGCCGTCCGCCCAAACCGCTGCCCGATGATTTTGATCAGATCTGTACCGCGTGGAAGGAGAAAAAAATCTCCGGAAAAGAGGCGGCTCAAAAGTGCGGTCTCGCAACAGCGACGTTCTACAGGAAGGTTAAAAAAATGGGAGATCTGTGCCGGAAAACAGAGGGCTGAGAAGGAGAAGTTGCAAAAGGTGTACTTTTTGCGAAAGAAAATGACTTCTTTAATCGGCTATCATTCTACTACATGAGTCACCAAATGTCAATGAATATAAGTCATTTTCCAACATTTTCAGCGATTTCCGCCGTCTAATCCCTGTTCAGGCTTTTTCGCAAAAAGTACACCTTTTGATATGCGGAAGAATTTTAAATGGCCAATTAACTTCAAATAATAATTGAAAGTGGAATGTAAATTCAGGCCTCATCAGGAAGATTCTGTCGGGAGGCTGATAAAAATTTTCATATACTTTCAAATAATTATAAATTATGGAAGGTGATTGCAGGTGGAAAACAGAAGTTCAGATTCGAAAAATCTAATTGAAGGTTTTATCAGCAGCCGTGTGAGAGGGAGAGGACTGGACCGGCGGACGGAGAGAGCATACCGGCTGGACCTGGAACATTTCTATGCGTGGGCAGAACAGAGACGGTCAGGCGGTACGGCTTCGGAGAAGAATTTTGTTTCAGAGGCCGAAACAGAATCCGGCAGCTGGGAGGACTGGATGGAGGCTTATCTGGATTATCTGAATAAGGAACGGAAGCTGAGTTTCTCTACCCTGTACCGGAAAAACAGAGTGTTCGGCTATTACCTGTCCTATCTGGTGAAGCAGGGGATCATATCGGACTGCCGATCCCTGAAACCGATAAAGGAAGGGGAGGAACCGGGCAGAAGGGGAGAGCCGTCTCAGGCCCTGCTGTCCAAAAAGGAGGCGGACGCCTTTTTTGAGAGATATGGTGATGATGGAGCTGCTTTTCTATCATAAGATTGAGATCAGCGAGCTTTTGCGCATAAAGGTTTCGGATTATGACCGGGAAAAAGGGATTCTTACGATACGGAGGAAACGGGGAGAGGATTTCAGCCTGCGGCTTTTCTCTCAGGAACTTCAGAGAAAGATCGGGTTATGGCTGGAGGAGAGGAAAGCTTTCACACGGTCCGGAGAGTATGAGGACTGGATGTTTTTGTCCAAGCTGGGAAGGCCTCTGTCTATGGAGATGTTTATCCAGATCTTTGACAAATACCGGAAGCTGGCAGGGATCGAGAAGAAGCTGACGCCGAAGGATCTGAAGGAGAACGGGATGAAGCAGTATGCCAGGGAATTGATGATGGAGAGATGCCAGTGAGAAGGAAGACTTTATAAATAGAATGGAGAATATCTGTCATCATATTTAGAAGTTTTTACTGACTGCAGAAGAAAGTGATGGTTCATAAGAACTGGAATAAAGAATGGAGACATTTGAAATCAGAATATAAAAAAAGTTGGAACGGAAGTGAAATATTGAAAAAGAAAGATATGGATAGTTCTGGTTCAGAGCAGAATAGTCCGGGTTCGGCTTGTGGTAATTCCAAACAGAGTATACCGCGAAAATTTAATCTTTTAATTTATGCACATTATTATGAATTAGCAAGTACAGGTCAGTTATTAAGAGATCTTGCAGAAGGGCTGCCTGCACAATTTAAAGTAACAGTCATTTGTGTTGTGCCGTCTTATCTAGGTACAGTTGAAGATAAATATAAGATACAGAAATACTATTTTGAAAATATCAGCGGAGTGGATCTTATTCGAGTAAGGGTACCGGAGTTTCAAAAGAGCAATAAGATTAGCCGAGTTAAAAATATATTAACATATTTTTTCAGGGCAATGCGGGCAACCGGACAAGTGAAGAAAGTAATAAGAAAGAATAAGACAGAGAAAATAGATTTTATAATAGGTGTGAGCCAGCCGCCGATATTAGGTGGTTTATTGGCAGCGTGGGGAAAATGGAGACTTGGCGGGCACATCATTTATTGGATTCAAGATTGTAATCCAGAATTGATTACGGCAGTAGGATATTTTAAATACAAGTTGTTTATCTGGCTGCTTGAAAAATTAGATATGTTTTCATGTAGTCAGGCAGACCTTGTTGTCGTACCAGGCAGAGACATGGTGGCGACGATTAAGCGACGGTTTCGGAAACATTTGAAAAAAACACCAAAGATAACTGTAATTAATAATTGGATTGACGAAACGGAAGTCTATCCATTGGAAACGGATCATTTGAAAGTAATAGAATTCAAGAAAAGATGGGGACTGGAAGACAAGTTTATTTTTATGTATAGCGGGAATCTGGGCAATTATTATGGGCTTATGGAATTATTAAAAGTGATTCAGAAGTTTTCAGCAGAGAGAGTTGTATTCGCTTTCATCGGAGATGGAGCACAAAAGAAGAATATGAAAGCTTATGTAAAAAACAATAATATGGAAAATGTAGTATTTATTCCCTATCAGGATAAGAAAGAGTTGATCTATTCTCTGAATGCAGCAGATGTTCACTGGTGTGTAAACGCAAAAGGCATTAAAGGCATAAGCTGCCCTTCGAAATATTATGGTATCGCGGCGGTGGGTAAACCAGTACTGGGGATTTTAGAAGAAGATACAGAGATACGATTTGCTGTCGAAGAAAGCAGAGGTGGTTTGGTTTGTGAACCAGGAGATTACAAAGCTATTGAAAAAAATATCAGGTGGTTTATAGAGAATGCCGGTAGCGAAGAAATGGCAGCCATGGGAAAACGAGGAAGAGAGTATCTGGAAATAAATCTGAGCCGGGAAAGAAGTATCCAAAAGTTTATAGATATATTGATGGGGATTGAGGATGCAGGAGAAAGTTGCTGAAAGCATGGATTTCCTGCATAAATATAATCCTATTATTTATGAAAACATTGAAAGGAATAAAAGATGAATAGTAACTGGTTCAAACTGGTTATGAGAATGACAAAAGTTGAATATGGTAAAAATCTTTTGTTAAAAGGTTTACCAGTTATCTTCAATAAATCTGGAGCAAAGCTGATAATTGGAAATAATGTAACGATTAAAAGCAGCCTGTTAAGTAATCTTGTAGGCTTATATACCCGCAGCATAATTGTCACACGCACCCCGCAAGCTGAGATTGTTATAGGAAATAATGTGGGTATTTCAGGAGCTACAATATATGCAAGAAAAGGTATCTACATAGGTGACAATACCGCTATTGGAGGGAATTGTAAGATTCTTGACAATGATTTTCATCCGATTGATGCAGAGAACAGAGTCAGACTGCTTAATGATGTCCATGGTGGTGATCAGGCAGGATTAATTCCGGCGAAAGAAATATATATTGGAAAGAATTGTTTTATTGGCTGTAATAGTATCATCCTGAAAGGAACCGTTCTTGGTGACGGATGTGTGGTAGGTGCCGGGGCAGTAGTCAGTGGAAAATTTGAGGCAGATTCTGTAATTGTAGGAAATCCGGCAAAAGTGATCAGAAACCTGGAGGGATAGTATATGAACAGAGAAAGTATTGAATTTGGGGATAACTGCTTTGACTATTTGAGGGTTTATTCCGCTATCATGATTATCATTGGGCATTGTATTTCACATTTGAAATTATCAGTCCATCCGGCATTTGAACTACTTCAAGAGTCGTGGATAGGATTATTTTGCCTTTTCTGTCTGGCAGGATATCTGGTACCGGCCTCATTGGAAAGGAGCAGATCAAGGTTAGGCTATATAAAGAAAAGGTTTCTTAGACTATATCCAGAATTGTATGCTGCATTAGCAGTATCTCTGGTGTGTATTCTTGTGGTCGGAGGAGTAGGAGCCGGTATTAAGTATAAATTGCAGGAAATCATTTTTTGGTTGATCGCGCAGATGACAATTTTCCAATTTTATACACCTGCATCTTTGGAGCAATACGGAGTTGACAATCCAAACGGCGCATTGTGGACTATATCTATGGAGATTCAGATCTACTTTTTGATAATGTTCTGCTGGAACTGGCTAAGAAAACAAGAGGATAAAGTATGGTTTATTATGATTATATTTGGAATTATCATGAGTGCTGGTTTTGGGATGATCAGACCGTTTTTACCGCTAATTGTATCAAAACTGATAAATGTGACCTTTATACCGTATTGTTATACTTTTTTAATTGGTATGTACTGTTATGTAAGAAGAAAAGAATTGATTCCTAAATTGGCAAATTTATTTTGGGTCATATTACTTACATATTTTGTGTGGTTTCTGGTGAATAAATATTGTATTCGGTTAAGTTTGGGTCATTATACTAATATAATCACTGGTATTTATATATGTATTTTGACAATGAGCGGTGGTTATTATTTTGGAAAACACAGATTGAAATGTGAGATATCGTATGGATTATATATTTATCATATGATTGTAATTAATGTTTTTGTTATGTGTAAATGGACAGGAGAGATATACCATATGCTTTTAGTTCTTGCGATAACAGTAATAGTATCATTTTACTCCCATCTACTGATACAAAGGCCGTTGTTGAAGTGGCGATAGTTCATATAGTAGTTTTATGATGTAGAAAAGGATGAAATATGTTTGACAAGCAACGCAGGTATTGAGCAGACAGCCTCCTGTTTGACTGATTGGAGATATAACATATATGGAATCAAATTTATTTACTGTGATTATATGCTGCTATAACGGCGAGAGTCGTATTGCTTCCGTATTGGATAAAATATATGACCAGAAGAATCTGGAGAAATATGTTTATGAAATCATTGTTGTAGATAATCATTCAACTGATTCTACAAAGCAAGTGATAATGAGGTACACAGATGAAGAAGCCCGTATTCCATTAAGATATATATATGAAGATAAATGTGGACTGAGTAACGCCAGAAGAGCAGGTGTTGAGGCATGTCATTCTGAATGGATAGTATTTTTTGATGATGATAATCATATCCAGAAGAATTGGTTTGAGGAGATGTGGAGATACATTTCTGTAAATAATAGAATTGGCATAGTTAACGGAGGCGTTGTGCCGGAAATCTCTTTTAACATGACGAAAGATGAACTGTTAAGATTAAAAGTATCATTAAAGGTGCTTGCATGCACACATTTTAATGAAGAGGAACTTATTGATCATCCTGTTACTCCATTTAGAAATCCAATTGGCGCAGGAATGGTTATACGATGTGCTCCGCTGAAGAAACTCCTAGAGAACGGTTGGTTATCTTCACCTGGTAGAACAAAAGGCGAGTTGACAAGCGGTGAAGATGGAGAAATGGCCTTTTATGTGAAAGAGCAGGGATATGATTTTGGATTTTGCTCGAAAGCCATATTATATCATGAAATAAGCCGGGTAAGACTGCAGGATGACTATTTGAAAAAAATATGGTTTGAAATAGGAAGAGGAGTTGCATTAGTCATTAAAAAACAAAGGATGCACACAATAAAAAGTATCGGTTATAATATTATCCTTGAAATCCGCCGCCGCAGATTTATCAGAGATAAAGAAAACATGTATAAAGAAAGATACTATAGCGAGTATATACGTGGGTATAAATATGAATGGAAAAATTAGTAGCTTTAAACAAAGTACCTCTTTATTAAAATAAGGTGAACTCAGGGACATATGGAATGAAATACAAAAATAATTATATGATAGAAGTCTGGCGTATGGGTGGAAACGCAATATCAAGAAGAATGCTTGGAAAAGAACTGTTCCCACTCAGAATGTCTCATAAAATATTAGATTCAGAACATGGTAATAATAAGATTAACAAGCTGATTTTAGAGGGAAAACCTTTTGCAGTTACCAGGTTTGGGGCAACAGAAATTCGGATGATTGCGGATGTATTATACGATGGCTTAAAGAAAAAAGAAAAAGTATCCGCATGGGCAGATAAAAGAATAGATAATACTGGCTTTTTTCCAAATAATTACTCCAGTATTAAAAGATTTGTACAGTTATATCTGGATTGCTGTGAGGATATAGATATTCTTGCGGTGTGGAATATATTTATGCAAAAAGAAATTGCTGAACGTTTTGTGCGAAATTCTGTTTATACAACAATGTATGCATTGGAACCTTATTATTTTGAACATCCGTGGAGTATGGCATTGAAAAATAAGAAAGTTCTTGTTATTCATCCTTTTGCACAGAGTATTCAGAAGCAATACTTGAACAGAAGATATTTATTTAAAAATCAGGAAGTACTTCCAGAATTTGAACTTCACACACTTAAAGCAGTACAGACGATCGCTGGAGAGGAATCAAAGTTTGCAAATTGGTTTGAAGCGCTTGAATGGATGTACAATGAAGCATTAAACGTCGACTTTGATATAGCACTGATAGGATGTGGGGCATATGGATTACCTCTGGCTGTTCAATTAAAACGGGCAGGAAAACAAACGATACATATTGGTGGAGCACTTCAGTTACTTTTTGGTATAAAGGGAAACCGATGGGAAAATAAACCGGAAGCCAGTATTCTGTTTAACGAATATTGGATTAGAGCTGATTCAAGTGAACGCCCTAAGAGACTGGATCAAGTGGAGGGTGGGTGTTACTGGTGAGTTGAAGATAAAATGGTAATGAAAAGGGGAATATTATGCTTGATTTTGATCGTGAACAAAACTGCTACGGATGCGGAGCATGTGCTTATGTTTGCCCTCAGAATGCTATAGATATGACACAAAATGCAGAAGGATTTCTGATGCCGGTTGTGGATGAAAGTCTATGCAGTGGCTGTGGTTTGTGCGAAAAAAAATGTACTTTTATGAATCCATATACACCATATCAAAAACTGGAAAGATCAAATTGTTATGCCGGGTTTAATAAGACCAGGGAGGAACTTAAAGAAAGTACATCAGGTGGAATTGCGGCAATATTAATGGATTACTTTTTGAGTACAGGCGGATATGTAGCGGCCTGCAGATGGACAGAAGATCTGATTGCAGAGCATATGTGTACGAACGACAGATCTAAACTTGAGAGCTTTAGAGGAAGTAAATATATTCAAAGTGATATGACACAGGTATTTGCTGGCATAGAGAAGGCATTAAAGGATTCAAAGAAAATTCTTTTTATCGGAACACCATGTCAGATAGGAGCTATAAGAAATGTATTCGGGAACATAGACGATTTCTATGTGGTCGGATTGATATGCGGAGGTGTGTCTTCGCCTAAAGTTTGGAAGATGTTTAAGTCTGAGAGAGAAAAAGAATATGGAGGAAAAATGCTGCTTGCTGATTTTCGCTATAAAGGCAGATACGGATGGAATACACCTATGGCGTTGTATTTGTTTGATAATGGAAAAAAAGCCGAAAAATTGGCATATCAGCTTGATGAATTTGTTTCGCAATATCTATATGGCATATTTAAACGTAACTCCTGTTACCAATGTGGATATAAAGGAGACTCTCTTAATGCAGACATGACAATAGGCGATTTTTGGGGGAGTTCTAATTTTCGCGACAAAAGCGAAAATATGGGTATATCAGCAATATTATGTCATACAGATAAAGCACAATATTTGATGCATTTAATAGAAAAATCCTGCGATGTGATGCAGACAGATTTGAAAACTATATTATCTAAAAATCAACCACTTATAAAATCTGTTGAAAGAAGCGGAGAAAGAGAGAAATTCTTTAGCGAACTTGACAAAACAGGCTATGACAATGCCGTCAGGATATATGGAAGAAAAACAAATAGGATGAAATATGTGGGAATGGTTATTTTGGACAAGATTGGATTGTTTGATAAGATCAAGCGCATGATTAAGGATTGAGAGATGAGAATATGAAAATAGCAACGATCACATATAGTTGGGCACAAAACTGGGGAGCAGCATTACAAGCATATGCTCTGGTAGAATATCTGAATAGCCAGGGACATAGTGCCAAATTAATTGATTATCGAGAGTTTGATGGTAAACTGATATCAACTGTGAAGTCTGTTCCGGATGGGATATATGATCTGCTTACTTTGCCAGAAAGTATACGGAGAGTAAAAAAATATATAAATTTTAGGAAGGATTACTTCAAATTAACAGAAAAATGTAATACAACAGACGAGTTGGAAAAGCTTAATGGACAATTTGATGCATTTATTACCGGCAGCGATCAGGTGTGGAATGTTGGACATGGGGTGAATCGGGATTTTTATCTCCAATTTGTCAGGTCTGATAAAAGAAGGATTAGTTATGCGGCGAGTTTTGGAGTATCCGATATTCCGAATATACACAGAAGAGACACGATTGAGGGGTTAGGTAATATATCCTATATTTCCGTAAGAGAGAAGACAGGTAAAGAATTGATAAAAAAAATGACCGGACAAGATTCTGCTGTAGTACTCGATCCGGTATTTTTGCTTTCACCGAAACATTGGGAGGCAATGATGGGGAGTATTACCGAAAAATCACCTTACATTTTTGTATATCCTACACAAATTAGTAAAACATTAAGGAAATGCATCCGAAGATTAAAAAAGATGACAGGATTGCCGATAATTACGCCTTTTTTTATTGAAGGCTGTAAAACGGTAAAAGATATTGGACCATTGGAATTTATAACATATATAAAAAAGGCAGAATATGTTGTTGCAACGTCATTTCATGCAACTGCATTCTCTGTTATATTTGAAAAGCCTTTATATGTTGTTACACATAGTCAGACAGGATCTCGTACTACGGATTTGCTTGAACAGCTGGGATTGGAGGATTGCATATTGCACAATGAGAACGAAATCGGAAAGTGCTGTTGGAATTATCAGGACAAAAAAAGTATAATCCAAAAGAAAATATCAGAGTCAAAGGCTTTTTTGTCTCAGGCGCTTAGCTAGTTTAAAAGGTGGTGATGAGAGAGTGAAGTCGATAGCATTGGTTGTTCCGTATTTCGGAAAGCTCCCGTATAATTTTCAATTGTGGCTTGAAGGATGCAGATATAATCCGACAATTGATTGGCTTGTTATTACAGATGATATTACTTCATACGATTATCCTCAAAATGTCAGACGGACGTATTGCGAATTCGATAAATTAAAAGAACGGATACAGATACATTTTGACTTCAAAATATCTTTAGACAAAGCATATAAACTGTGTGATTTTAGAGCCGCTTACGGAGAAATATTTGAAGAAGAATTGCAGGCATATGATCACTGGGGATATTGCGATGTTGATGTGCTTTTTGGG
>CAJUJV010000016.1:51827-54885 GCA_910586845.1 uncultured Hungatella sp.
ACGCAGATTTATCACAGATGACATCCTGGATAGATATGAAAAGGTTGGATTTCAAGGTCATCTGACTATATATCAAAATACAGAGGCTGTCAGAAGCAGATATCGAACTTGCATAGATGGAATAAAAAATTATCGAGAAGTTTTTTCTGTTCCAAAAAACTGGCTATTTGATGAGCTGCAATCAGATAAACTTTACGAAGCCCTGGAAATACCTGTATGGAAAGAAGTACATTATGCTAATCTAATGTTATATAAGGCAGATTTTTATCTTGTCGGCAGACCAGAAGAAGAAGATTATTTAAATAAACACCAGATTTTTATATGGAGAAGAGGATGCTTAGAAAGAAAGTGTATTGATAATGGAAAAATCCGTAGTGATGAATTTATGTATATACATTTTTTTCGGAGAAACATGAAGTTAAAAATAGAAGAAGTGAGCAAGGTGGATGAAATTGTGATCTATCCCAATACTATAGAACCACTCACAGGGAAAGTGATTGATAAAAAATTTGTAATTCATAAAGCACATTGCTCGAAAATAAAGTTCAAAATATTGTTTTTATATAGAAGCCGGAAAAAGATAACGCCGAGAAAAGTTATAGAATCTTTAAAAGATCAAGTGAAATGGAGCAGGAGAACAAGACTATGATAGTGGTGAAATTGATGGACGGTCTTGGAAATCAGATGTTTCAATATGCATTTGGCCGGTATCTTCAGGAAGTTTATAACGAGCCAATTGTTTTTGAAACAACAAAACTAAACAGTAAAAGTTTAAGAAAAGTGGGAATACAGCATTTAAATATTGGGGATGGTCAGATAAAACCATGGAGGATGGCTGGAAGGATCGAAAGTCTCGTCCTTCGAAACTATTCAAAAGGGATAAGACTTTTGATGGCCAGAAGATTTAAATTGCGTGGCGATGAAGGATATACGAGAATGATCAAGTATGGATTTTATACCACGGAGGATCCGATACAATATCATCCATTTCAGAAAACAAAACTGCCAATTAAGTTTGTAAGAGGATATTTTCAGAGCGAGAAATATTTTGCTCCCGTAAAAGATATTATCAAAAAGGAATTTATGGTGAAAGATGAGCCGGATAGCGAGCAAAAGTCGATTATTTCAGATATCTGTAAACAGCAATCGGTTGCTATCCATATTAGACGGGGCGATTATGTCAATAATAAACGATTTGATGTGTGTACAGAGAATTATTATATGAGAGCAGTAAAAAAAATGAATGAGCTACTTGAAGATCCAGTTTATTATGTCTTTTCAAATTCGATATCTGACCTGGAGTGGATAAGAAAAAACTATCATTTGCCTGCTGAAAATATTGTTTACATGGATAAAGGATCATCAGAAGTTGATGATCTGCGGTTCATGTATAATTGTCATTATCATATTATCTCAAATAGTACATTCAGCTGGTGGGGAAGTTATTTATGTGTTCATGAAGGAAATATGACTATAGCTCCGGACCATTGGTATAATGATATGGCAGATTATCAAGATATTTACAGGAAGGAATGGATAATATGCGAGACATATGATTTTTAAAATTGGGGGAAAGACGATGAATTATTTAGTTACCTATGCTGACGATTTATATAAAAAGGCTCAAAGATTATGCGCATATACCGGGAAAAAAGTAGCCAAATTTGATGCAATATTCGAATTTGGACCAAATGATATAGATTGTAATTTTAGAAAAGATAATGAAGAGATTCTGTCATACAGGCGTGGGAATGGTTTATGGTTATGGAAGCCATATTTCATTTTGAAAGCATTAAATGATCTACAAGATGGGGATATACTATTTTATGCGGATTCGGGAGTATTATTCGTAAGAAATTTCAAAAAGATTTTCGCACAGATCGAATCTAGTGAGATTTGGGTAACGGATCTTCCTCTTCTCGAATATCAATTTACAAAAAATGAAGTTATGACACGGATGGATGCTGATGATATTGGAATTACAAGACAGATATCCGCTTCTTTTATTGGTATAAAAAAGAATGAAAGAACCGTACATTTCATTGAGAACTGGTTAGAACTATGCAAAGATAAAAAGTTATTATCTCCGGACATATCGGCGGATAAAGAGAGAAAAGACTTTATCCAGCATCGGGAGGACCAATCAATATTAAGCCTGTTATGCAAGAAAAATGGAATCAAAGCTTATATGGATATAAGCGAATATGGAATATATCCAGATATGTATTGTATTAGAAAAGATGTGGTCTTTAAGCCGAGAGATGATAATGGTTATAAGATACCTTTTGTTATTCATTATAGAAGATGGAAGGTATTGGGGAGAACACTAATCAAAGATGCTTTTTTGCTTTGCATTCCAAGGAGAATTGGGAAAAAACTAATCCGGAGACGAAAAAGGATGTGCTGGGGGTGACGCTATCATGATCTATCTTACTTTAGGTGGTGGATTAGGTAATCAAATGTTTCAGTATGCGTTTGCCAAAATAATATCATTAAAAACAAATCAGAAAATAGTATTGAATTTATATCATATTGAAAGGGATAAACTGCGAGATATGTCCCTTCAGCATTTATCAATAGAAGATATTCGTGTGTGTCCAAGAATTATTGGCTATTTGATTGGAAGTAGGATAAAATTAATTGGAAAAATCGCGAAAAGAAAAGAGAAAAAAGAAAATTGGAAGAGAAGAAGAGGATATTATACAGAACCGGAAGTTTATAAATACATTCCTTTAGTGGACGATCAATTAACGAAAAAAAATTATTATATAGAGGGTGGCTTTCAAACCCCGCTTTATTTCGCAGATATAAGAAATGATCTGATAAAGGAATTCAAAATTTCCGGAATACCTGAGCTTAAAAATCAGGAAATGATGAATAGGATCAAGAAAACAAATTCTGTATGCCTCCATATTAGGAGAGGTGATTACTTGGATTTCCAAAATTTGAATTTATGTACATACCAGTATTATATAAATGCAATGTGTTATATTTCGGAAAAAGAAGTTGATCCTGTTTTTTTTTTTTTTTCAACATCACATGCTGACATACAATGGAT
>CAJUJV010000016.1:54923-58012 GCA_910586845.1 uncultured Hungatella sp.
GTTGACCTGGATAATGTGGATTATGAAGAACTCAGGCTGATGAGTGAATGCAAGCATTTTATCATATCAAACAGCACGTTTAGCTGGTGGGCCCAGTATTTGGCGAATGAGAAGGACAAAATAGTAGTGGCACCGAACCGATGGAATACGGATCTGCCAGATGATGATAATATATATATGGAAGGCTGGCATTTAATTGAAGTATAAATAAAATATTACAATGATAACCGGAAATGTGGGTGATATAGTTGACTTACAAAATGAAATTAAAAAAGAATATAAATCCAAAAAATATAATTATCTGCTTGGCACTCTTCTCAAATTTTGCAGTTCCATATATGAAAGAAATTACTATTTTGTATATGGTTAATTCGTTTATAAAAGCTATTGCCGCTATGTATATGTGCTTGGTTTTGATACGGAATAAAGTTCGTTTATCAAATATGGCGAAGATTATATTGCTTTATGGTTTGATGATAACGCTGATAACTGTCTTAAGAGGAGGTCCTGGATACATTACTTCTGCAATAACTATAATATCAGCAGTGGTTCTTATTGAATATTCAGCGCACTATGCTGCTGATTTTATTTCTGATGCTATGCTTTGCAATGAGATTATTGTTTACTGGAATTTGTTATCCATGATCATCTATCCAGATGGTATGTTTGGGGGGGAATATAGAGCATATACATTTGTATTAGGAATAGACAATTCGCATATTAGGTGGCTTTTGCCCGCGCAGGCAACTGCAATACTGTTTTATAAAAACACGAAAGAAGCTATGAGAACTCTGGCACTTACCGGTGCAATAACTGTATCAATTATGAGACGTTTTTCCGCAACAACTATTGTAGCATTTGCCTGTTTTTGGCTGGTGATGTTTGTTCCGGTATTAAAACATAAAATTAATGTTTGGATAAGCAGCTTTGGATATTTAGTAATGTTCTTTTCGATTGTTGTCATACAAAGATTTAATTATTTAAGCTGGTTGATTATAGATGTATTACATAAAAACATGACATTTACCAATAGAAACAGGACATGGGGGAGGGCACTCCTGGCAATCAAGGATTCATGGCTCTTTGGGCATGGAAACCTGTCTACAGAAGAATATCATCATATTATAGGTGATGTATATACACATAATTTGCTACTTCAGTTGATGTTTTCCGGAGGTATTATTGTTCTTGTAATCTTTGTATGGATGTTAGTTGAATTAAACAAAAATGCAAACGCCTCTGGTGGAATTGTGCGTACAGTAACCAATGCGTTCATAATGGCTTTTCTGGTTTCTGGTATAACAGAATATCATTTTTACGCACCGTCAATTATAATGTTTATGGTATTGGCGAATAGTAGAAAATGTAAAGATAAAGAGGAACATATAAAATTAAAGGTGATAAAACCGAGAAATAGAACCGTATATATGAAAAGGAAATCTTAGCTGAAATGAATGAGAATATAAAAAATGTGACGAATCAAAGAAAGTGTGGAATGTCTGAGGAATCAGAATATAGAATAAAGAATTATAAAAAAAATACTATTTCCGGAATAATAAATAAAATTGTCACTTTATTGCTGCCATTTGCCGCCAGAACATGTCTGATTTACGTGCTGGGAATCGAGTATGTTGGATTAAATGGTCTGTTTACGGCTATTTTACAGATGTTAAGCTTGGCAGAACTCGGTTTTGGTACGGCTATAGTATATAGTATGTATAAACCTATTGCTTTAGATGATACAGAACAGCTGTCTACATTACTTTTCTTTTATCGGAAGGTATATAGACTGGTAGGAACGGTTATACTTGGCGTTGGCTTTTGTTTAATGCCCTTTATAGATAGATTGGTCAATGGAGGATATCCTGGTGATATCAACATATATTGCCTATATCTGATTTATTTAATTAATACTGTCGCAAGTTATTTTTTATATGCATACAGGACAGCTGTTCTGAATGCATATCAGAGAGGGTATATTTGCTCATGGGTAAGCTGCATATGTTATTTTTTTCTGTATTTTCTGCAGATCATTGTTTTGGTGGCGTTTAAGTCTTATTATATTTATATTTGTTTGACACCTGTTATGACGATAACGATCAATTTAATTAATGGTTATATATCAAAGAAATTATATCCGCAGATAAAATGTGCAGGAAGTCTTGATAAAGCAGAAAAAAGAGACATTTACCATTCAGTCATTTCACTTATGTGGCATAAAATAGGTAATACGTTAATATATTCTTTTGACAGCATCGTAATTTCGTCTTTTTTAGGATTGACAGTGTTGGGCAGATATAATAATTATTATTATATATATAATGCGGTTGCGGGATTTTTTTCGACATTTTATTTTGGAGTGACAGCGGGGATTGGAAACAGCTTGCTGGTTGAAAGAGAAGGCAAGGTCCGCGATGATTTTTTTGCGTTTACATTTTTAAATATGTTTTTTGTTGGGATCAGCGCGTGCATCATGCTGTGTATGTATCAGGATTTTGTTTTTCTGTGGCTTGGAGCAGATGATATGTTGCCGCGGTCCACGGTATTTTTAATGGTTTCCTATTTTTATATCTGGCATTCAAGACGTATTATTCATACCTTTAAGGACGCTGCCGGATTATGGAATGAGGATAAATTCCGTCCAATTGTGGAAGGAATAATAAATTTGATTCTCAACATGATTTTGGTGAAACGTATAGGATTGAATGGCGTTGTTGTTTCTACGATAATCTCGATGGCACTTATCGGAATGCCATGGGAAACAAAAGTTTTTGTGAAAGATTATTGTGGCATTAAAATGAGTAAATATTGGATTACTCTTGGAAAATTTTATTTTGCTTTTTTGATTTTGACGAAAGTAATATATTTTGTGATGGACCTTGTGTCAGTTGTGAGCATAATAACACTGATTGAGAAACTTTTATTCTGTATCTTATTGACGATCTTGCTTTTTGGATTGATTTATATGAAAAATGAAAATATTAAGAAAATAGTCCGATATATAAAGAAATATTGAATCAAAAATTATAGAAAATCAGAAGAGACCAAATGAACAAAATCAGATTAGAAATTTATGACAACAAATTTTA
>CAJUJV010000016.1:58022-60018 GCA_910586845.1 uncultured Hungatella sp.
GGCAAAAACCAGAGTGGTACCCTATGCATTAGTGGAGAGCACGAGGGTCGATGATCTGAACGTGTAAAAGTAGCTGCTTAAAGAGATACCAGACCAGCAATCAGTTTGAACACTCAGAGGTCCTTTACACCTCCCGCCACTTATGCTATACTACTTACCATCAGACGATAGAGCGGACACGGAAATTCTGTCGTCACACAATTACAGCCGATTCAGCGGGAGACTTCTCCTCCCGCACCATCTGGCAGGAAAAGATCTGACAGTCAGCCTGGTATCAGGCAGAGAAAATCCAAGACAAATAAAAATATACAGCAGAGGACTATTGTCTGAGAAGGAAAAAAAATATATAATAGAGACAGTCCTTCCGTGTCCCTCCGCGAAGGAGGTTACGTGAGAAAGAGGAAACAAAACAAGGATCCCGAAGGGTCTTTACCAAAGGAGCGATATCCCGTTGAGGACCGGGTGCTGAAAGATGCGGCCTGGTTTCTGGGAAAGGAATTGCTGCCTTTGCTTGGGGTGGAGGGAAAGCTTAGGAGAGCTGCGCCTACAGAGGCCGTGTTCCTGGAGATCAGTGATTTCTTGGCTGATTTCAATTATGAGATGGAGGACGGGACCTGGAAACATCTGGAATTTGAGAGCGACCGCATTTCAACAGCGGATCTGCGGCGTTTTCGTGCCTGTGAGGCTGTGATCAGTTATCGTTATGGAGTGGAAGTTTCCACATATGTGCTGTGCACGTCAAAGACAAAGGTTCTCAGAAGCCAGATGTCACAGGGATCCAGTGTATACCGTGTGGGGATCATCCGCATGAAGGACTACAATGCAGATGAAACGATCAGGAATCTGGAAGAAAAACAGAAGAAAAAAGAACTGGACAGAGAGGAAATGCTGAGAATCCTGCTGACGCCCCTCATGGAAGGAGAGATGCCGCAGGCCATGAGAGTAAGAAAAAGCCTTGAGATTCTTCAGAGGGAACAGGGAAGGTTAGAGGACAGAGAACTGATCCATATGCAATCTGTACTTTATGCCCTTGCGATGAAATTTTTGACTGTGGAAGAGATAAAACAAATGAAGGAGATGATGTCAATGACACTGCTTGGCAAGATGCTGATGGAGGATGGAATCGAACAGGGAATCGAAAGAGGAATCGAACAGGGAATCGAAAGAGGAATTGAGCAGGGAATCGCACAGGGGGAGTTCAAAACTCTCCATGGGCTGATCAAAGACGGGATCCTGACTGTCAGGGAGGCAGCTGCCAGAAAAGAGATGAGCGAGGAAGAATTTCAGAAAAAGCTCAAGGAGCTGCGCCTGATCTAAGAACTTTGCTGTAGGGATTATTCATGACAGAAGGCTTGAGAAGAGACAGCATGAGTGCAGGGTGGAAGTGCTGCGGGAGAAGCGGGAACTCAATCATGCTAAAATGATATCATATATCAAAACATTCAGAGGGGAGGGGACAAGGCATTATGGGTGTTTATCTAAACAGCAAGAAACCATACACGGTCTATAAGAAAACAGTGCAGTCAATTTACTTTGTTGACAAGACTGCGATGCTGAAAGAACTGATTCCGATGATAGAACGTAGGGACGATGTTTCTCCTGGACAGACTGGCAGTAAGGATCAGAGATATATCTGTATCACCCGGCCGCGCCGGTTTGGAAAAACGATCACAGCAGACATGATTGCGTCTTTTTTTGGAAAGGCACAGGACAGCAGAAATATATTTGAAAAATTGACCATAGGTCGTGATGGCAGATTTGAGGAACACCTGAACAGACATAATGTGATTCATATTACATTTAACGAGATTCCAAAAAACTGCAATTCTTATGAGCAGTATATCAGCAGGATAGAAAGCAGATTGATCCATGATCTGAGATGCAGTTATCCCCATATACACATTGATGAGGAAGAGGCAGTATGGGATGTCCTGAATGATATCTACGAATGGGAAGATTCCGCAGAGTTTATTTTTGTACTTGATGAGTGGGATTT
>CAJUJV010000017.1:0-34831 GCA_910586845.1 uncultured Hungatella sp.
GGTGATGAGGGATTTTTCTCAGATCGCCACGCCTCTTCTCATGGAAGACGTGTATTATATGCTGAGAAAGCAGAAGGCTCTGGTGCAGACGGGTAATTTTAAGCCGGAACAGTTTTACCGTCTGGATGCCCAGATGCACGGTTTCTGGTTTGAGGCTACCAAGAAGATCTGGCTCTGGAAACTTCTGCAGGAACAGCAGCTTCACTATACCAGATTCCGCATGCTTGACTTCGTGACAGAGACGGACTTTGACCGGATCATCCACGAACACGAGGAACTTATCGGTTTTCTGGAGAAAAAAGATATTTCCGGCATGGAGCAGGCGCTGAAGGATCATCTGTACTTCAGCATGAAGCGGATGCGCCATCAGATCGATGTGGAGTACCGGGAATATTTTGAGGAAGAAGACGAAGAAGGAAAGTTTGATATCTGAGCCTGGCATCAGATGAGAGCTGATTCAGACGGGAGGCGGCTGTGCCGGGAAGGGCAGTGCCTCCCGTGTTGGCATTTACCGGCAGACATGAGAAAACAGAGAAAAGGGAGGAGTGGTTCTGATGGAGCAGAAAAGCGGTAGAGGCAACAGACAAAGGCGGCAGGGGAGAACAGGAAGAAAATTTCCGGCATTCTTAAGCGCCCTGTGGCTGGTGATCGTATGCCTGGCAGGCTGCAGCGCGGCCCTGTCCGGAGACGATAACACCTTTGCCCCTCAGACTTTTGTCATGGTGGAAGAGACCGGCGGAGCCGGGATTACCGAGGGGGAAGGACAGCAAGACGGGACACAGGATTCGGGCGGAAAGGAGGAGAGCAGCGCGGCTGAGAGCTCCGGCAAAGAGGAGGAGAACGGCGCGGCTGAGAGCTTCGACGGAGAGGAAGAATCCGATGGGCCGGAGACCGGAACCGTGGAGGAGTCCGGCAGCTACACATCGAAGGAAGAGGTAGGATTGTACCTTCATCTTTACGGCCATCTTCCCGACAATTATATTACGAAGAAAGAGGCAGAGAACCTGGGCTGGGACAGCCGGGCAGGAAATCTGTGGGAAGTGGCTCCGGGCATGAGCATCGGGGGCAGCCGGTTCGGAAATTATGAGGGGCTTCTGCCGGATAAAAAGGGCAGAAAATATTATGAGTGCGACATCGACTATGAAGGAGGATACCGGGGAGCCGGAAGGATCGTTTATTCCGATGACGGGCTGATCTATTACACGGAAGACCATTATAAAACATTTGAGCAGCTGTACGGCCAATAACAGGGGGAGGTACTGCCATGAAAAAAGTACTGTTGGATCTGAACCCGGCCAGAACCGTGGAACGGATCCATGAATATCTGAAATTTGAACTGGAGTTTTCCGATTATTACGGCGGTAACCTGGATGCACTCTATGATGAGCTGACTTCCGTCACAGAAGATACCTGTGTGGGAGTTTTCTGTCCGCCTGACGACGGGAGCAGAGTGTCCGACTACCTGGGCCGGGTGAAGAAGGTAATGAAAGACGCAGAACGGGATAATCCCCGGCTGTGCATCATATTCGGAGACATGGAAGATAATTATGAAGACCAGAGAAGAGACGATTTCCTTTGAAGTGATCCGTTCCGGAAGAAAAACCATGGCACTCCAGATCAGAAGAGACGGCAGTGTTGTGGTAAGGTGTCCTTTGAGAGTCACTGACAGACAGGCGCAGGAATTTGTCAGGGATCATGAAACATGGATCCGGCAGCACCGTGAGGAGGTTCTCAGAAGAAACCACGAACAGACAGTCTATACAGAGGAACAGGTGGAGCAGTACCGGCAGCATGCCAGATGGCTGCTGGCCAGGAAGACCTGGGAGTGGGCCGGGAAGATGGAAGTCACTTACGGAAAGATCACCATCAGGGATCAGTCCACCAGATGGGGCAGCTGCAGCGCAAAAGGCAATCTGAACTACAACTGGAGGCTGGTACTTGTGCCGGAAGAACTTCTGGATTATGTGGTGGTCCATGAGCTGGCACACAGGAAAGAGATGAATCATTCTCCCAGGTTCTGGAAGCTTGTGGAGGAACAGCTGCCGGATTACAGAGAGAGAAGAAAACGGCTGAGGGACTATGAAAACGGGCAGAAAGGATAACAAAAGCAGATGACGGCAAAGTGGATGGTTTATGCCAAAAGAGCGGATTTTAACAAGATTGCAGAGGAATTTCATATCAGCCCCGTGACAGCCAGGGTCATGAGAAACCGGGATGTGAACGGAGAAGAAGCCATCAGGAAATATCTGTACGGAACAAGAAAAGATCTGTATTCTCCTTATCTGTTAAAAGATGTGGAGAAGGCGGCCGATATTCTTATAGAGAAGATCCATGAAGGAAAACAGATCAGGATCGTGGGAGATTATGATATCGACGGCGTCTGCTCTACCTATCTCCTGTTTCAGGCGCTGAACCGGGTGGGAGCCGCGGCGGACTATGAGATTCCGGACCGGATAAAGGACGGGTACGGGATCAATGAACAGATTATCGAGGCGGCGGCAGCAGACGGTGTGGATACCATCCTCACCTGCGATAACGGGATTTCTGCCATAGACCAGATGAAGAGAGCCAGAGAACTGGGTCTGACAGTGATTATCACCGACCACCACGATATAGCGAGAGAGGATGGAAAGGATGTGCTGCCTCTGGCGGCAGCCATCGTCAATCCAAAACAGCAGGACTGTACTTATCCCTGGAAGGAGATCTGCGGCGCCGTGGTGGCATATAAACTGATTCAGGTTCTGTATGAGAAAACAGGGATCCCTCTCCGGGAGTGGGAAGAGATGATCGAGTTTGCCGCCATCGCCACAGTGGGGGATGTGATGTGTCTTCAGGATGAGAACCGGATCCTGGTGAGAGAAGGGCTGTGCCGCATACAGGAGAGCAAAAGTCTGGGACTGAAAAAACTGGTGGAGAAAAATAATCTGGATATCTCTCATCTGAGCGCCTTTCACATCGGATTCGTCATCGGGCCCTGTCTTAATGCGGGTGGAAGGCTTCAGACAGCCAAAATGGCTCTCAGACTCCTGCTGAGCAGAGATCCGGAGGAAGCAGACAGGCTGGCACAGGAATTAAAAGAGCTGAACGATCAGAGAAAAGACATGACCAGCGAGGAGACCGAGCGGGCTGCAGCCCAGGCAGAGGCCAGATATGGTATGGATAAGGTGCTGGTGGTGTACCTTCCGGAATGTCATGAATCCCTGGCAGGGATCATCGCAGGACGTCTGAGGGAACGATACCACAAACCTTCCATCGTTCTGACCAGGGCAGCGGAGGGAGTGAAGGGGTCCGGACGTTCTATTGAGGGCTACCATATGTTTGAGGCTCTTCTTAAGGTGAAAGAGCTTCTCATCAGGTTCGGAGGCCATCCCATGGCAGCAGGGCTTTCCCTGAAGGAAGAAAACGTGGAACGATTTCGGCGTGCTCTCAATGAACAGGCAGAACTGACAGAGGAGGATCTGACGCCGAAAATCTGGATCGATGTGGCCATGCCCATGGAATATGTGTCAGAGTCCCTGATCCGGGAACTGGAGATGCTGGAGCCTTTTGGACAGGGCAACGAAAAACCCAAGTTTGCTCAGAAGTCTGTACATATAAAAAGCGCCAGGGTTCTGGGAAAAAACAGGAATGCGGTCAGGCTGTCCCTGGTGACGCCTTCCGGGACACCCATAGATGGGATTCTCTTTACAGAGGGAGATGCGTTTCTGGAAGAGATGGGGACCAGAAGAGATATGGATGTGATCTATTATCCGGGGATCAATGAATATAACGGAAACAGAACGATCCAGATGGTCATAAAAGAGTATCGGTTCTGCCAGCAGAACCATTAGCAGCTGTCTACAGAAGCTCCTGTGCCCAGTCCAGTTTTTCAGGCACTCGTTCAGACAGATATTTCATCAGCCGGGAGTAATTTTCATCATAAGAACAGCAGGATGCCACATAGGAATCATCCCTGTAAAATTCCGCATAGATCACGCGTCTTTTTGTGGAGAAACCTGTGGTGATCCGGACAGAGGTGAGATGCTCATATCTTACCTTTGTCACCCTGCCCCACATACTGCAGAAAACCATTCCCCAGTCAAAAACAAAGATTCTCTGATTTCGGCAGCGCAGGATAGTATATCCGGTCCATATACACAGAGGAAATCCGAAAAAAAGACAGGATATGGGCAGGCCTGCTCCGGGGTACAGACAGGCTCCGAGAAGCAGGGCCGCCATGGAGGCAGACATGATCTGGAAACCGGCGGTTGCTTTGTCAGGGCGGACGACAAGCCTGGGGTTCTGTTTCATAACTTTTCCTCCTCAATTATTTTCTCCCGTCTGCGACGTGTCACAGATATTATAGCATCCCCGGGGCCTTCTGTCCATGAGGGAGAAGGAGTCGGAATAAAAGCCATCTTGACATGAGACCGGAAAAGCAATTATAATAGATTAACTTGATACAGATCAGGAAGGAGCAGACAAAACATGGTTAATGAAGTCATGGAATTTATCACCAGGTTTGATCCGGAGGTGGGTCAGGCCATTGAGTCAGAAGCAGCCAGACAGAGACGGAATCTGGAATTGATAGCCTCAGAAAATATTGTGTCCGAGGCGGTCATGATGGCTATGGGCACGGTTCTGACTAATAAATATGCAGAAGGTTACTCAGGGAAAAGGTATTACGGCGGCTGCCAGTGTGTGGATGTGGTGGAGACACTGGCGATCGAGCGGGCGAAGAGGCTGTTCGGCTGTGATTATGCCAATGTACAGCCCCATTCCGGAGCCCAGGCCAATGTGGCGGTTTTTGTGGCCATGCTGAAGCCGGGAGATACGGTGATGGGCATGAACTTAGACCACGGCGGTCATCTGACTCACGGCAGCCCGGTAAATTTCTCCGGCCTGTACTTTAATATCGTGCCCTATGGGGTCAACGACGAAGGATATATCGACTATGACGAGCTGGAGAGGATCGCTCTGGAAGCCAGACCGAAGCTGATCGTGGCAGGAGCCAGCGCTTATGCGAGAACCATCGACTTTAAGCGGTTCAGAGAAGTAGCGGACAAGGTGGGTGCATATCTGATGGTGGATATGGCTCATATCGCCGGACTGGTGGCGGCAGGCCTTCATCCCAGCCCCATTCCCTATGCAGACGTGGTGACTACCACCACCCATAAGACTTTAAGAGGCCCCAGAGGCGGCATGATCCTGGCCAACAAGGAGGCGGCAGAGAAGTTTAACTTTAACAAAGCCATCTTCCCGGGAACTCAGGGAGGTCCCTTAGAGCATGTGATCGCGGCCAAGGCCGTATGTTTCGGAGAAGCCCTGAAGCCGGAATTCAAAGAATATCAGAAGCAGGTGGTGAAAAACGCCGCGGCTCTGGCGGAGGCTCTGGAGAAGCAGGGATTTAAGATCCTCACAGGCGGCACGGACAACCATCTGATGCTGGTAGATCTGCGGGGCATGGATATCTCCGGCAAGGAGCTGCAGAACCGGTGCGACGAGGTGTACATTACTCTGAATAAGAACACGGTGCCCAATGATCCCAGAAGCCCCTTTGTCACTTCCGGAGTGAGGATCGGAACGCCGGCCATTACCTCCAGAGGTCTGAAAGAAGGGGATATGGAGAAGATCGCAGAGTGTATCTGGCTGGCTGCCACGGATTTTGAGAATAAGGCAGATTATATCAGAGGCGAGGTCACAAAGATCTGCGATGCATATCCCATCTACAGCTGATGAGGGGACATAGATAAAACGATAGGGTTACAGAAGATTGCAGACATAAAAGAGCTGTCACAAAACGCCGGTGTTCCGGTGGGTGACAGCTCTTTTTCTATGTGCAGCCCCTCGAAAGGAGTATTATCGCCTGCCGGAGGGCCTCAGGGATTATTTTTCTCTTCTGCGGGCCGGAGCCGGGCCTGGGCTTCTGGCAGATCTCTGGATGTGTGGATCATGATCAAATGATTCTGCAGTAATTTCCCGCAGCTTTCGCAGCGTATTTTTTTAAATATCCGGGGAATCGGCTGAAGGTTATCAACAGCAGGATAAAAGACAGGATCATATTCTTCCACAGGCATAATAACAATCCCATGATAAATATGACCGCAGTTTCTGCATAGGCAGGAGCTGCGGATTTTAACAGGATAAAAGGTATCACTGTATTTACAACAGGCTACCGGCAGCCAAGAATAAAGCTGTTTTCTGTTCTTAAAATGGGCAAAAGCCAGAAAAAGATTAAAGTCATCAGATTTTACATCAGAAATATATCTGATACAGTTTATAACATCCTGTACAGAGATAAAAAGTGACGTCAGAAGTTCTGTATCGGCGATAATTTCATCATAGAATACAGGATTGGTAATATAAATTTCGGCACCGTTTATATGGCACATTTTTATGGAATATTTCTTTATACATTTCATATAATCTCCCGCCATACGCTGGCTCTGATATTTTGACCGATCCATAAGCCGTTTTTATATTAGGCGGAGCCTGTATTTGATCTCCGGCATATCATACCGTCACCGCAGTTCTTTCCTTCTTCCATTCTCTGTGCCACTTTTTGACGATCTTCATATCCAGTTCCATAATTCCCGCTGTATCGTCGGGAGAAAATCCGTGCTGGAACATGTTGCATGCTGTCCGGCGGATATGGGCTTCTGTGGCGGTCCTGGCTTCCTTTTGGGCCTGAGCGCGTACCTTTTGGTCGAACTCATCCCGAACCTCCTGTTCGACCTGAATCCTCAGTTTGGCCTTGGCTTCGGCTAATTCGGGTGCGAATAATATCTGTAATGACCTCATGTCTTCCTCCTTCTTGATTTTTTGTATCAGTTCTGGATTGGCCTTCATCAGCAGTTCCAGAACCGCTTCCCGATTGGCATCCGGACTTTCGTCTACTTCTTTTAACAATTGTTTTACATGAGTTCTGTCATGATCCGTGAAGGAATCTGTCAGCGCGTTAAGCCAGGGATAACTGCCTCCGTATCTGGGATGAGCAACAATCATGTATGTACGAAACAGCCCGGATCCTGCGGCTTCGTAGATTCCCGGAGAGATGGTTGTTATAACCATTTTACAACAGTTTTTCAGGTATTTCAACAGCTTTAAAGGACGCTTGGAGCAGACCAGGATATTGTATCTGGACAGAATGCCGCAGAGATTGTTTTCGTTACCAGAGGGAATATCAGACTGTTTTTTGATGATCACCAGATCTGCCTGAAGAGGCTTTTTTGAGAGATTATATTCTGAGAGAAAATCCATTTCGCCGGCCTGATCTTCCAGTTCTATCTGTATGGCGGCGCAGAATCCGGGATGCCATTGTAATTTTTCTTTTTTCATTAAATTCCTTTCGTACAGATTATGTTTTAACCGTGAAAATCAGGCCGATCAGACCCCTATTAAAAAGATTGATCCGATAAAATGAATGATAGATAAATGCTGTTTCTGATGACAGTATACCATTGCCAGGCAAGAGATTCAAGTACTTTATAAATTTAAAGAGATCAAAAAACCGGCGGGGGCATCCCGCCGGTTCTTTCACTGCTTTTTGTCCAGATTTTTCTGCGCCGTGGCCAGCATGAGCTTGATCCGGTTCAGCTGGTTCACTTCGCTGGCGCCCGGGTCGTAGTCCACGGCGATGATATTGGAGCCGGGATAGGCCCGCCGCAGTTCTTTGATCACGCCTTTTCCCACGATATGGTTGGGGAGACAGCCGAAAGGCTGAGTACAGACAATATTCTCCACGCCGCTGTGGATCAGTTCCAGCATCTCGCCGGTAAGGAACCAGCCTTCGCCGGTCTGATTGCCCAGGGAGACGAATTCCCGGGCCATCCGGGCCAGATCCTGGATTCGGGCGGGAGCGGTAAAGTGTGTGCTGGCCAGAAATTCTTTCCGGGCCACCTTCCGCAGGTATTCCAGCAGGGAAATTCCCACGTTGCACAACCTGGCCGTGGAGGTTTTGCCTCCCAGATTCTCCGCCTTGAAGTTCGTGTTGTAGAAACAGTACAGAAGAAAATCCATCAGGTCCGGCATGACCGCCTCGGCGCCTTCGGATTCCAGCAGCTGCACGATGTGGTTGTTGGCCAGAGGAGAGAATTTTACCAGGATCTCTCCCACGATGCCTACCCTGGGCTTTTTCACATCGAGTCTGGGAAGGGTGTCAAATTCCCGGATAATCCCTTTTACGTTCCGATAAAACTCCATCATAGCCGGGGAGCGCTTGGAAAGGGAAGCGATACATCTTTTTTTCCAGGCCTGATGAAGCCTGTCTGCGGCTCCCGGTTCTTTCTCATAGGGTCTGGTGGCATAGAGAACTCTCATGAAGATGTCTCCGTAGACCACTGCCTGCATACATTTGATGAGAAGAGGGACCGTAAGCTGGAACCCGGGGTTGGTCTCCATGCCGTTGGCGTTGATGGAGATAACCGGGATCTGAGCCATGCCTGCTTTTTCCAGGGCACGGCGGATGAATCCGATATAGTTGGAAGCCCGGCAGCCGCCGCCGGTCTGGCTCATGAATACGGCGGTGTGATCCAGGTCGTATCTGCCGGACAGAAGGGCCTGCATCACCTGCCCGATGACGATGAGAGACGGATAGCAGGCATCGTTGTTTACATACTGCAGTCCCACGTCGATAGCAGAGCGGTCGTCGTTTTTCAGGATCTCGATCTGATAGCCAAAGGACCGGATAGCCGGTTCCAGCAGGTCAAAGTGGATGGGAGACATCTGAGGGCACAGAAGAGTGTAGGTCTTCTTCATCTCTTTGGTGAACATGACCCGGTTGTAGGCGCTGCTGACCATCTTTCTCTCAAAATGATTGATATCCCTCACCTTCAGGGCGGCGATGAGAGAGCGGACCCGGATGCGGGCGGCTCCCAGGCTGTTGACCTCGTCGATCTTTAAGACCGTATAAATCTTCCCGGCAGCGGAAAGAATATCATGTACCTGGTCCGTAGTGACGGCATCCAGGCCGCAGCCGAAGGAATTGAGCTGAATCAGGTCCAGAAAGTCGCTTGTCTTTACATAGGAAGCGGCGGCATAGAGTCTGGAGTGATACATCCACTGATCCGTCACGATAAGAGGACGTTCCACCTGTCCCAGATGGGAGACGGAGTCTTCCGTAAGAACCGCCATGCCGTAGGAGGTGATCATATCCGGGATTCCGTGGTGGATCTCCGGATCGATATGATAGGGTCTGCCGGCCAGGACGATGCCGTGACGATTGTGGTCTTTTAACCACTGAATCGTCTCCTCGCCTTTTTTCAGCAGATCCAGACGGGAAGCCATAAGCTCCTGCCAGCCTTTATGAACGGCATCCAGAACTTCTTTTTCGGGGATGCCAAATTCCTTTTTAAATTCTGCGGCCAGCTGGCGTCCCAGGATCTCTTCGCTGGTAAATGCCATGAAAGGGTTCAGGAACCGGACCTGTTTTTCGGCCAGCTCCTCCACATTGTTCTTGATGTTCTCGGCATAGGAGGTGACCATGGGGCAGTTGTAATGATTGCCGGCCTCCGGCTGTTCATTCCTCTCATAAGGAATGCAGGGATAAAAGATGGTCCGGATGCCCTGGGCGATGAGCCAGGATACATGTCCGTGTACGATCTTGGCCGGATAACATTCCGACTCGCTGGGAATGGATTCGATGCCCAGTTCGTAGATCTTTCCCGTTCACTGGGGGGAAAGTACAGTCCGAAAGCCCAGCTCTTTAAAAAATACGGCCCAGAAAGGATAGTTTTCATAAAAATTCAGTACTCTGGGGATGCCGATGGTTCCCCGGGAAGCCATGTCCGGAGTCAGGGCCTCATAGTCAAACATCCGGTGGTATTTGTAGTCGAAGAGGTTGGGAACTTCTTTTTTAATCTTCTCTTTGCCCAGTCCCCTCTCGCAGCGGTTTCCGCTGATGAACTGGCGTCCTCCCTCAAACCGGTTGACTGTCAGGACGCACCGGTTGGTACAGCCCTTGCATCGAGCCATGGAAGTCTCGTATTTCAGATTGATGATCTTGTCCAGGGGCAGAAGAGTGGTGCGGCGTCCCTCTTCATACCGTTCTCTCGCGATCAGAGCGGCGCCGAAAGCGCCCATGATCCCTGCGATGTCAGGACGGACGGCTTCACAGCCGGATATTTTCTCGAAACTGCGCAGCACCGCATCATTATAAAAAGTGCCGCCCTGGACTACCACATGGGAGCCCAGATCAGAAGGATTGGTGATCTTGATCACCTTGTAGAGCGCGTTTTTGATTACCGAGTAGGCCAGTCCGGCGGAGATATCGGCCACGCTGGCCCCCTCCTTCTGGGCCTGTTTTACATTGGAATTCATAAATACGGTGCAGCGGGTTCCCAGGTCCGTGGGATTTTGGGCAAACAGGGCTTCTTTTGCAAAATCTTCCACAGAATAGTTGAGGGATCTGGCGAAGGTTTCGATGAAGGAGCCGCAGCCCGAGGAACAGGCCTCGTTGAGCTGAACACTGTCCACGGTCTTATCCCGGATCTTGATGCATTTCATATCCTGGCCGCCGATGTCCAGGATACAGTCTACCTGGGGATCGAAAAATGCTGCAGCATAATAGTGGGAGATGGTCTCCACTTCGCCTTCATCCATCATCAGGGCCGCCTTTAAGAGGGCTTCCCCGTAGCCGGTGGAACAGGACCAGGCGATGACAGCGGTATCAGGCAGCAGAGCCCGGATCTCACGCATGGAGCGGATGGCAGTGGCCAGAGGGCTTCCGTTGTTGTTGCTGTAGAAGTGGTACAGCAGAGTGCCGTCTTCCCCGACCAGAGCCACTTTGGTGGTGGTGGAGCCGGCATCGATGCCCAGAAAGCAGTTGCCCTCATAAGAGGCCAGAGGCGCTTTCTTCACCATGTGGCAGTTGTGACGGGCAGTGAAGCGGTCATAATCTTCCTGATCCATGAACAGGGGCTCCATGCGCTTCACCTCGAAATCCATCTTGATGCCGTGAGTCAGCCGGGTCACCATCTCGTCAAGGGAGATGCTCATATCTTCTCTGCTGTTCATGGCAGCGCCGAGAGCGGCAAAAAGGTGGGAATGGGCAGGAGCGATGATCTGTTCTCCGGACAGGTTCAGAGTCCGGATAAATGCCTGGCGCAGTTCCGGCAGGAAATGGAGAGGTCCTCCGAGAAACGCCACATTGCCCCGGATAGGCTTGCCGCAGGCCAGGCCGCTGATGGTCTGGTTGACCACTGCCTGGAAGATGGAGGCGGCCAGGTCCTCTCTGGTAGCTCCCTCATTGATCAGGGGCTGGATATCGGATTTGGCGAATACGCCGCATCTGGCAGCGATGGGGTAGATCATCTGGTAGTCTCTGGCATACTCGTTGAGTCCCGAGGCATCGGTCTGCAGAAGAGCTGCCATCTGGTCAATAAAAGAACCGGTACCGCCTGCGCAGATCCCGTTCATGCGCTGGTCAATACCGCCGGAAAAATAGATGATCTTGGCATCTTCCCCGCCCAGCTCGATCGCCACATCGGTCCGGGGCGCTTCTGCCTGAAGAGCCGTGGCCACAGCCACCACCTCCTGGACAAAGGGAACCTCCAGATGGGAGGCCAGAGTCAGACCTCCGGAACCGGTGATGACAGGGTGCAGGATCAGCTCTCCCAGCTTTTCCCGGGCCCGTGTCAGGAGAAGAGCCAGGGTTTCCTGGATGTTGGCGTAGTGTCTCTCATAGTCGGCAAACAGCATATGGTGCTCGCTGTCGGTGACTGCTATTTTTACAGTGGTGGAACCGATATCGATCCCTAAAGAGTAATTGTTTTTCATATTTGCGGGGTAAATCCCTGCCTCCTTTGCATAAAGACATGCCCGACGGGCTGAAGTAACATGTATATGGGCATACCGTAGGTAGTGTACCATAAATTAAGAAAGAAAACAATTGGGGGGCACTGTTAAAAAATTGTTAACTGCCTTTAAAAATATGGTGAAAATGCTTATATAGTTCCGGAGGCTTGTGCAGATTTGTTTGACAAACCTCTTGGCACAAACTATAATGGTAAAGTCAAGGATATATTTGGAAAAAACCGCTTACAGGAAAAGGGTGAGACTATGATTCAGATCTTTATGACAGAGGATGGGGGGATCCATCAGAGAGATGAGGTAGAAAACGGCGTCTGGATGGCCCTTACGGATCCTACGGCTACGGAGATCCTGGAGATTTCGGAGAGTTACGGTATCGATCCGGACCATCTGAGAGCCCCTCTGGATGAGGAGGAACGTTCCCGTATAGAACTGGAGGATCATTACACTCTGATCCTGGTGGATATTCCGGCTATTGAGGAGAGAAGCGGGAAGGACTGGTATGTGACCATTCCTCTGGGAATCATCGTTACGGAGCAGATGATCATCACCATATGTCTGGAGGAGACGCCGATCCTGACAGCATTTATGGACGGAAGAGTGAAAGAATTTTATACTTATATGAAGACCAGGTTTATCCTGCAGATCCTCTATAAAAACGCTTCCATGTACCTGCAGTACTTAAGAGTCATTGACAAGAAGAGCGATGTGGTGGAGAGGAAGCTTCACAAGGCTCAGAAGAATCAGGAGCTGATGGAGCTTCTGGAACTGGAGAAGAGCCTTCTGTATTTTTCCACGTCACTCCGTTCCAACGAAGTAGTCCTGGAGAAACTGATGAAGACGGATAAGATCAAGAAATATCCGGAAGATACGGAGCTTCTTGAAGATGTCATCATCGAGAACAAACAGGCCATTGAGATGGCCAATATCTACAGCGGCAACCTGAATGTGACCACGGAGGCAGTGGCTTCGGTGATTTCCAACAATCTGAATATCGTGATGAAGCTTCTGACCACCATCACTCTGGTTATGGCGATCCCCACTATGATAGCCAGCTTTTACGGTATGAATGTTCTTGGGATCCCATTTGCAACTCATCCGGAAGGATTCTGGATCGTTATCGGATTTACAGTTGTGCTGTCTCTGGTAGTGACCCTGATTTTTTCCAAGAAAGACCTGTTTTAATCTTGCAGGAAAGGATAATAACATGAAGTTTTTTCGCAAACTGGAACAAAAGTACGGGAGATATGCCATCAGTAATCTGATGTACTATATCGTGATCCTCTATGGGATGGGTCTGATCCTGTATCTGCTTAATCCCATGTTCTACTGGCTTTACCTGTCTCTGGATATGGCTGCCATTTTCCACGGCCAGATCTGGCGTCTGGTGACTTTCCTCATCTATCCTCCGGCGCTGGGAAGCTGGGTGCTGAGCGACATTTTCTTCGGGGTTATCGCTCTGTTCATGTACCACAGCCTGGGACTTACCCTGGAGCGTGTCTGGGGATCTTTCCGGTTTAACGTGTTCTTTTTTATGGGTGTTATCGGTCAGATTCTGGCGGCGCTGGCGGGATATGTGGTATTTCATGAGAGTTACTACATCACCACCGGTTTCCTGAATTTCTCCATATTCCTGGCGTTTGCCGTCTGTTTTCCTGACGTGCAGTTTCTGCTGTTTATGGTGATCCCCATCAAGGCCAAATGGCTGGCAGTGGCGGAGACCGCGGTGTATGCCTACAGTTTTGTCAAAGGGACGGCCAGCATCCGGTGTGAGATCATTCTGTCCCTGATCAATGTGATCCTGTTTGTGGCTATGACCCGTAATTATCAGCGCTACAGTCCCAGGGAGATGAAGCGGAAACACGATTTCAAAACCAGGATCAAGGCTGTGCCCAGAGGACGCACGATCCACCGGTGTGCAGTCTGCGGCCGCACGGAGCAGGATGACCCCAATCTGGAGTTCCGGTACTGTTCCAAATGTAAAGGCGGCCTGGAATACTGCCAGGATCATCTGTATACCCATCAGCACGTGACGGAAGACATCGCCCGTCTTCACGATCATTAGACAAACAGGGAGGAGCTTTATATTATGAAGAAAACAAAGATCATCTGCACCATGGGCCCCAACTCCGATGACCGCAGGGTCATGGTGGATCTTGCCTTAAACGGCATGGACATTGCAAGATTTAATTTTTCTCACGGGGATCACGAAGAACAGAAGGCGCGTCTGGACCAGTTAAAGAGTGTGAGAGAAGAACTGGGTCTTCCCATCGCCGCTCTTTTGGATACCAAAGGGCCTGAGATCCGCACGGGACTGTTAAAAGACGGAAAAAAAGTGACTCTGACAGAGGGTCAGGAATTTACCCTGACCACAAGAGCTGTGGAAGGCGACGAGAATGTCTGCCATATCAATTACGGCGGTCTTAATGAGGACGTGGTTCCCGGCAACCGTATTCTGATCGACGACGGCCTGATCGAGCTTCAGGTAGAGCAGGTCGAGGGAACGGAGATCCGCTGCCGGGTGGTCAACGGCGGCGAGCTGGGCCAGAGAAAAGGAGTCAATGTCCCCAATGTCAGGGTGAAGCTTCCTGCCCTGACGGAGAAGGACAAGGAAGATATCTGGTTCGGGATCGAGGAGGGCTTTGATTTTATCGCCGCTTCCTTTGTCCGCAATGCGGATGCCATCATAGAGATCAAACAGATGCTGGATGTGGCCGGTTCCAGTATCAAAGTCATCGCCAAAATCGAGAATGCGGAGGGTATCGACAATATTGACTCTATTATCCAGGCCAGCGACGGCATTATGGTAGCCAGAGGCGACATGGGCGTGGAGATCCCTGCAGAGCGGGTTCCCTACATTCAGAAAGAGATCATCCGCAAGTGCAACGAGGCCAGCAAGCCGGTGATCACGGCTACTCAGATGCTGGATTCCATGATCCGCAATCCCCGTCCCACCAGGGCGGAGGTGACAGATGTGGCCAATGCGGTCTATGACGGTACCGACGCGGTGATGCTGTCCGGGGAAACCGCCATGGGCAAATATCCTGTGGAAGCTCTGAAGATGATGGCTCAGATCGCGGAGGAGACCGAGTCCCATCTGGATTACAGCGCATATCTCAGGCGCAACGTGTCGGCGGAGAACCTGCGCAGGATCTCCAATGCGGTCTGCTTTTCCTCTGTTTCCACTGCCCATGATCTGGAGGCCAAAGTGATCATCGCCCCCAGCATCAGCGGGTTTACGGCAGGCCTTCTGTCAAAATACCGCCCCGGCGCCAGAATCATCGGTCTGTCTCCCAGCGGTACGGCTGTGCGTCAGATGCAGATCCTCTGGGGTGTCACGCCGTTTCTGGCCAAACGGGCAGATTCCACAGATATCCTCATCGCTTCTTCCGTAGACCTGCTGCGGGGAAAAGGAATCCTGGAATCCGGCGATGTGGCGGTAGTCACTGCCGGAGTGGTCAGCCACGAACGCCGTCATGAACCGGCTCAGGATACCAACATCATGAGGATCGTAAATATTTTATAGGATCTTTCCGTTATCGGGGGATCATCGGTCAGACGAAGGGGTCTGCTGCGGGGTCTGCAGTTTCGGCTGCACTGCTTCGCGGCAGGCCTTTTGTTTAAGAAAGACGTCTGAGTGAGGGAACCTGCCGAAACAGGGCTTCTTTATCAAGATAAAAATCACAAAAAGAGAGGAACAGGACTATGAAAAAGGAGACATTTGTAACACTGGAGCAGCTGCAGCAGATCACGAAAGATTACCCGACGCCCTTTCACCTTTACGACGAGAAGGGGATCCGGGACAACGCAAACCGGCTGAAAGAGGCATTTGCCTGGAATAAAGGCTTTAAAGAGTATTTTGCAGTCAAGGCCACGCCCAATCCCTTTATCCTCAAGATCTTGAAGGAATGCGGATGCGGGACCGACTGCTCTTCCATGACGGAGCTGATGATGTCCGAGGCCTGCGGTTTTAAGGGACATGATATCATGTTCTCGTCTAACGATACGCCTCCCGAGGAGTTTCGGTTTGCAGACCAGCTGGGAGCCATCATCAATCTGGACGATTTTACTCATATCCGGTGCCTGGAAGAGACCATCGGGAAGATCCCGGAGACGGTCTGCTGCCGGTATAATCCGGGCGGAGTGTTTAAGATCAGCAACAACATCATGGACAATCCGGGGGATTCCAAATACGGTATGACCACGGAACAGATCTTTGAGGCGTTTAAGATTCTGAAGGAAAAGGGAGTCAGACATTTCGGCATCCACGCATTCCTGGTCAGCAACACGGTGACCAATGAATATTATCCCATGCTGGCCAGGATCCTGTTTGAGCTGGCAGTCCGGCTTCATGAGGAGACCGGCGCGGATATCCGGTTTATCAAT
The DNA here is from genome assembly GCA_910586845.1 of uncultured Hungatella sp. Lineage (GTDB taxonomy): Bacteria > Bacillota > Clostridia > Lachnospirales > Lachnospiraceae > UBA3402. The sequence continues at coordinate 16,174 of CAJUJV010000017.1, forward strand.
CTGTCAGGAGGCATCGGTATCCCTTACCGTCCGGACCAGGAGGCAAACGATATCATGGTCATCGGGGAGGGAGTGAGGAAGGTCTATGAGGAGGTCCTGGTGCCTGCAGGCATGGGAGACGTGGCCCTGTACACGGAGCTGGGACGGTTTATGCTGGCACCCTACGGCTGTCTGGTCACCAGAGCTATCCATGAAAAGCATACTTACAAGGAATATATCGGTGTGGATGCCTGTGCTGTCAACCTGATGCGCCCGGCAGTTTACGGAGCTTACCATCACATCACCGTGGCAGGGAAGGAAGAAAAGGCCTGCGATCACAAGTATGATGTAGTGGGATCTCTGTGTGAGAACTGTGACAAATTTGCCATTGACAGGGAACTGCCGGAGATCGAGAAAGGAGACCTTCTGATCATCCACGACACGGGGGCTCACGGATTTTCCATGGGATATAATTACAACGGCAAGCTCCGGTCAGCAGAGCTTCTGCTAAAGGAAGACGGCTCCGTGGAGATGATCCGCAGGGCCGAGACGCCGAAGGATTATTTTGCCACTTTTGATTTCTGCGGCCTGCTTAAGGATTATCACTGAGGCGGCGAAAGGATTTTGTAAGAGAACCGAAAGAACCTATTACAAAAAAATACAGAGGGAAGAAGTGCTTTGGGGAGCGCTTCTTCCCTCTGCTTTTGTATAAATTTTCCATGGCAGGCTGGGGAAAAACCTGGGAGAGGCCTTTCGGGATCACGGCCCGGGACAGGAAAAAACCCCACATTGCAGCAAGTGTGGGGTGAGTGCTTTTTCTTTTGAATCAGGATTAAAAGGATTAAGGATTTAAGGTTGTGCATTTCTTATGATCCTAGTATAGCACAGCGGCCAGGAAAATGTTTGTAGAATGTTTAAATAGATTATGAAGAAATTCTTAAGGTTGCCAGAGAGAAACAAAGAGCCGGCGTCGGGAATATCTTAAAGAAAAGAATAAAATAAGGAAATCATTGTGAATCGTGCAAAACAGGTGATTCATTGGGGGACAGGAGCCGACAGGGCGCTGACCGGATGCGGAGTGGGCGTGGCGGTGCTGGACACGGGTGTCTATCCCCATATAGATTTTGGACAGAGGATCGCCGCCTTTCATGACGTGGTGAGGCGGAGGGAATGTCCCTATGACGACAACGGGCACGGAACCCATATTGCGGCCATTATCGGAGGCAGCGGGGAGGCATCCGGGGGAAGGTATCGGGGGATGGCCCCCGGGTGCCATCTGGTCTGCGTGAAGGTTCTGGATGCCAAGGGAGGAGGATATGCCTCTGATGTGCTTACAGGGCTGAAATGGATCAGGGACCATAAAGAACAGTACGGGATCCGGATTCTCAATATCTCTGTCGGCTCCTATTCCCGCAGGAATATGGGGGAGAATTCCGCGCTGGTGAGAGGCGTGGATGCGGCCTGGGACGACGGCCTGGTGGTAGTGGTGGCAGCCGGCAACAACGGGCCGGGCCGCATGACGGTGACCACGCCGGGTATCAGCAGAAAGGTGATCACCGTAGGCTGCTCGGACGACGACAAGGAGGTCAATGTCATGGGAACCAGGATGGTGGATTATTCGGGCCGGGGACCTACAGGGTCCTGTATCTGCAAGCCGGAGATTCTGGCTCCCGGCGCAGCCATCATCAGCTGCTGCAACGGGGAGAACAGGTATTCCGTAAAAAGCGGAACATCCATGTCCACCCCTATCGTGGCAGGGGCCATCGCCCTTTTACTGGAAAAATATCCTGATATGAGCAACCGGGACGTGAAGCTGCGTCTGAGAGAGCGGGCGGTGGACCTGGGACTTCCCAGGAATCAGCAGGGCTGGGGGCTTTTGGATGTGGAGAGGCTTTTGGCGGATGAAAGGGAATGTGTGTGAGAGAAGATCGGAAGCAGCTGCCGGGAAAGTCCCGGAAGCTGCTCCCGGTGGTGAAATTATGTATTATTTCTCTATCAAACGTTGTATGCCGGTTACGAAAACCTGAAAGCTGACAGAGGTATTGTTCTTGATATCCATATGAGGAGCGATTCGTTTGGCACCTTCGATCTGCTGGTGGTCCGGTATCAGCTTATACAATTCTTCCTTGGGAGAAGGAATGTTGTCAGGGATGCGATACTTTTTTTGCTTCGACAGATTTTTTAACTTTGTCTTTCCGTAGGCCTTTGTCAGTGCGTTGATATCGCCAAAATACCAGGATTCCAATTCCTGACAGGCAATTCTGACAAGAACAGGCCGGTCGGTTACTTTGCATAGTTCTAATAGGGACTGTTTTAATTCTATACAGTCTTTATTATCCTGATCATGCAGAATCACAAAACGGATATCGCCAGGTTCGTTCCAGCCTCTCAGTTTTTTGGGAATCGATTTTTCCAGATCGCGCTTTCCGTTATGCGGGATGACCTGGAAATCTACATGGGGAGGCAAAATGCGGGGCAGTAATTCTAACAGGAGATATTTCATGGAGGGTTCTTCTAAAAGAAAAATCAGTTTCATCGTTTGTTTCCTCCTGCTTTTGCAGCAGCTTCCAACAGGATCCCCTGGCTCCAGAGAGCGCCGGGAAGATCGCCTTCCCGATACAGGGAGGCGACTAAAGGCAGATCGCATGCGCGTACAATTCTGGTATAGCCGTTTTCTTTGACAAGACAATACAGCTCATCAAGCCGTACTGCATTTAAAAAATCCGGCGAATGTGTAGAGATAAAAACCTGTCCGCCAATGTTCGAATAATGCCGGAATTCTTCTGCCAGCTGGGAGAGAAGCTCAGGGTACAGTTGATTTTCCGGTTCCTCAACACAGAGTAATGCATGGGGGCTGGGATCACTCAGCAAGACCAGATAGGTAAACATTTTGATCGTTCCGTCGGAGACAAACTTGGAGGAGAAGGGATTTTTGAACTGACCATCCTGAAAACGGAGAATGACATATCCATCCTCCGTGACTTTTGCCTCCACATTGGTTACTCCGGGTACCCGTTCTCTCATGGCATTTAAGATGGAATCAAATCGCTCTCTGTGATTGTCGTACAGATATTTGGCGACCTGGGCCAGATTATCTCCCGTGGTAGAAAGGGATTCGCTGTATCCTGCCTCCTGCCGTCCGCGTGCGTTTTCAATATGAAAATCCGATACATACCAGTCCTCGATTAACTTTCTGAGAGAAGCCATGGCAGGAAAGTTTTCAAACTGACCTAAGCCCTTTACTGCCAGTATGTCAGGGGCAGATACTTTCTGGGGGGCACGATTTGCCTTTTGTACATCTTCATAAGACTGGAGTTCTCCCTCGGCGGCAACGCCTTCTCCGTCGGCGAAGTCAAGGATTTTCCAGGGAGCTCCGTATTGGCCTCTCCGGAACCGCATGATTTCTTTTTTGACTACCGGCGCAGATCGTTCATTTAATCCGATTGTGAGTTCATAAGTAATCACCGGTTCGCCTGGAGAAGGGCGAAATTTGATTTCAAACGCCAGATCCCCGGTCTGATCACGGGAAACCACCTCCTGAAAGCCTCCGCGTTTGGCCAGTGCAGACCGGACATTGCTGGAGAGACAATCATGTAAAAAACCGAATATATCGAAAAAAGTTGTCTTTCCGGCACCGTTTTGTCCCATAAAGACAGCCATGGGAGGTATCTTTTTCACAGATACGTTCTGAAATACCCGAAAATTACGAATGCGCAATGATTCTATCTGCATTGTTTCTGCTCCCTTCTGCAGTAATCTGTCATAAGATTATTATATAGTGTATCTTTTCTTGCATCAAGGCCCCCGAAAGGATTTTCAATAATGTACGGTTTCCAGAAAATACAGCAGATAACAGACTGCCAGCAGGTCGGCGCTTCCTCCGGGAGAAAGGTTTTTCTCCACAAATTCACGGTCCAGCCGGCGCAGGTTCTCTCTGTCCGGATATGGCTCCCGGTCCAGCAGCTGCCTGATCTCTGCCGCAGTCTCCTGCTGGGTCTTCAGGCTGCTGCGGGCGATGAGATTGGTGTCAACGGCAGCCGTCATGAGGGCGAGAAGGGCGCCGCAGCCGGCATCGTTGACGGAGAGGCCCCGGGCGATCCCCTCTTTTAAGACGGGGAGTCCTGCATCTCTCACGGCGGGAAGCCCTTTTTCCATCTGTCCCCTTACTCCCGTGATGTGATACCGCAGGTATAATTTCTGCCCCGTGGTGACGGCGTTTTCTTCTGTCAGCCCGGCAAAATCCGCGTCTGTAAGCCCTTTGGTCATGGCGGCGCATGTATCCAGAATCACATCCGGATCTTTCCACTGTTCCCGGGAAAGGCGGCCCAGGGCACCGCAGAGGATTCCCATGGAGAAGACTGCCCCCTTGTGTGTGTTGACTCCTCCGGTGGCGGAAAACATAGCTGTCTCCGCCTTTCTGCCGGCAAAGCGGATCCGGTCAAAGGTACGGAGGCCGGGCCGGTCTGCCGTCTGTCTTCCGATACGGGTACAGGTCTCAAAATAGGGCCAGAGAGCGCTGGCGCTGTCCATGAAAGTGAAGATATCCATATCCTTGTGGCTGCCGTTTCCCTCCCGGTCCACCAGCCCCGGCTTGGGAGTGGTGCAGACCTCGTACAGCAGGGCCCGGCAGGCCAGTCCGGCGGCGAGACGGGCATCCTCATCTTCCACGGCACGGGTAAGAATCTTTGCTGTTTTTGTCCGGAGCTGCTCCACTGTATGGGCCCGGCTGCGGGCGCAGTCTTTTCCCGAACCTCCGCATATGAGACAGGGGCGGGGGGGAAGATCTAAGTCGGAGCGCTCCGCTTTTTTTCCGTCAGGTTTCAGCACATCCATATCGAACAATCTTCCCAGTTCGGAATCGTCTTCTATGGAGCAGGTGATCTCCTTGATAAAAAGGACATCGGCATCGATGACATAATATGCCTCGTTTCCCGAGGGTTCGTTGAATTCCGTAAAATAAACGGGTGTGATTTTCAGAGAATCCAGCTGCTCTTTTAAAAAACGGTTTCCCAGCTCAAACCCTTTCCGGATCAGAGGATCATTTTTCACAGGCCCTGCAATGTTCATGGTAAAGCAGATCATGGGCAGCCGGTACCGGGTCAGAAGTTCCTGCTGACGGAAAATCCGGCGTTCCCGGGCATCAAGCATTTCCGCTAAGGTTACATGATATTCCATAAAAGTTTCCTTTCGTTATAAACAGGCTCCATGGCCATATAAGATTCATTCTTTTTTTATGATACTACAGATTGGGGCCGGTGAAAAGTGTTTTCCCGAGACGGAAATTGTCAGAAAGCAGAATTGCCGGAGTGAATATTGTTTGATTTAACAGAGGCGATATGGTATGATTGTGTAAAAGAAAATGTTTAGCAGGAGGGGATCCCATGAAGAATAAGCTGTTCCTGAGATGTATGTGTCTGTGTATACTGGCAGGTTTTCTTGTGAATCTGCGGTCGGTCGTAATGCTTTTTAATGAAGCAGCGGCAGGAATGATCCCGGATCGCGGTTTTGGCTCATCCCTGATGAGTATGGGCAATAAGATACAAAGTTCTCTGGTCCCGGGACTTGCCGCCGGCTTTGCCGGACTGATGATGAGCCGGAAGCTGAGACTGTGGCAGGGCTGTCTGCTTTGCTTAAGTCTTCCGTTCTTTGATGTTCTGTTTCAGTGCGTCCTGATTCCTCTGTTGAGTATACTCTTTGCACCGGGATCTTATTCTATAACGTTGTCGGCAGTTATTTTTAATTACACTGTAACTCAGAGTTATTCATTTCAGGTTTTCTTTATTGCTCTGATCTTTTATGGGATTCTTGAGAAAAACAGGCTGGTTGTTCTGACGTCTGCAGTCTGGAACATGGGCTGGTATGTTCTTTTATATCTGATCCCGCCGTTTTTTCCCCGGTTTGATTATAATCAGATGCGCATGGATCAGGGAGAGCTGACCAGAAGGTGGATGCTTTATGGCCTGTCCTATTTAGCTGTCGTTTTATTGCTGGTTTTTGTATTCTGTGATATAAAAAAGCAGAAGAGAGAATGATAAATGATTCATTGTTAGACTTTTACAAAGGAGGATCTGACCATGTGGTTTCTGTTTGCATTACTGTCGGCAGTCTTTGCCGCGCTTACTTCCATCCTGGCGAAAGTGGGGATTGACGGAGTGGATTCCAACCTGGCCACTGCCATAAGGACCATGGTTGTGGTCGTCATGGCATGGGGGATGGTGTTCTTAACCCATGCCCAGAACGGCATATGGTCCATCAGCAGGAAAAGCTGGCTGTTTCTCATCCTGTCAGGTCTGGCCACGGGGGCATCCTGGCTGTGCTACTACCGGGCGCTGCGGCTGGGACAGGTCTCTAAAGTAGTTCCGGTTGACAAACTGAGCGTGGTGTTTACGCTGCTGCTGGCTTTCCTCTTCTTACATGAGGAATTTACGGCAAAATCCCTTTTGGGATGTATTTTCATAAGCGCGGGCACTCTCCTTATGGTCCTGTGAAACCTGGACAACAGCCCTGTAAATTAAGATAACCGTAATGCAGGATTAAAAGACTGTCCGTGAGAAATGTGGTATGCTAGGAAGAGAGACCAAATTTGCGAGACATTCCTGCTTCATGGGGAAGGAACGGTCTGGAAGCGGAAAAGGGAGGTACTATATGAGAAAAATGATTACATCAGCCATATTGTCGCTGCTGTGCGTGTGCGCCATGGCCGGCTGCAAGGCGGGAGACGGCGGACAGAAGGAACCGGATATGGGAAGCACAGAGACCACAAAAACAGAGATCACAGAGACAGAAGTACTCGGTGGAGATGAGTCTGAAAAGAGGGAGAGGAATATGATCCAGGCAGTTTATCCGGAGGTGGCTCCCTATCCCAATGAGGAGGAGTATATTGATCCGAAGACAGGGGAGTTTGACGATGAGGAGTTTTCGAAAGTATTTGATGTCTGGTGGGATCAGAAGAGGAACCGAAGGGCTCTGCCTGAGGGCTGTGCCGACAGCCTGAAGCCTTTTTTTGTCACTTCCATCCGTGAATTTCTCACCGGGAATCCCCGGGAGGGGGAGGATGAGAACCGGATCTATTCCCCCGTCAATGTGTATATGGCTCTGAGTATGCTGGCGGAGACGGTGGACGGGGACAGCAGGCAGCAGATCCTGACTCTTTTGGGGGCGGATTCGGCAGAGGCCCTGCGAAGCCAGGCCTCTCAGGTGTGGAACGCCTCTTACTGTCAGGACGGAGCGGTCACCAGCCTTCTGGCCAACTCCCTGTGGCTGGATGAGGATGTGAATTTTAAGCAGGAGACTCTGGAAACCCTGGCAGATCACTACTATGCCTCCTCCTTCTGGGGGCAGATGGGATCCCCGGAACTGGATGAGAGGCTTCAGGCATGGCTCAACGAACAGACGGGAAATCTTCTGAAAGAGCAGTCCTCAAACCTCCATATGACCGACGACACTCTGGTGGCTCTGGCATCCACCATCTATTACCGCGCCAAATGGTTCGACGAGTTTTCCAAATCCAACACAAAAGAGCAGGTTTTCCATGGGAACCAGGGAGATATGACCTGTGATTTCATGCATGAGAGCGGAACAGGGACTTACTACTGGGGAGACAAATTCGGGGCGGTCTGCAAAAGCCTCCAGGAAAGCGGCGGCATGTGGATGATTCTTCCGGACGAGGGCGTGTCGGTGGAAGAGGTGGTGATGGAAGACCAGCTGATGGACCTGATTCTGTCGGGAACTGGGGGGGGGTGGGAAAATCAGAAGTTTCTTACCGTCAACCTGGCCATGCCCAAGTTTGACGTGGCCTCCAACATAAATCTCAAAGACGGTCTGATGAATCTTGGGGTCACCGATGTGTTTGACGGCAGTCGGTCTGACTTTACTCCCCTGACCGAGGATATGGAAGGGATCTTTCTCTCCCAGGCCAGCCATGGAGCCCGGGTCATGGTGGATGAGGAAGGCTGCATCGCGGCAGCCTACACGGTGATGGCCGCAGCAGGCGCCGCCATGCCTCCCGATGAGACCGTTGATTTTGTGCTGGACCGACCGTTTGTGTTTGTAATCACCAGCGATTCTGGGCTGCCCCTTTTTGCCGGCATGGTCAAAAAACCGTGAGAACCGGGGATGAGAGTTTTTGGGCATGACGGCGAAAACATGAGAGCGGCTGAAAAATGAACGGAGAGAGGAACGGAATATGGGGACAGTTTTTGGGGAGATTATTATGGCTATTTTCTTGAGTTGGATGCCATGGGCACTGTCCTATGTGGATTCCGGACAGGAAGTCCCCCAGGTACAGGAGCGGCAGGTACAGACAGAAGCAGGGCAGGAAGAATCCAGGTCCAGGGGAGTGTTTTCCGCCTACGTCGTCGGCGGTCTGGACTGCATGGATGACGGGAGCTACGATGAATATGTAGAATATGTGGTCAATAACCCGACCGATGCCGCTGAACCGGAGGCTCAGGTCCGGTCGGAAGAATTTCCCATGATCTATTTTAAGTTTATGGGGCTGGATCTGACGGATTACATAAGCGTCAAAAATCCACAGCGGGCTTACTTTCACAAGGCTTTCTGCAGTGACGGATTTTACATGGAATATCCCGGCGAATGGTATGTGGGGTCCACCGATGCCTGCCCCCTGACATTTGTCCCGGAGTGGGAATACGACGCCTCCCGTCAGTATATCCAGGAGTGGGTGGATTATTTTGACGAGAATCTGGCAGGTGACATCGGGGAAGTACAGGCCTACATTGAGGGAGGCGGGATCCGCTCCTGTCTGGAGGAGGTTGTGGGAAAGCCTGTGACAGACGACTATGAACTGGTGCTGAGGGAGAAGGATTCGGACTGGCTTCTGATCTATGACCTGGAGAAAGAGGGGAAGCAGGCGGCGGAGATCGTCGTCTGGTGTAACCTGGGAAAACTCAGCGCGCGAAACTGGGAGATGGAGCTGACGGTGGCACCGGAGGAGGATTACGGGCGGATCATGGTCTTTCGGGAGTGGGATGACTTTGATTTCTCCTCAGAGGAAAACATAAAATGGTATGTGGAGTCCGCCGATTTTCTCTACCGCCTTCTGGGAAAGGCCCTGGAGGAAGACGTGGAGGATGAGATCATCAGCCTGGATCCCGGATCATTTACAAGTCTCTACCACGAATTTGTCCAGGTGGACTTAGGGGTCTATGACAAGGACCATACGGAACGGCTTCTGCGCCAGGCCGCGGCCTACATACCAATCACCAGACCGGATCAGCCCAACTGGGTGGTGCTGTTCGAGTGGTTCCCCGGTTCCCGACAGGAGGAAGGCGTGGGCAATCCTCAGGTGAGAGAGCGGGTCATGAGTACCTTCGCGGTTCTTCCCTATTACCATCGGGTGAAGAAAGGGGAGAACCTGTCCGTGATCGCCAAAACCTACGGGGAGGATCCGGAACTGGCCTATGAGATAGCTTCCTATAAGCCTAACGGGCTCCGCCAGCCGGATCTGATCCGGTCGGGGCAGGAGATCCAGATCCCCCTGAGGGTTCTTTTCCGGAAGATTCACCACTGAGTCTGACCGTTATCTCCCGGCCATGGCCTCCAGCAGGAGTTCGATGGCCATATAAAACACAGGCGCATCGTCGATGAAGACATCGGGGGCCATCCGGGAGACACAGGGCAGAAGAACGGTAACATCCGCATATTTTTCTGCAGGAGAATGGCTGGTCATGGTAAACAGGACGATCTTCGGCCCGTCCGGGCGGTCAAAATACTGCAGTTCCTGAACAGGGGATCCGTTCTGGGCTCCGCCGCTGATGGAGAACACCAGGATGGCATCCCTTTCGGAAATGATGCCAGTATATTCCTTTAATCCTGTAGCGTAATCCAGCAATTCCGCGCGAAAGCCGTTGCGGACCAGACGGAAGGCAGCCTGCTTGGCGGAGTAGCGGGAGTGGGCATGACCGTAACAATAAATATGTTCTGCTTTTTTCAGCAAATCTGAGGCCGCGTAAATAGAAGCGGATTTTTCTACATTTTTTAATTCTTCCAGAGCTTTCATATAATAATCGCTGATAAAGGTGCTGCTGTCGCTGACATACTCGTTCAGTTCCTTTGCCAGTTGGATCTTAAATTCATGAAAACCCGAAAATCCCAGCCGTTTTGCCAGGCGCACCACGGCGCTTCTGGAACATCCGGAAAGTCCGGCGATGGCATCGCTGGAGGAGTAGCGGACAACATCTACGGGATGGCTGATCATATATTCAGCTGCTTTGCGCTCACTGCGGGTAAGTTCAGGCAGCAGTTCTTTCATGGTCTGAGTAACGGACATGGCGGCTCCTTTCTGGGTTGACGTGAGTCATCTTTTTCTAATACCATACCACAATTTTTCAGTATTCGCAAGAATGATAAAATGACCATATATGACCAAAAATGTTTATAAAATTGATTTTGTTCACATTAAACAAATGATTTTGAACAATTTTGGTCATTATACTGTTTACAAATGTTCAAAAATGGTTATAATAGGAGATAGAAAGAAAGGGGGCCAATGAGATGAGAGCCATTATGATGATGTTTGACACTCTGACACGGAATTACCTGCCCAATTACGGCTGTGATTTCACGAAGATGCCGAATTTTCAGCGCCTGGCAAAGCGCACGGTGACATTTGACGAGTTTTACGGAGGGAGTATGCCCTGCATGCCGGCCAGACGGGAACTTCATACAGGCAAGTACAATTTTCTGAACAGAGGCTGGGGACCGCTGGAACCCTTTGACGAATCCTGTATAGAGATCTTGTCAAAGAACGGAATTTATACCCACCTTGTTACAGATCACACCCATTATTTTGAAGATGGGGGAGCTACATACCATAACCGCTATGACAGCTATGAGTCTTTCCGGGGCCAGGAAGGAGACCGGTGGGTGCCCAGAGGAGAGGCGGACGTTTCTGTCAACAGCTGTAAACTGAACAAGGTCAACATCTCCGCGACTCAGCACCTGGCCAACCGTACCCGGATCCGTACCGAGGAGGAGATGCCCAGCGTCCGGTGTGTGGCCGCGGGACTGGATTTTCTGGATCATCATCATGACAGAGACAACTGGTTTTTACAGATCGAGTGTTTTGATCCTCACGAACCGTTTTTTGTCCCGGATCAGTACCGGGAGCTTTATGACTGCGGAGATTCCCATGACGCCTTTAATTTCCCGGCCTACGGACCAGTGGAAGATAAGTACACGGAGGAAGAGATCCGCAGGCTGAGAAAAGAGTACTGCGCCCTCCTGTCCATGTGCGACGCCCAGCTGGGAAGGCTTCTGGACAAGATGGATGAGCATGACATGTGGAAGGACACTCTTTTCATCGTCAACACGGACCACGGATTTTTCCTGGGAGAACATGATTTTATCGGAAAGAATTTTCCGCCCATGTACGACGAGGTCATCCACACTCCCTTCTTTATCCACGACCCAAGACTTCCCCAGGCAGAAGGAAGAAGGAACTCTGTGGCCCAGACCGTGGATATCGCCCCCACGCTTCTGTCCTTTTTCGGGCTGGCCTTTGAGACGGAGACAGACGGAAAGGATCTGTACGACGCGGTAAAAGAAGACGGGAAGATCCATAACACCATCCTCTTTGGAATCCACGGAAGCCAGGTCAATCTCTATGACGGCCGTTACTGCTATATGAAGAGTTCCGTTGACAGCAGTCTCCCCGTATATCAGGAGACCCTGATGCCCACCAACATGAGGGGATTTATAGGAAGCGAATGTATGGACAAGGCGGAGCTGGTGGATGGAGGAAGATATTCCAACGGCCATAAGGTACTGCGGATCCCCATAACTTCCATGTATGAGAGACTGAAGCTGCGGACCGCTCTTTATGACAAGAAAGAAGACCCGGAACAGCAGCATCCCCTGGAAGACGAGGGATTAATAAGGGAAATGGATGAGAAACTGAAGGCAGCCATGGAGGCGGTGGATGCGCCTGAGTGGCAGTTTGAGAGAATGGGATTTGCGAAAGGATAATTGGAGGTCAATATGTCTGAGAATAGTAAAATGAATTGGGTCAGTGAGAAACTGGTTCCGGCCATCGCGAAATTTACAAACATGAAATTTGTAAGGTGCATGCAGGCAGGAATTACGGCATGTATGCCGGCTACCATTATCGGTTCCATATTTATGCTTTTGATGAATGTGCCGTTTCCGGCAGATTCTGCCTTCGGGCTGGCGGTTGCCTGGAGAAATTTCAGTGAAGCCAACAGCACATGGCTGAATCTGGGATACCAGATCGGCCTCAACGCGGCAGGATTTTATATACTGCTGGGCATGGTGGCCGCGGTCTGCAAGGAAGAAAACGCGCCTGTTGTCAACAATATAGTTTTGTCTGTTTTCGCGTTTATCTGTCTCCAGTGCGGATTCTTAGCCGACGGCGGGCTGGATATCGGATTCTGGGGTGCGAAGGGCATGATGGCGGCTCTGGTGATCGGTTATGTGGTTCCCGAGTTTAATATCTGGCTGATGAATCACGGACTGAAGATCAAACTTCCCGACAGCGTTCCGCCTATGGTCGCGGAGCCCATCAACGCTCTTTTCGCCAATCTCATCGTGGGCGCGGCTGTGTTTGGGGTAAAACTTCTTCTGGGCAGCTTTGGGTTTACCTTAGGTTCCCTGATCAACAGTGTTTTCGCTCCCCTGTTTTCAGCGTCAGATTCTCTTATCGCTGTGCTGATCTACTGTATCTTTGTGCGGATTTTGTGGTTTTTTGGTCTCCATGGCAACAACATCGCGGGCAGCGTGGTAAATGTAGTCCTCACTGCCAACCTGGTGGAGAACGCTGAGGCTATCCTGGCAGGGGGAAAGGCCACCCATATTTTTAACTCCGCTTTCCAGAACTGGACCACTACAGGTATTCTTGCCATCGTCATCGCTTCCATGATCGTGGCGAAGTCTCAGCAGCTGAAGGCTATCTCCAAGATTTCCATGGTTCCTGCCCTGTTTAATATCGGAGAACCCCTGACATTCGGCCTTCCTCTGGTTCTGAATTTTGAAATTATGATTCCGTACCTGATCGTGTTTGCCTTAAACGGCGCTATCCCTTATCTGGCCTGCCAGCTTGGATTTATGAATATTCCCTATCTGTCCGTTCCCTTTACGGTTCCGGCCGTGATCAAGGTATTCCTGATGTCCATGGATATCCGAGCTGTCCTGGTATATCTGGTGAATATGGTGCTGTGCGTGCTTGTCATGATCCCCGCTCTGCGCAGATACGACAGAAAACTTCTGGCAGAGGAGCAGAAAGAACAGGAGTAAGAGACAGACAGAAATAATTTTACTGACACCTTCCTAACTGCTTTCCGGGAACTTCAGAAATTGTCTGAGGTCCCGGAAAGTTTTGCTGTATCACAGGCGGCACGGGCCTGCGCATAAAAAACCGGGAAATCCTTTCTGGAATTCCCGGTTTTCATATAACAGATATCGTGGAGACAACAGGGCTCGAACCTGCGACCCTTTACACGTCAAGCAAATGCTCTCCCAGCTGAGCTATGTCTCCAGTACCTCTATTTTACCATGTTATCTCAGATAGTCAATAAGGATTTTAAAATTATCAGAAAAAATCGTCATATGCTCCAAAGGTATTGTTCTGCCATGCGGCTCAGGTATTTGACTCTGAGACAGAGAGAGGCTACAATGATCTCAAACAGATCATAAGGAGGATCAGACCATGGATTATAATAAGACAGACCCGGAATTTGTGGAGAGGGTGACTCATTTTATTTCAGAGGAAGTGAAAAAGGAACCGGGCCAGGAACTGGATGACAGCACCCGGTACCTGGCGGTCCTGGCTGCTCTGGCAGGCTGTCAGGGGACAGGAGTCTATGAGGAGCTGCTGCCCATAGCTTTGGATGCAGGCCTGTCTCCCGTGGCGGTGAAGGAGATGGTGTACCAGTCCGTGGATTATCTGGGGCTGGGGCGTATGTGGCCTTTTCTCCGGATTACCAACGAGATCATGGAGAGGCGGGGAATCGCCCTTCCTCTGGAATCCCAGGCTGTTACGAATATGGAAGACCGCCTGGAAAAGGGGATACAGGCTCAGGCAGAGATCTTCGGCGACCGGATGAAGGAGGCCTGGAAGGCGGGTCATATAAACCGATGGCTGGCGGATAACTGTTTCGGCGACTACTATACGAGGACAGGGCTGACCCTGGCCCAGAGGGAGATGATCACCTTCTGCTTTCTGGCGGCTCAGGGAGGCTGCGAGCCTCAGCTGACCTCCCATGCCAGAGGAAATATGAACGTGGGAAATGACCGGGATTTTCTGATGAAAGTGGTTTCCCAGTGTCTGCCCTATATCGGCTACCCCAGAAGCCTGAACGCCATCGCCTGTATCAATAAGGCGGCGGAGTAACACACCGGTTTCGGTACTGCCGTATGAGACAAACTTATTTTTTCCAGTGATTACTGAATGTCTTCTGCTCCGATTCTACATGTCCTCTGTGGCCGTAAACCGTGCAGGAGCCGAGGGCCGACTCCAGGGCCCTGAACTCATCGCAGGTCAGCTCCACAAGGCAGGCGCCCAGATTTTCCAGAATCCGTTCCTGGTTTTTGGAGCCTGGGATGGGGACCACATTGGTATATTTATGGAGCATCCACGCAAGGGAGATCTGAGCGGAGGTGGCCTTTTTTCGATCCGCATATTCTGCCAGAAGGTCTAAAAGAGGCTGATTGGCCGCCAGATTTTCCTTCGACAGCTGTGGGACGAACCGGCGGACGTCGTCTCCTTCGAATCTGGTGTCTGCCGTCACTTTGCCTGACAGCAATCCGCTGGCGATGGGAGAAAACGGCACTACGCCGATGTTATGTTCGATACAGTAGGGAAAGATCTCTTTTTCACAGTCGCGTTCCACCATGGAATAGAGATTCTGGACAGCGGATACGGGTGTAACCTGGTGAGCTTTTGCCAGAGTATCCACAGACACCTGGGACAATCCCCATCCCCGGATCAGGCCTTTTTCAATCAGTTTTCCCATGACCTGGGCTACATCCTCCACAGGGATCTGTTCATTGATTCTGTGAAGATAGTACAGGTCTATGTAGTCTGTTCTCAGGCGCTTCATGGAGGCCTCCAAATGTCTGCAGATCACGTCACAAAGCGGGACACCTCCTTCCAATTCCTCCGGGTGAATATGAAATTTGGTGGCCAGCACCGTTTCCTTCCGGTAAGGACTCAGGGCTTTTCCGACCAGCTCCTCGTTATGGCCGGGATAGAACATTTCTCTGCCGTAGGTTTCTGCGGTATCGAAAAGGGTGCATCCAAAGTCATGGGCTTTTTCTATGGCGCGGATGGCATAGGCCTCATCCGGCACCTGCCCGTAACCGTGGGAAAAGCCCATACAGCCCATACCGATTTCCGATACTTCCAGGTTTCTCAACATTCTTTTTTTCATGATAATTCCTCCTTTTCCATGACTTTATTCTAAAAGGTTTTTCCTTGACATGGAAGTTCCGGTCTGTTAAAATGGCTTTAACTAAAAGTTTAAACTAAATTCTGAAGGACAGGATTATGGCCACAGGGCCGGAAGGGAGTTTTTATGTATCACCCGTTGCTGGATACGTTTCTGGCAGTGGCGGACTGCGGCAGTTTTTTAAAGGCCTCGGAAAAACTGTACATCTCCCCTACTGCTGTTATGAAACAGATGACTGCGATATCTTTATTTCGGCTGCCCAGAAACAGATGAATCAGCTGGAGCGTCATATCGGACTTCCCCTGCTGGTCCGTACCAGCCAGGGGGTGAGCCTGACAGCGGCGGGAAGATCTGTTTACAGAGATGCGGGAGAGATCATGAAGCTGTCCCGTGAGGCTCTTCAGAGAGCCTACAGGGCAGAGAACAGGGAGCAGATTACGATTCGCCTGGGAACCTCGGCCCTTTACCCGTGCAGAGCGCTGATGGGTATGTGGGCCGGGATCAGTGAACAATATCCTCAGTTCAGGCTGAAGGTAGTGCCTTTTGAAGATGTGAACACGGAGACAGCCTTTGCCAATGTGGGAAAGAAGTACGACCTCATGGTGGGTCCCTGGGATTCTGTTCATACCGGGAAATACAACCGCTTCACGGAGCTGGGGCGGTATCGTTTCTGCATTGCCATGCCGGGAGGCCACGAGCTTTCGCACAGAGAATCCCTGTCCTATGAAGATCTTCACGGACAGGTGCTTCTGATCCAGAAGGAGGGAAACAGCCCTGTCAACGACAGGATTCGAAAAGAGATCCGGGAGAAGCACCCCAAGATCACCATGGCAGATGTGCCGTATCACTACGATCTGGAGGTGTTTAACCGCTGTGCGGAGGAGGGGTGCGTTCTGCTGAGTCTGGAATGCTGGAATGAGATTCATCCATCCCTGACCTCTGTTCCGCTGAAGGTGGATTACGGGATTCCCTACGGGATCATCTACTCGGCCGGAGCGGGACAGGAGGTCCGGTATTTTCTTCACTGCCTCTGCCACCAGGGTCAGGAGGGCAAAAACCGTATTTCCTGACAGCTTTGGAAAAACAATAAAGGGGGAAGATAAAATGAAAATCGGGATTTTGGGAACAGGGATGATGGCCGGTCTGCTGATGCCGGTTATAAAGAAACTGAATTTTGAGTATGTGGCAGTGCTGGGAAGGAGAGAGTCAGAGGAGAAAGTCCGGACCCTGTGCCGGGAAAACGGACTTGACGAATATTTTCTGGACTATGAGGAACTGCTCGGCAGTGATGTAGACACAATCTATGTGGCGCTTCCCAATGATCTCCACTGGGAGTTTGCCAGAAAGGCCCTGACTCACGGCAAGCATGTGATCATTGAAAAGCCGGTCACAGCCAGCCTGGCCCAGCTGCAGGATCTGATCGGGACGGCCGGTAAACAGGGGAAGATGATCTTTGAAGCCATGACCATCCATTATCTTCCCGCTTACCGTTCCCTGAAAGAACACTTACACCGGATAGGCGACATTAAGCTGATGACGGTGAACTACAGCAAGTATTCTTCACGCTACGATGCTTTCCGGGCCGGGCAGATCCTGCCCGCCTTTGACCCCAAAAGGGCGGGAGGGGCCATGATGGATCTCAACGTCTACAATGTTCACGGGGCGGTGGGCCTTTTCGGAAAGCCGGAGAAAGTGAATTATGAGGCCAATATTGAGAGAGGGATCGACACCAGCGGCGTCCTGACCATGGATTACGGAACGTTCAAGGTCTGCGCCGCTGCCGCCAAAGACAGCAATGCCCCGGCCGCCTGCGTCATCCAGGGGACAGAAGGCTGTATCCTGATCTCCGGACCCTTAAGCCAGATGGACAGATACCAGATCGTGGACAATCAGGGCAACATGACAGAGTACCGGCCGGACAGTCAGGAGAGCAGGCTCTACCATGAATTTGTGGAGTTCCAGAGGATGATCCGGGAACATGACCGGGCCGGGGAGAAAGAGATGCTGGATATCAGCCTGACAGCGGCCGGGGTGCTGGAAGAGGCCAGGAGACAGGCAGGGATTATCACAGAATTTTAAAATGTCATAAAATATGAGGAGGGAACATCATGAAAGTACTTATGATCAACGGAAGTCCCAGGAAAGAGGGCAACACTTACACGGCGCTTCATGAGATGGAGAAAATTTTTGAAAAAGAAGGCATCGAGACCGAGATCCTCCATGTGGGAAGCAAGGATATCAGAGGGTGCGTGGCCTGTCTATCCTGCAAGAAGACAGGGAAATGCGTCTTTGACGATATGGTCAATGAAGCCGCCTCCAAATTTCAGGCCAGCGACGGCCTGGTGGTGGCCAGCCCGGTGTACTATGCCTCGGCTAACGGAACTCTGATCTCCTTCCTGGACCGGCTGTTTTACAGTACGGGTTTTGACAAGACCATGAAGGTGGGAGCCAGCGTGGCGGCAGCCAGAAGAGGCGGCCTGTCGGCTTCCTATGACCAACTGAACAAATATTTTGGGATCAGCGGCATGCCCATCGCCTCCGGCCAGTACTGGAACGGCATCCACGGTGCCGCTCCGTGAGAGGCCGGACAGGATGGAGAAGGCCTGCAGATTATGCGGACTCTGGCGAGAAACATGGCGTTTCTGATGAAAAGCATCGCTCTGGGGAAGGAGCAGCTGGGGCTGCCTGAGAAGGAAGCTTTCGAGAGGACGAACTTTATCCGATGAAAAGATTCGCTTGCATTCGGGAAGGTTTGCGGTTATAATATCAGAGGGCAAAAGCTCTCAATTAAAAAAGAAAGGGCACGGATGTGCAGGGTGAGGGGATGTTTACAAGATAATTTGATTTGGAACATGCAGCTGGTTGTCAGGGCCTGTTTTGAAGCAGGCCGGGTTTGCATACGCCGAATTAGATTATCCGCATTATCCCCTGTACAGGTCTGTCTCTGAGAATATACAGGTAGTGTTTGCGTGGGTCTGTTTTCGGGTATGAAAGCAGACCTTTTTGCGTGGTCAGGCGTACATGGTCATGGCTGTTTCGGCCTCTTTGAGGGCCGCGCAAAAGGTCTGGGCATGAAAGGAGGCCCTATATGTTACAGATAAAAAATCTGAATCTGACTCATAAAAAGGATCTGAAAATCATCCTTGAAAATTTCAGCTGTACCTTTAACGACGGACAGAAGGCGGTGATCATCGGGGAGGAGGGCAACGGCAAGTCCACCCTCCTCAGATGGATCTTCGATCCGGAACTGGTGG
>CAJUJV010000017.1:34937-49939 GCA_910586845.1 uncultured Hungatella sp.
CGGCAGGCTGGCCAGGGAGTTCGGAGTGTCTCCGGATTTCTTCTACAGGGAACAGACTGTGGGGACTCTGTCCGGAGGAGAGAAAGTGAAGGCTCAGATCATGAGGATCCTTCTGTCAGATCCCCATGTCCTTCTGCTGGATGAGCCTTCCAATGATATCGATCTGGAGACCCTGGAATGGCTGGAGAAGCTGATCCTTAAGTGGACGGGTATCGTGATTTTCATCTCTCACGACGAGACTCTCATCGAGCGCACGGCCAACATGGTGATTCACATGGAACAGATCAGGAGGAAGACAAAAAGCCGGTATACCGTGGCGGCCATGCCTTATGAACAGTACCAGAAGGAGCGCTTCAATCAGTTTGAAAGACAGGCCCGCATGGCGGAAAATGACCGGCGGGAAAAGAAGATCCGGGACGAGAAATACAGACGGATCTGCCAGAGCGTGGATCACGCCCAGAACGCCGTCTCCAGACAGGACCCGTTTACGGCCCGGCTCCTGAAAAAGAAGATGCACGCCGTCAAGTCCATGGGACGGCGGTTTGCCAGGGAGGATGAGAACATGACCGCCATGCCGGAGGAAGAGACCGCCATTTTCTTCAAGCTGGGAGACAGGACTTGCCAAATCCCGGCAGGAAAGACGGTGATCCGCTGTGAGTATGACAGGCTTACAGCAGGGGATCACAGCCGGGTTCTGGCAGAACATATCCGGCTTTTGGTCAGGGGGCCGGAAAAAATCGGGATCGTGGGAAAAAACGGGGCGGGGAAGACCACCCTTCTCCGCAGGATCGCCGATGAGCTTCTGGGGAGGACCGATATCCGGGCAGAGTATATGCCTCAGGATTATGAGGAGCAGCTGGATCTGTCCATGACGCCGGTGGATTTTCTGGCCAGGTCAGGAGACCGGGAGGAGAGGACCAGGATCCGCACTTACCTGGGGGCTCTGAAGTACACGGCAGACGAGATGGATCACCGGATTTCCCGGCTGTCCGGCGGCCAGAAGGCCAAGCTCCTGCTTCTGAAGATGAGCCTGTCCGGGGCCAATGTACTCATATTGGATGAGCCCACCCGAAATTTCTCTCCCCTGTCCGGGCCGGTGATCCGGCAGATGTTAAGGGAATTTCCGGGAGCCGTCATCAGCATTTCCCATGACAGGAAATATCTTCAGGAGGTCTGTCAAAAAGTGTACCGGCTGACGGAAGAAGGCCTTGAGGCGGTCAGGGAAAACTGATCTTTACAGACAGCGGCAGGAAACGTCATAAAGAAAAGATTTATGACGTTTCCTGTAAATATTTCTTGACGGAGACCGCACAGGCAGGTTATACTGAACATGTTATTTCGCGCAGGGATTCTTTTCCTGCAGGATTCAGGAAATTCTTATTTCCCGGGTGATGATTCATCACGGATTCACATGTGAGCGATGAAGAGATGGGGTGAGGCCTATGACTGCCGTCTGAAAATACAGACACAGGGTGAAAAATATTAGACAGATATCCGCCGGTTTGGTACAATATTAGTCGTAAGGAAGGAACCGCCGCAGATCGGTTTTTCCGGTTTTGACCAAAAGCCGGGGCAAAAATAAAAAGCAGATTAAGGTTGACATTTGCCCCAGGGTGTATTATTATAATAAAAAAGAACATCTGTTCGAAACATAGGGGAGAAGGAAACATGAACAAAGAAGAGAAATTAAAGGCACTGGAAGGCGCCATCACACAGATCGAGAAGGCTTACGGGAAGGGTTCCGTGATGAAGCTGGGAGATTCGGGAGCCAACATGAATATTGAGACGGTCCCCACAGGTTCTCTGAGCCTGGACATTGCCCTGGGACTGGGAGGCATCCCCAAGGGACGTGTCATCGAGGTCTACGGACCCGAGTCCAGCGGTAAGACCACGGTGGCCCTCCATATGGTGGCCGAGGTGCAGAAGAGAGGCGGTATCGCCGGATTTATCGATGCGGAGCATGCCCTGGATCCGGTATACGCCCGGAATATCGGTGTGGACATCGACAATCTCTATATCTCCCAGCCGGATAACGGAGAGCAGGCCCTGGAGATTACCGAGACCATGGTCCGCTCGGGAGCGGTGGATATCGTTATCGTGGACTCCGTGGCAGCCCTGGTCCCCAAGGCAGAGATCGAGGGAGAGATGGGAGATTCCCACATGGGTCTTCAGGCCCGTCTGATGTCCCAGGCCCTCAGGAAACTTACGGGCGTCATCAGCAAGACCAACTGCAGCGTCATCTTTATCAATCAGGTCCGCGAGAAGATCGGCGTCATGTTCGGGAATCCGGAGACCACCACAGGAGGCCGGGCTCTGAAGTTCTACGCCTCTGTCCGCATGGAAGTGCGGAAAGCCGAGATTCTGAAGCAGGGCGGAGATGTAGTGGGCAACCGTGCCAAGGTAAAGGTCGTGAAGAACAAGATCGCACCTCCGTTTAAAGAGGCGGAGTTCGACATCATGTTCGGTCAGGGCATCTCCAGAGAGGGAGACATCCTGGATCTGGCGGTGAAGGAGAATATCGTGGAGAAGAGCGGCGCCTGGTACGCTTATCAGGGCTCCAAGATCGGTCAGGGACGTGAGAACGCCAAGATCTATCTCCGGGACAACCCGGCAGCCTGCCAGGAGATCGAGAACAGAGTACGGGGGATCTACGGCCTCGGCGCTTCTTCGCCTGCAGAGGAGACTCCTGCAGGAGGCACAGAGAAGGAGAAGACAGAGAAGGCCGGAAAGTCCGGAAGAGGAGCCAAAGCTGACAGGGCCGGAGAAGGAGCCCGGTCCGCCGAAGCCCCGGCGGAGACCGGGGAGCTGATCTGAGGCCGGAGAAGCGATGCAGATCGAGGCCATCGTTCCTCTGGATAAGAGGAGAAGCAAAGTCCTTACTGACGAGGACTTTGCTTTCGTCTTATACCGGGGAGAAGTGAAAAGGTACGGCATTGAAGAAGGGAAGGAACTGACGGCGGCGGATTACGACAGGATCCTGAGAGAGGTGCTGTTTAAGAGAGCCAGGGAGCGGAGTCTGTACCTTCTGAAAGCCAGGGACAGGACGGAGCAGGAGATCCGGCAGAAGCTGAAGGACGGGTATTACCCGGAGGAAGCCATAGAGCATACCATGGCTTTTCTGAAAGAATACCGGTTTGTGGATGACGAGAAGTACGGGCGCAACTATATCCGGATCTACGGCGGCAGGAAGAGCAGGAAACAGCTGGAGTTCGAACTTCGGAACAGGGGGCTGGACAGAGAGGAGATCGGTCTTCTCCTGGAAGAGGGAGACATCGATGAGGCGGAACAGATTCTTCGCTATCTGAGAAAGAAGGGCTACGAGAAAGATGTGACTCCGCCGAAGGAGTGCGCCAGACTGGCGGCGGCCCTGGGGAGGAAAGGATTTTCCTTCGATGAGATCCGCCGGGTCATGGAAGAGTGAGCGCAGCCGCTCAGGCAGGTTCGGGTATCTGCCGGGCTGATCAGCTGCTGTGAACCCATGTGAACAGTAACGGGAGAGGGGCGGAAATGGCCACTTGGACACTTGACATAATGCACAAAACAGTTTAAAATTGTATTGTTGTATTCTTGTACAATGAAAACTGAATAAGGAGGTGCTCCTGTGACGATAATAGCTGTAATAGCTACAATCATAATTGTAGCTCCTATTACCTGGGGACTGGCTGTTGCATACCGGAAGAAGACTTACGAGAGCAAAATCGGCAGTGCAGAAGAGAAGTCCAGAGAGATAATAGATGAAGCATTAAAAACCGCAGAGACAAAAAAACGAGAAGCTCTCCTGGAAGCAAAGGAAGAGTCCATCCGGACGAAGAATGAGTTAGATAAAGAGACCAAGGAGAGAAGAGCAGAGCTTCAAAGGTATGAGAGAAGAGTACTGAACAAGGAAGAGAATCTGGACAAGAAGTCCGAGACTCTGGAGCGCAGAGAGACAAGCCTGACGGCCCGTGAGGAAAATCTTAACAAAAAGCTGGCTGAGGCGGAAGCGCTTCGGGGTATGAGGCAGCAGGAACTGGAGAGAATTTCCGGTCTGACCTCTGACCAGGCCAAGGAGTATCTGCTGAAGTCCGTTGAGGACGATGTGAAACATGATACGGCCAGACTGATCAAGGATCTGGAGAACAAGGCCAAAGAAGAAGCGGAGAAGAAGGCCAGAGAGTATGTGGTGACGGCGATTCAGAGATGTGCGGCGGACCATGTGGCGGAGACCACGGTTTCCGTAGTACAGCTGCCCAACGATGAGATGAAGGGCCGCATCATCGGAAGAGAAGGCCGTAATATCCGTACTCTGGAGACGATGACCGGTGTGGAACTGATCATCGACGATACTCCGGAAGCAGTAGTGCTTTCAGGATTTGACCCTGTAAGAAGAGAAGTGGCAAGGATTGCCCTGGAGCGTCTGATCGTGGACGGACGTATCCATCCCGCCAGGATTGAAGAGATGGTGGAGAAGGCACAGAAGGAAGTAGAGATCAATATGCGGGAGGATGGAGAGGCTGCAACGCTGGAAGTTGGCATCCATGGGATCCATCCGGAGCTGGTGAAGCTTCTTGGCAAGATGAAGTTCAGGACCAGTTATGGGCAGAATGCTCTGAAACATTCCATAGAAGTAGCTCAGTTATCGGGACTGCTGGCAGCGGAAGTCGGTGTTGACGTCCGTATGGCAAAGCGTGCCGGTTTATTACATGATATTGGTAAATCCATTGACCATGAGGTGGAAGGTTCCCATGTGAAGCTGGGAGCAGAACTGTGTAAGAAATACAAAGAGTCGGCAACCGTGATCAACGCAGTGGAATCCCATCATGGCGATGTTGAGCCGGAGAGTCTCATATCCTGTATCGTTCAGGCAGCGGATACCATATCGGCTGCAAGACCTGGTGCAAGGAGAGAGACCCTGGAGACATATACGAACAGACTGAAACAATTGGAAGAGATAACAGATTCCTTTAAGGGAGTGGATAAATCATTTGCCATCCAGGCAGGCCGGGAAGTCCGTGTTATGGTAGTTCCTGAGCAGATCAGCGATGACGATATGGTGCTTCTGGCAAGAGATATTTCCAAGAAGATTGAAGAGTCCATGGAATATCCGGGACAGATCCGTGTCAATGTGATCCGTGAATCAAGAGTTACCGATTATGCAAAATAGGAAAAGAGAGGCTCTGTGATCAGTTACAGAGCCTTTTTTGCAACAGAATAATAAAAAGAGACGGGAGGAAACCATATGACATGTAAAAAGATGAAAAAAGGCCTGACCCTGTTTCTGGTGACGGCGGCATCTGTGCTTGCCGTTTCCCGGCAGAGCTGGGGAGCTTCTGCGATTTCGTCCGTTTCTCTTGATGTGGAGAGCGATCTGCACATCGGAGACGACTATTCCACGGACGATATCGAGGTCACCGCCAGAAAAGGTCATTTTTCCGTGGGAGACATCGAGATCCTCAATGAAAACGACTGGTGGGAGGAGGACGAGATCCCCAGGATCAGCGTTATGCTCAACGCAGATGAGGGATATTATTTCAGTATTTCCAGAAGCAATATTAAAGTAAAGGGCGCAACCTATATCAGCGGCAGGAAGGAAGATTCCTATACGCTGGTAGTAACTCTGGAACTTCCCTCCATGCTGGAGACTCTGGGCGAGATCGGGCAGGCCAGGTGGACTTCAGTCAATGAGGCGGAATGGGATCCGGTTTCTAACGCAGGATATTATGAGGTGCGCCTGTACAGGGAAGGCAAGACCATAGGCGGGCTCCAGAAAGCGACGGAGCCGAAGATCGATTTCGGCAGCCTTATGCGCAAAGAAGGCACCTACAATTTCCGGGTCCGTGCAGTGAACAAGCGGAACAATGATGTGAAAAGCGAATGGCTTGATTCCGGTGCAACCTCATATATTGATGAGGAGACAGCGGCCCGGTTCCGCAGCCAGTATGGCGAGACGATTCCGGATTATATAACGGAGCCTTCTCAGATGAACCAGATTTACTATACTCCGGATCAGTACGGGTGGATCCGTGACAGCGTGGGCTGGTGGTACCGCAATCCGGATAAAACCTATACCACAAGCAACTGGCAGCTGATCGACGGGAAATGGTATTATTTTAATTCTTCAGGATACATGGTCACAGGCTGGATAGACTGGAAAGGAAAGTCCTACTACTGTGATCCGGTAAACGGAGATATGCAGGTAAATAAGCTGATAGACGACGGATCAGGAAGACGGGTGGATTCCACCGGCGCCTGGATCCAATAGAAGAGAAGGGGGAGGAAGACAGTGGAAAGTGTTGTTCGGTTAAAAAGAGAACTGAGGTATGAGGGAGCGATTCTGAAGATCTATGAGGATACGGTTGTGGCCAACGGCCATGAGGCTCATTGGGATTTTATCCATCACGACGGGGCGGCGGCAGTGCTCCCGGTCACGGATGACGGCAAGATCCTGATGGTGCGCCAGTACCGCAATGCCCTGGACAGGGATACTCTGGAGATCCCGGCAGGCAAATTGGATGCGCCTGACGAACCGAAGATCGAATGCGCCTATCGGGAGCTGGAGGAGGAGACCGGATATCGGACGGAACAGATGGAATATCTGATCAGCCTCAATACGACGGTGGCCTTCTGTGATGAAGCTATCGACATCTTTGTGGCCAGAAATCTGATCCCTTCCCATCAGCATCTGGATGAAGATGAGGTCATTGATGTGGAACCCTGGGAGTTGAAGGATCTTCTGGAACTGATCTATTCGGGAAAGATGACAGACGCCAAGACCGTGGCTGCCATCACTGCCTATGCCGTAAAATACGGCGGAGGACAGTAGGTCTGTCTGACTCCGGCAGCCTGTCATAAGGAGGAAAGGGGCCGCATATACTGTGATAACAGCAGGTAAGGCGGCAGAGCATGAGGATAAAAAGACGGATCACGTATTGGGATCTCTGGCTTATCTGTATGATGGGCGGAGTCCTGACAGGGACTATATGGGCCAATCTGCTGAGCAGGGAACTGCTTGGTCAGATTGGCTTTTTTGACGGACTCTATCAGACAGGCCGGATATGGGATGAGGGGGAGAAGCGGCAGCTTTGGAGGTATGTGATAAAGCAGAGACTGGGGGAGGCCGGACTGGGAGGGCTGATCGCCATGACTCCTTTTGCCGCTCCCGGATATCTGCTGCTGGCTTTTGGAGGGGGATTCGCTGTGGCTGCAGTGATCAGTGTCTTCACCCTGGAAAAAGGATCCATGGGCATCCTGTACTGGCTGATCTCTGTTCTGCCTCACGGAATCTGTTATCTCGTGGCCGCCATGGTCATGACGGCAGCGGTTTCTGAGAAAGAGAACCTGAAAAAGATCCGTGTATGGCTGGCGGTGGGAGCCTGTGTGGCACTGGGAACGTTTCTGGAAGCATGGACCGGACCGGAATTGATGAAGATAACAGGCGTTTTGTGGTAAAAGTGGGAAAAATGTGTTTGATTTTATGGAAAAAAGTATTTATAATGGTAGACGAAGGCCAAAAAAGGACTGTTTTTGGGGAACGAAAGATCAGAGGAACAGGGAATGGAAACAGAGATAAAGCAATTTATGGAGTATCTTTCACAGGAGAAGAAGGCTTCGAAAAATACACAGGTGTCATACAGGCGTGACCTGGAGCAGATGGCGGAGTATCTGAGATCCCAGGGAATCATGGAGACGGAAAAAGTGACCAGAACCGTGCTGAATTCCTACATCCTCTATCTGGAGAGACAGGGAAGAGCTTCGACTACCATATCCCGTATGCTCGCTTCCGTAAAGGCGTTTTTTCATTATGAGTTCCGCCAGGGGAAGATAAAAAGGGACCCGGCGGAGACTCTGAAGACCCCCAGAGTGGAGAAAAAAGCTCCGACTATCCTGACCGTAGACGAAGTGACCAGCCTTTTGAACCAGCCCGGCGGCGGCTCTCCCAAAGAAGTGAGGGACAAGGCCATGCTGGAGCTTCTGTATGCAACAGGGATCAGGGTTTCCGAACTGATCGGCCTGAGACTTGAGGATGTGAACCTGCCTGTAGGGTTTATCGTCTGCAAAGACGAGCACAAAGAAAGGACAGTGCCTTTCGGAAAAACCACCAGGCAGGCTCTGAGTCAGTATCTGGAACAGGCCAGGCCGGCCCTTCTCAAAGGAGAGGGATCGCCGTGGCTGTTTGTAAACTGCAGCGGAGGTTCCATGAGCCGGCAGGGCTTCTGGAAGATCATAAAGTATTATGGGGAAAAAGCGGGGATCCGTGCAGACATCACACCCCATACTCTGCGTCATTCCTTTGCAGCACATCTGCTGGGAGGGGGAGCGGACATCCATGCGGTCCAGACCATGCTGGGACATTCGGATATGGCTACGACTCAGGCCTATACGGCTTATGTGCAGAGGGAGGACCCGGTGAGAACGGCATATAAGACGGCTCATCCCAGACAGTGAAGGAGGCCGGTGATCCCGGATGATCAGAGGAGGCTTTTCCTCTGTCCGCCGCATCGTATTTCTTTTTCACCCCGTATACCTAGAACGGCAGAAGAACCGCCCGCCGGCTGCGGTAAGTTCTTCTGCCGTTTTGGATGTATGCCGTTTCTGTAAGGCTCTGGCGGCCGCGCTTATGCCCCGGCGAACAAAACCTCTGTGTAGGCCAGGATCAGAGGCGCCACTCCCTTGGCGTCGTTTTGAACAATGGGTTCTCTCATATAATAATCAAAGGTTCCTTCCCGCCTCTCTTTATTGCCCAGGCCGGCTACCAGACAGATGCCGCCCAGCTGAAGTTCCCCGTCCTTTTCGGACAGATATTTTTCACAGATACCGTCAAATGCTTTCCTGCCGTAAGAGAAGAAAGAAGGCTCCAGAAGCCCCAGACGGACGCTTTTCATGATGGCGTAGGCAAAGATGGCGGAACCGGAAGTCTCCAGATAGTTGGGGGAGATCCGCCCCCGGTTTACCACCTGATACCACATGCCGGTCTTTTCATCCTGATAGGGCAGCATGGAATCTATGAGTTCTCTGTAGATCCGGGACAGCTCATCTCTCTCCGGGGCAAGGGAGTCCGGCATGATCTCCACAGTGTCGATAAGAGCCATGGCATACCAGCCCAGGGCTCTCAGCCAGAAGTTGTCGGACAGTCCCGTCACCTTGTCACACCAGAAAGCTTCTCTGGAAGCATCATAAGCGTGATAGTACAGACCGTTGCGCAGGTCCCGCATATTCCGATACACGTTCACAAACTGCTCATAACTGTCCCGGCAGTTCTTCCCGTCATTATAAGTAAGTTCATACTGCATATAGAAAGGCTGGGCCATATACAGGCCATCCAGCCAGACCTGGTTGGGATAGATCTTTTTATGCCAGAAATTACCTTCCGAAGTCCGGGGCTGGCCTTTCAGCTGACTGTATACGGTATCGATGGCTTTGCGGTACTTTTCCTTGCCGGTGAGTTCGTACAGATCGAAAAGAGTCTTTCCGGCATTGACGTTGTCCAGATTATACTCCAGAGGGTCATAGGACTGGACAGAGCCGTCTTCACGGACAAAATAGTCGATGAATTCGTCGGCGAATTTCAGGTATTCCGGATCCTTCTTGATGTGATACAGCTCCAATACAGCCTTGATCATACAGCCGTCAATATAGTTCCAGGAAGACTTCCCTCCCTGTTTGATTTTCTCGATATTCCATACAGGAGCCTGGGGACTGCTTTTCTCCAGCAGCTGGTCGATGTAACGGTCCAGAATTTCCATAATACATACCTCGTTCTTTCTATATGGTTAGTTTGAACAAAAGAAAAATAATCAAACGTTTGCAATATATTATATAGTACCATAAAATCAAAATGATTAAAATTAGATAAAATAGACAAAAAATAGTATAAAAACTATACATATTCACTAGTTGACATATGGTATCATCAATGATAGAATGAAAACAACAAAAAATGACGTGCATGTTTGTTCATAGGAATGAAATTGTAAGTAATTACATATGGCGAATATGCATAATTTTTTAAAAATATGTGCAAACCTTTGCAAAATGTATTGACTCAGACAGAAACCGGCGGCTGATAACATATTTTTCTCAGGGGGACGGGGCTGGAGAGGATCACAGATTGTTCAGGGATGTTCATAAATAAAAGAAAGGGAGAAGAAATTCATGAGAAAAAGCATCAAAAAAGCAATGGCATTATCACTTGCAGCGGTTATGGCCGTATCGCTGGCAGCATGCGGCGGCGGTTCTTCTTCAGGTGGAAGCAGTTCGGGAGGAAGCGGTTCTTCGGGCGGAAACAGCTCAGGAGACGAGAAGGTCGAGCTGAAGTTTTCCTGGTGGGGCGGCGACTCCAGACATGAGGCTACAGAGAAGGCCGTGGCGGCATTTATGGCAAAGTATCCCAACATTACCGTGACCACAGAGTACGGCGCATGGTCCGGCTGGGAGGAGAAGCAGGCTCTGAACATCATGGGCGGCAACGCGGCGGATGTTATGCAGGTCAACTGGAACTGGATCGAGTCCTACAGCGGCAACGGATCCAACTTTGCCAACCTGGAAGACTATAAAGATGTCCTTGATCTGACTCAGTTCCCCAGTGAGAGCCTGGAACTGTGCAAGGCCGGCGGCAAGCTGATGGCAGTGCCCGTAGCTTTGACCGGAAGGCTGTTCTACTGGAACAAGACCACTTTTGACGAGGTCAATGTAGCGATCCCCACAGACGAGGCATCCCTCTTCGCGGCAGGCGAGGCATTTAAGGCCTTTGACGAAGATTATTATCCTCTGGCCCTGGGCGAGTATGACCGGATGATCTTCCTGGTATATTATCTGGAGTCTGTACACGGCAAACCGTGGGTACAGGATAACCAGATCCAGTATACCGCAGAAGAGATCGCGGCAGGTATGGAGTTTATCAAGAAGCTGGAAGACGGCCATGTGATCCCGACCCTGGCAGTATTAAACGGCGATATGGCAGATTCTCTTGACAAGAATGCAAAATGGATTGACGGTAAGTATGCAGGTATCCTGGAGTGGGATTCTTCTGCCTCCAAGTTTGAGCAGGCTATCAAAGAGAGTACCAACAAACCGGGTCAGGAGTTCGTTATCGGCGAATTCATCAAGTTCGGCGATCATGACGGAGGCTTTACCAAGATTTCCATGGGCCTTGCAGTTGCGGCTACATCCGCACATCCCAAGGAGGCGGCTATGCTGATCAACTTCCTGCTCAACGATCCGGAGGGCGTCGAGATCTGTTCTACAGAGCGCGGCATCCCCTGTTCTGCGGCGGCAGTTGCAGTCCTCAACGAGAAAAACCTGGGCAATGCCCTGGTAAAAGAGGCCAATGCCAAGGTTCTGAATTTCTCCAAGTTCCCTCTGGATACCAAGTTTGAGCACAACGATCTGAAGGCCAATCCTGACGGCGTTTACTACAAGGTATTCGGCAAGTTCAGCGCAGGGGACATCGATGCGGCCAAGGCGGCAGACGACCTGATCAAGGGAGTAAACGAGTGCCTGAACAACTGATAAGAGAAAGCGCGCAGAATTGACATCATGAGAATACTTCATAAGCCGTCGGAACTGACTCCGGCGGCTTATATAAAGAGAAACATTCGGGAAAGGTATCATGGAAAGGTATTTTATGGATGTAAGGGAAGCAGTAAAAGACAAAACGAAGTATCAGGAGATTGTCGCGTATTTTCAGGAATCGGCTCCTCTCAGCGTGGACCGGCTGGTACTGCTGATCGATACCATAGAACTCATGTCAGAGGAAATATTTGAGCACTATAAAGCCTTGCAGGTTCTTTTCAAGGAAGCGGTGTCTGAAATATTAAAGAGAAGAGAGAGGGAAGGCGGTTTTGACTTCCTGACCGATTCTCAGAAGAGTCAGCTTTCATATGCACTCAGAAAGGCAGGAAACCTTAAGGTTTTATTGTGGGAAAAATATGAAGAGTATGACATGGAACTTAAGTGACGGGTGCGTGACGGCAGCAGGCAGACGTCCGCTGTGCGGGATCCGCACAGAGAAAAAAATTAGGAGGTAACAGCATGAAGCAGAAAAAAGGCTTTAGCAAAGTGTTGACAGAGAACGTTGGCTTCTGGTTTGTAGTGCCGTGGCTCATCGGATTTCTGATGTTCAAGGTTTATCCCTTTGCATCTTCTCTGTACTACAGCTTCACCAACTATGACTTGTTTACCGGTATCAGCAAGTACGGCATGATGAACTACAAGACCATTTTTACGGACGAAGATATTCTGAGGGCGTTTCAGGTAACCTTCAAGTATGCGATCTTTGATGTGCCGCTGAAACTGGCGTTTGCACTGTTCATCGCATATATCCTGAACTTCAAGCTGAAAGGCGTGAACTTCTTCAGAACGGCCTACTATATTCCGTCTATTCTGGGCGGTTCCATCGCTATCGCCATTTTGTGGAGAGCCGTATTTAATACGGATGGTCTGATCAACACGGTGATCACGGCTTTCGGAGCGGAGAAGATCAACTGGATGGCCAGCGCCAACGGAGCGCTGACGGTTATCGTCCTGCTGCGTGTGTGGCAGTTCGGTTCTGCCATGGTCATCTTCCTGGCAGCCTTAAAAGGCGTGTCGGAGGATCTGTACGAGGCGGCTTCCATCGACGGCGCAGGAAAATGGACTCAGTTTTTCAAGATTACGGTTCCGCTGATCACTCCGGTTATTTTCTATAACCTGATCACTCAGCTGTGCCAGGCATTCCAGGAGTTCAACGGGCCCTTCCTTGTAACCAAGGGCGGACCCAACGGTGCGACAACCCTGATTTCCATTCTGATCTACAACAATGCGTTCCTGCGTCACAAGATGGGTATGGCCAGTGCTCAGGCATGGGTGCTGTTCGTGATCGTCTGCGTGCTCACTGCGGTTGCGTTTGTAAGCCAGAAGAAGTGGGTTTACTACTCTGATGAAGACGGGAGGTAAATTAACATGACAAGAGAACAAAGAAGAAAAATCAGTACAGTCATTCGTTACGTCCTGTTGGTGGCAGTGGGATTTATTATGGTATATCCTCTGATCTGGATGGTGGGAGCTACGTTTAAGACCAACTCCGAGATCTTCACAAGCGCATGGTTCTGGCCCAAGAATCCGGTATTTGACGGCTATGACAACGCATTCAAGAGTTATGGCGGCAAGATCAACCTTCTTACCTCCATGCTGAACACCTACAAGATCGTTCTTCCCAAGGTTGTGTTTACCATTGTTTCTGCGACCATTACTGCCTATGGCTTCGCAAGATTTGATTTCAAGGGCAAAGGGATCATGTTCTCCCTGATGATGGCTACTCTGTTCCTGCCTCAGGTAGTCCTTAATGCTCCTCAGTACATTATGTTCAACAAATGGGGCTGGACCAACTCCTATCTTCCGCTGGTGATCCCGTCTCTGTTTGCGGCAGACACCTATTTCGTGTTCATGCTGATCCAGTTTTTAAGGGGCGTGCCGAAAGAGCTGGAGGAGGCGGCCAAGATCGACGGCTGTAACGCCATCAAGACTCTCTGGTATGTGATCGTTCCCATGCTGAAGCCGTCGCTGGTATCCTGTGCGCTGTTCCAGTTCATGTGGACTTCCAACGATTTCATGGGACCGTTGATCTATATCTCTGATATGGATAAATATACCAACTCCATCTATCTGCGTATGTCCATGGACGGTGACGTAGGATTCCAGTGGAACAGGATCCTGGCCATGTCCCTGATCTCCATCATCCCGTCTCTGATCGTGTTCTTCTGTGCACAGGATTCGTTTATTGATGGTATTGCCGCTGGCGGTGTAAAAGGATAAGCATAAGTTTGCCGGTAAAAGGGGATTCTCGGAGAAGGGGGTCCCCTTTTGTGTACACGGGGCGGAGAGGAATATTATACGGAGTGAGAGAGGAAAGATAATATGGATGTGAAAGCGATTTATCAGACAGCCAGGTGTGTGACTCTGGAGATAACAGACGGAAGCGTCTTTGAGTCGGATACTGAGAAGGAGATCCGGATCAACGGGAAGTATTACGGAAAGACCAGGAGAGTCATCTATACGGTCTATGGCCTGAAACCGGACAGGGAATATGTGATCGAAGCCGGGATGGATGGGGACAGAGGCCTGGTTAAGGTCAGGACGGATCAGGAATTTGTGACGCTGGATGTCCGGGAATTTGGGGCAAAGGGGGATGGACAGCAGGATGACACCCACTTTATCCAGACGGCGATCATGTGCTGCCCCAAAGGAGGCCGGGTGCTGATACCAGAGGGGGTCTACCGGATCACCAATCTGTTTTTAAAAAGCGATCTGCGTCTGGAACTGGCAGAAGGGGCCGTATTGTCTGCATGGACAGACAGAGAGCGGTTTCCCGTACTGCCCGGTATGATAGAAAGCTATGACGAGAAGAGAGAGTATAATCTTGGCACATGGGAGGGCAATCCCCTGGACTGTTTTGCCGCCGTTATCACCGGAATCCATGTGGAGAATGTGGAAATCTACGGCAGGGGAGCGATCGACGGCAATTCGGGCCCGGATAACTGGTGGAGGGATCCCAAAGTACGCAGAGGGGCTTTCCGGCCCAGGATGATCTTCCTGAATCACTGCAGCAATGTGGTGGTTCAGGGGATCCAGGTCAGGAACAGTCCCAGCTGGAATATCCACCCGTATTTTTCCGATCATCTCCGTTTCCTGGACCTGACAGTGAAAAATCCCAAAGATTCTCCCAACACAGACGGGCTGGATCCCGAATCCTGCCGGGATGTGGAGATCGCGGGAGTGTACTTTTCCGTGGGGGACGACTGCATAGCAGTGAAATCCGGAAAGATTTATATGGGAAGCAGGTATAAGACGCCTTCCGAGGATGTGGTGATCCGTCAGTGCTGCATGAGAGACGGTCACGGTTCCATCACTCTGGGCAGTGAAATGGCAGGAGGAATCCGGAATCTGACAGTGAAAGACAGTCTCTTCCTTCATACGGATCGGGGGCTGCGGATCAAAACCCGGCGGGGGCGGGGCAAGGATGCGGTGATCGATCAGATCCTTTTTGA
>CAJUJV010000017.1:49949-55296 GCA_910586845.1 uncultured Hungatella sp.
TGAAAATATCCGCATGGACCATGTGATGACTCCGTTTGTGATCAACAGCTTCTACTACTGTGATCCGGACGGGCACAGCCCCTATGTGGCCTCCAAAGAAGCCCTTCCTGTAGATGACAGGACTCCCGATATCCGGACTCTGTGCTTTCGAAATATCACGGCAGACAACTGTCATGTGGCCGCTGCTTATCTCTACGGACTCCCGGAGAAGAAGATCAGCCGTGTGGCCATGGAACATGTGCGTGTGACTTACGCGGATTCTGCCGCTGCCGGAGAACCGGCCATGCTGGATGGGATCAGACCCGTAAGCAGGATGGGAATTTTCGCCGGCAATATAGAGACGCTGATCCTGGAAGACGTGGTCATTGAGGGCCAGGACGGGGAAAAAATAATCACGGAACATATTGAACATTTAGTAAAAAAATGATAAAGTTAAATGGCTTAAGGAATGAAGAGATGAGAAGACGGGGAAGGGGGTGCGGCATGGCGGTTACCATCAAGGATATTGCGAAAAAGGCAGGCGTGTCTTATTCCACAGTATCCAGAGCGCTCAACGATGTGGGGGCCGGAAAATCAGAGAGCAG
This sequence comes from uncultured Hungatella sp., assembly GCA_910586845.1. Classification (GTDB taxonomy): domain Bacteria; phylum Bacillota; class Clostridia; order Lachnospirales; family Lachnospiraceae; genus UBA3402. The sequence continues at coordinate 50,534 of CAJUJV010000017.1, forward strand.
GCAGAGGATCCTTAATATTGCCAGGGAGATGGGTTATGTGCCCAACCAGGCAGCCATCAACCTGAAGTGTTCCCGTTCCCATACCATAGGGCTGTTCTTTTCCAGGATCAGCAAAATGACGTCCCCTTTTGTGCTTCATGATGTGCTCACGGGTGTGTATGATATCGTGGGAAGCAGGTATAATGTAGCAGTCAAAGGAATCGACATGCATGAGCCGGGGACCCTGAATCCTACCCTGTTTGACGGGATCATCGTGCTGTCCCAGAGATCTGAGGACAGTACTTTTATCGAGGAGGTTCTGGAGAAGGAGATCCCCATGGCAGCCATCTGCCGTATCGTCTATTATGATGTGCCCAATGTTGTCACCGATGAGGTCACGGCCATGGAGAAGGCCATGGATTATCTGCTGGACCGGGGACACAAAAAAGTCGCCGTGATCGAAGGGCTTCCCGGAGTGGATTCTACCAGGCTCAGGCGCAGGGGATGGCGCAATTCCGCTATCCGCCACGGTCTGGACCCGGATGCGATCCCTGTAGAAGGGGACGAATACCGGTATGCCAACGGCTACCGGGCCGCCAAAAAGATTCTGGAGCTGGAGGAACGCCCCACGGCGATCCTGTGTTTTAATGATGAACTGGCTTTTGCCGCCAGGGCGGCCATCTACGAAGCAGGTCTCAAGGTACCCGATGATATATCCCTCATCGGATTCGACAACTGGGATATGTCGGGATACGGTACCATGCGTCTGACTACGGTGGAGAGAAATATGGGAGATCTGGCGAGAGAGGGTACCCGGGTGTTGCTTAAACAGATAGAAGATGGTATCATAGATAACAGAAGGATCTTCCTGGATAATAAACTCATTGTCCGGGAAAGCGTAAAAGACTTAAGGGGGAAGGAAAACTGATGAAAAAAGTAGAAGACTACGTGAGAAGTATTCCGGATTTTCCGGAGCCGGGGATCATCTTCCGGGATGTGACTACCATTCTGCAGGATCCGGATGGCCTTCATCTGGCCATTGACGGAATCATGGATTTTTTGAAGGATGTGGATTTTGATGTGGTGGTGGGGCCGGAATCCAGAGGATTTATTTTCGGAGTGCCTGTGGCTTATGCCATGCACAAGGGATTCGTACCCGTCCGCAAGAAAGGAAAGCTTCCCTGCGAGACCATCTCCATGGAGTACGATCTGGAGTATGGAAGCGCCGTGGTGGAGATGCACAGGGATGCCATCAGGCCGGGGCAGAAGGTAGTGATCGTGGACGACCTGATCGCCACCGGAGGCACCATCGAAGCCATCACCAGGATGGTGGAGCAGCTGGGCGGTGAAGTGGTGAAGATCTGTTTCGTCATGGAACTGGCCGGATTGAAAGGCAGAGAAAAGCTGGCCGGATATGAGGTGGCTTCCGTGATCACTTATGAAGGCAAATAGAAAGTCAGAATCCTCCTTATGTAAGCCGTAAGGGGGATTCTTTTCTGTGAAAGGAGCGGTACAAAATGGGAAAGATCACCCTTCTGGTATCCCGAGAGGAGATGCTTTACCAGGCTCACAATATTCTTCAGGAAAAGAAGTATCCCATCAAGGAGATGCGGGTCATCCGTTCGGAGTCGGCGGTGACGGAGGCTCGACGGGCCATCGCGGATGGGGCTTCCGTCATCATTGCCAGAGGTCTGCAGGCCTCCCTGATCAAGCAGTACACCGACATTCCGGTGGTGGAGATCGTTCTGACAGCTCAGGAAATGGCCCTCCTGGTGATGAAAGCCAGGCAGATTGTCCAAAAACCCAGGCCGGTGATCGCGGTGGTGGGCTTTAAAAACATGTTCTGCGACATGTCCTATTTTGACCAGCTCTACGGTATCGATCTGCGGACCTATTATCTGACCCAGGGGCTGGAACAGGGCCTGAAAGACCTGGTAAGAGAGGCGGCCGGCCAGGGGGCGGATCTGATCATCGGCGGAGATACGGCGGTGGAAGAGGCGGCAAAAGCGGGGGTGGCCTCCCTGTTTCTGTCCATGACAGAGGATTCCCTGAGAAATGCTTTTTCCATGGCTCAGAGGATGGAGTATGCCATGGAGGTGGAGAAAAAATCGGCGGCCCAGATGGAGACTCTTCTGGACTATACCTTTCATGGAGTGATCCGTCTGGACAGAGAGGGCAGAGTGGCGGGAGTCAATTCTCAGATGGAAGACATCATCGGAAGCCGGGAAGCAGAGCTGGCGGGAAAACCTGTCGGCCAGGTTGCCCCCGGCATCGGGGCAGAGGCGCTGGAGAGGGTTTTGGGTCAGGGGGAAGAATATTCCCTGTTTCTTGATCTGAACCATATCTCCGTCTTTGCCATGATGGTTCCCATCCTGTACGACGGTCAGGCGGATGGAGCCATGATCACCTGCCACAGAGTGGCCAGGCCGTCACAGCAGGAGAAGGATGAGAAAGGGAAGAAGACGGGCCTGTATCCGGCGGCGGCCAGGTTCGAAGACCTTCTGCAGGAGTCGTCATCCATGAGGGAATGTGTGCATCTGGCCAGACTGTATGCTCTCTCGGACCGGCCGGTAGTGATCCTGGGGGAAGAGGGAACCGAGAGAGGGATGATAGCCCAGAGTATCCACAACGGGAGTTCAAGGGCTGCCGGCCCTTTTCTGCGGGTATTCTGTCCCGGGCTTTCTGATTCGGATCAGAGGGAGCAGATCTTTGAGGATAAGGGGGCGGTGATTCTGGCCCGGGGAGGAACCCTGGTCCTGGATGAGGCAGATTGTCTCACGGACTCCAACCAGGACCGTCTGTGCCGCCTCATCCGGTCGGGCTGGTGTCAGGGGCAGGATCCGGGACAGCCCAGGAAGGTATCTGTGAGAATCCTGATCACCCTGAGCGGGGGAGACGGTCTGGAAGGAAGATGGGGAGGAGAGCTTTATTATCTGCTGTCGGGTCTGGTGCTCAGGATCCCGCCTCTCAGGGAGAGGCCGGAGGATCTCCGGAGAAAACTGGAGGAGACCGTCAGGCATTGCTGCGACCGATACGGAAGATTTCATGTCCTGACAGAAGGGGCGAAAAATATCCTCATGGCATATCCGTGGAGGGGCAATCTGATTCAGATCGACAGCTTCTGTGAGAGGCTGATCCTGACGGCGAAGAGGAGGTCTGTCGATGAGATCCAGGTGAAGCAGCTTCTTACGGAGCTTTACGGAAGAGAAGAACATCCTGAGAAGGAGGAATCCGGGGAGATCTGTGAGGAAGCCGGACAGATCTCCCGGATATTGAAGGCACAGGGAGGCAGCAGGGAGAAAACTGCCAGGGAGCTGGGGATCAGCAAAGCCACCCTGTGGAGAAAGATGAAAAAATACGGGATCCAGGGGTGATCTAAAAACTCCCGATGATCTCCTGATTCATGGACTCGATGACAGCTACCGCAAGGTTGACGGAGGCCTCAAAGTCATAATAGGAGGCGATGCCGTAATGAGAGTGGATATAGCGCACGGGGATGCCGATGACGATCACCGGGATGCCGTCTAAAGAGTTGTGGATCATGGCCCCGTTGTTGCCGCCGCCTTCCCGCACGGAGGACTGAACGGCCAGTCCCTTTTCCCGGGCCAGATCCAGAACGTACCGCTGATATCTGGGATTGCAGATGATGGAGCGGTCCATAAACCGGATCATAGGACCTTTTTTCAGAGCGGTCTGAACCGCATAGCTTTCCGTGAAGGTGTCATCCGCAGGACAGCCCTCAAAGCAGATGGCGATCTGAGGACGGACCCGGCTGACAGCCACCTTTACGCCTCTCTCCCCCACCTCCTCCTGGGAGGAGAGCACTCCCATGACGTCCACATCCAGCGGACGGCCCTGGAGCCGATGAAGGGTCTCCATGAGAGCGGCGCAGCCGATGCGGCAGTCAAAGGCTTTTCCGATCATCACATCCCGCTCCGCGTCGTACTGAAAGGAGACATCGGGCACAACAGGTTCTCCGATGCGGATCTGAAACACTTCCGCGGCTTCCCGGGCACTGACAGCCCCGATGTCGATGGAAAAGTCGGAGACAGACTGAGGCCCGGTTCCGTTTCTCTCTGCGGCACTCATAAAGTGGACAGGCTTGGAGGCGATGACTCCCGGGATATATCTGCCCTCGGCGCTGCGTACCAGGACTTTGCTGGAGGCAAGGCAGCCCGTGTTCCAGCCTCCCAGGGTCACAAAACGGATAGTGCCGTTGGGGCGGATAGAGTGGACCATAAAGCCTACCTCGTCGCAGTGGGCGTCCAGCATGAAGACCGGCCGGTTTCCCCGGACGTCATGGGGGCGGATATAGATGTTGCGCATACAGTCGTCAGTTACCTGGGCAATGTCCCGGCAATATGTTTCTGCCACATCAAACAGGGCGTCTTCAAACCCGGAAGGGCCGAAGGCATTGGACAGATCGGCGATCATTTCCAGGCTTTTTGGGGATATGGATTGATTCATAAAAGACATAGTTCCTCCTCATCGGTGTGATATAGGAGAGTATAGTTCCAAAACAGGTCGGTGTCAATATGGAGCGATCTGGAATCCCATCCTGGAGAGAATGTGAAGATGAAACTGATTGAAACGAAAAAGAAATAATACTGAAATAAATATGAAAGATTAGACGAAAGCCATAAAAAAGATTCTGTATTTTAGAGAGAAGTACCATTGTTTTTTGCCTCTCTTTTTTCTATAATCCAGACATAAGCCGACAGACCGGCAGAAAAAAACGGTCCGGCACCGGCAAAGAACTCCTGAAGAATAAAATATAATAGAAG
>CAJUJV010000018.1:0-3556 GCA_910586845.1 uncultured Hungatella sp.
TATCACATATTGGATGTTTTGACGTGAGCTTTTCCTATAAGGGCAGGGAGGTGCTGTGCCAGTTTACCTTTCAGTTCTATCCGGCCTCCGTATATCTTATTACAGGAGCCTCGGGCTGCGGAAAAAGTACCCTGCTCCGGCTACTGTGCCGGAGTCTGCTGCCGTCCGGAGGCAGTATAACCATGAATTCCATTCCTCTGGCCGGGCTTTCCCGTGAAAGTTTATGGAAATATATTTTTTACGCGCCCCAGAACAGTGTGATCTTTCCGACCACTCTCGGAAAAAATATTACCTGTAACCAAAAAGAGGATATGGACAAGATCCGCCGCTGCCTCCAGAACGTAAATCTAAAGGATTTCCGCATTGGTGTCCATGAATTCGTAGATGATGAGGCTTTGTCGGCAGGAGAAAAACAAAAGATCGCCTTCGCCCGGGCCCTTTATCAGGAAAACGCTGTCCTTCTTATGGATGAGCCTACCAGCGCCATGGACCCTGCCAGCGAGGAAATCTGTATGGCTTCCTTATATCAAAAAGCCCACAAAGAACAGATCATCGTCATCCTTGTCTCCCATAACTTATCCTGCGGAAAATATGCGGACCTTATCTGTAAGATGACCGACGGGAAACTGGAAGGAGAATTAATGTGAAAAAACTGATCCATACATTAGACAGATTTCATAAACTGGTCAAATTAGTCTATAAAAACAACTGGAGATACGTGTGGGCAGTGGTGGCCATGTGCATTGTGGTCTTCGCCTTTGACGCCCTGTCGCCTTCTATAATGACTGAAAAAATATTCCATGCCCTGTCTCTGGAAAATACGGGGTATCTGATGGAGATCAGCGCATGGATCGCCCTGGTCCTGGGCTGTATGCTTCTCATGGGGATTCTTTTCTTTATCTACCCGGATGCCTGGTTTATTTTGATATCCAACCGCAGCTGCGGCAGATTATTTCAGGAACTGTTTAAAATGCCCCATGCCGATGTCTTTCGTAAGTTCAGTGATGGGGAAATATACAACCGGCTGGTCATGGGAGCCACCCACACCATATCGGTCCTGGCCACATCCACACAGTGTTTCAGCACCGCCGTTAGTTCCATGGTACTGCTGTTTATGATGGCAGGGCAGTCTTATCTGTTTTTGTGGATCGGCGGAATCTATTTAATAGTCATCGCCCTCCGCACCGGATTGGAAACGAAAAAAAACACGGCTTACCAGATAAATATTCAGCAGTCCGCCTCAAAGCAGACACAGCAGATACATATTCTGCTGGAAAATCTGGAAAGCGCCCGAATGTACGGAATAGCAGATATCTTAGAAGAACAATGGATGGACTACAGAAAAACCTACTGGTCCTGGAAAAACAGGAGGGATCATCTGAAAGCGGTTTTGGATTGTGTATCCATTGTGGCATTCGGCGGTTTTCAGTCAGCCATATGCCGGATCTTCCAATTGGTCAGTCCCCCCATCCCGGTCATCACTTCTACCTTAACTCTGTCAAACCGGTACAGTGAGAACCTGATGATCGCATGTGAAAACGCCGCCAGCCTTCCCTCCTATTTCGCGCCCATTAACCGGCTGAATGAGTTTTTAAGAGAATACAGGAGAGATGCAATTAGGCCGACCGCAGACCACAGGGACCTGTCCTCCCAGAATATCCTTTCTCTTTCAAATGTAAATTTAACAGTAAATGGAAACCACCTTTTGAAAAATATCAGTTTTTCCGTCAGACGGAATGAAAAAGTGGCTCTCATCGGACAAAACGGAAGTGGTAAAAGCACTGTGCTGAAAGCCATCACAGGACAATTTCATCTGGACGGCGGGGAGATCCGTATCTATTCTGAAAATAGTGATCAGCCCGTTTCCTATATCCCTGTGACCCCTCAGCTCTTTTCCGTCAGCTCCCTTGACAATATTTTAATGGGTACGACCCTGGCGGAAACCGAATACAGGGGCAGAATGGACCTTGATTTTCTGGACCGCACAGCCACTCTGCTCTCAGGCGGACAGCAGCAGCGGGTCAACATCTGCCGGGCCCTGGCCGGAGACAGGGAACTGCTGCTGGCTGACGAACCCACCTCTGCTTTGAACCCGGAACTGAAAAGCGTTTACATGGATGTTATCCTGCGTTCCTCCTCCGCCCTTTTAGTAGTTACTCATGATCCCATGGTTCTTTCCTGGTTTGATAAGATCATCATCATGGACCAGGGAACCGTAGCGGAATGGGGAGGATATTCTGAAATCATTCAAACAGATTCCTATTCCAGGTGGGTGGGCAGTTTGGCTGCCTCTGAACCGCCGGCGTAGAATTGATCACTATCGGAGTGTCAAAAATTCCGCAGAAGGAAAAGCCTGTTTCCCTTCTGCGGAATTAACGTTTACACCTTCTCCTGTTTCCCTGCCACGATCAGGTACCGGTGTATGGTCCCCGTCACCTTGCCCTGGTCCTCCATCATCTTCTGCATATTCAGCAGCTGTTCAAAACAGCGGTCAACGGAGAATCCGGGAAACTCCCACTCAATCACCCGGGCAAACCACACAAAAGCCCCCACATCATAAAACTCGATCGGCCGGTAGGCCTCCTCCCCCCGAAGGATCCGGAATCCTTCATTCTCAAACTTCTCCTTCTGTTCTCTCAGGTTCAGATGGGGAAACGGTTTTGGAACCCCCGGGAGAACCATGTTCACCAGATCCCGGTCATTGTCTTCGCCTACCTGCTCGGTGATAAAAACGCCGCCTTTCTTTAACAGGCGGTACAGCTCTTTGGGATCAAAACTGCCGTGACGGTTGATGATAATGTCAAAGGTCTCGTCATCATAAGGGATCCGGGAAGGGCTGCCGCATTGCCTGAAATCGATTCCCAAAGGTGCCAGGGTCTTCTCACACAACCGCACATTGGGCTCATATCCTTCTGTCGCCGACGTCCTGTCATAAGGGTGATTTAAGGACAATAAAAATTCTCCTCCTCCGGTATCATAATCCAGGAGATTGAAATCCTTCTCCAAATACTGTCCTACAATCCTTCTGTAATCCCATGGAAGATCGTTCTCTTCCTCGTATCTCCCCCTGATATGGGAAAAGTCCCAGCCGTGAATGTGGGCCGATTCCTCTTCTTTTTTCCAGATAGCTCTTAATTCTGCTCTGTTCATTTTCACTGCTTCCTTTCACTTGTGCCGGCCAAACGGCCGTAACGGTATCCTCCAGAATTTATGAACACTATGATCGGCGCAGCGTCTGACAGCATAAATATTTCATGGACCTCGGTACAATCTGCTGTCAGCCCTTACACTGCACCGAGTAATTAATTCGTTTTCTCAATTTTTATACCTCCCCTCATTTTATAAAATGAGTCAGAATATAGATTGACTTCCGTTTGCGACTTTTCAGCGCAGACAAGAGTTCCTATGTTTTCTCTATCGACTTATATTCCTTTTCCATAAAACAATATCTAATATTTTGGGGTAAAATTGACTTTTTATCCCAGGCCATTTATAATGATAAAAGTCGGCGAAGGAATACCCTTTTAGACATATGTGAAAGACCATAAGAAACAGG
>CAJUJV010000018.1:3566-7987 GCA_910586845.1 uncultured Hungatella sp.
TGTTTCTATCCGCCCAAAGCCCTTTTAAAAATCTCAAAAACCACGGAACTTCCAAGTCTTCCAGTACCAGGTCCTTCCAGCTCCGGCTGTTCCTTGCCCTGGTGTGTTTCCTGCTCTTTCTGGCGCTGCTGTCGGACACCCTGTCCGGCTCATCCTCCGAGGGAGGGAAAAGTCCGGCAGTTTCCTCGATAAAAGAATGGCAGATGGATGGAGAGTCCCTTTCCCTCCCTATGTCTTTAAAAAATCTGCCCTCCCGCGCGGAAGTCACCCTGACTGCTCAATTACATACAAACCCCGGGGATTACCTTTATATCAAAACCGTCTATGCTCCCGTGCAGATCTTCGCGGACGGAGAGCTGATTTTTGAGTACGGACAGCCGGGAAGTTTTTCCCCGTTTTGGCTGGACCCTCCCACCAAGGTAGCCCTGTTCCCCCTCCCGGCTTCAGGAGAGACCGTCTCCCTCACCATGAGGTATCAATCTCCCTGTCAGAGGAGCACCCTGACCCTTTATCCCGTTTTGATCGGAACCTCCGCGGCCATTCTGGAACAGCTGTTTTCCGAGATGGGATTCTCCCTGTTTTTTTCCATTGTGCTCATCGCCCTGGGGATGATCCTGTGCCTCATCTCTTTCGTGCTGACCCGTTTTGAGCTGAGCGGAATCTCCTTTTTCTGGCTGGGCCTGTTTGCCTTCTGTGTGGGCATATGGATCCTGGGAGAATGCAACCTGACAGGCCTCTTTATCCAGAATTCCACGTTGTTATACCTGATGGCCTTCGTGGGATTGTTTATCCTGTCCGCCCCTTTGCTCAAATTTATTCAGATAGTTCTGGAACTTCCTCATAATCCGTGGATAAACGGAATGCTGCTGACGCTGACGATCTGCGTATGCGCCGCGTTTTCTCTTCAGCTGGCAGGCATCGCCTCCCTCTCCAGAACCTTATATGTGTTTCATGGGATGATCCTGCTGTTTTTCCTTTTAACCTGTGCCCTTGTCCTGTCGGAGGCGGTTCGCCGCCGCGATACCGCGGCCAGACGTCTCCTCCTGCCCATGATGATCCTGACCCTGTTCGTCATACTGGAGCTGGCCAACTACTACCTTCGCTATCTGAATTCACAGAAATCCCTGTTCTTTCAGATCGGTATGGTGCTTTTTATCATATCCTTAAGCGTTGTGTGCGGCTATTTTATGGGGGATATACTCATGCTCCGCACCAGAAACCAGCAGCTGAACTACGAAGTTTTCCTCATGGAAAAGCAGGTGGATATGCAGAAGGAACGGCACCGGCTTTTGTCCGAGACCTCCACACAGTTAAGACAGCAGCGCCACGACCTGAAACATCATCTGGTGGTCATCCAAACCTACCTAAACAGCGGGGAGACAGAAAAACTAAAGCAATATCTGGAGGAGCTTTCTTCCAGCATCCCCAAAGAACCCCTTTCCAGGATCTGCGAAAATGAAGCCGTAAACGCGGTGGCCCTCCACTACCAGGCCATGGCCCGCCAGGCCGGAGTGAAGGACTGCTCCATCTTTCTGGATATTCCCAAAGATACAGGAAAGGTTCCCGAAATGGACTTGTGCGTGATCGTGGGAAATCTCCTGGAAAACGGGGTAACTGCCTGCCGAAACGCCGGGCATCCTTTTATCCGGATGTACAGCCGCTGTGCCAACGGGGTCCTGACCATCACCATGGACAACAGCGTGTCCGTTGTGACCAAAGGCCTTGATCACACCTTCCTCTCTTCCAAACCAGGAGGCGGCATCGGGCTCAGTTCCATCGCTTCCATAGCGGAGAACTATGAGGGCGGAAGCCGGTTTGAGGCTGAAAACGGCGTGTTTTTTTCCTCGGTTTATCTGCGGCTTCACTAGAGAGAGTATGGCCCTGGATTCCTGTCCTGACGTGCCTTTGTGCTGAAGAACGGCCGCATCAGCCCCCATCCCCTCTTCACGGGAAAGGGCCAGGGGCGAAATCCGTCATCCCGCTCCCGGCCCTTCCAAAAATTCACACACTTACGTCTACATTCTCCCCTGTCCGGGCCTCCGGTTCCGCGGTTTCCCCGGACGGGTCATAAACCGCTTCTCCAGAACTGTCCACAGGAGCAGAAGATGATGTCCCTGCCATCTCGGCCTGATGCTTTCCTTCCTCGCTGATCTCCACGGAGTCGGAACTGACCTCTGTCTCTGTCCCTTTCCCGTCTCCTTCCTGAAGCTGCTTCTCCAGTTTCTCCCGCTCTTCTTTTCTTGCTTTGATCAGTTCTTCCTGGCGCAGTTTTTCCTGCTCTTTGGCTTCCCTGGCATCCAGTTTCATCCCCTGGCTGGTTTTCTCGCTGTAGCCCTCAGCCTGCTCTGTCATCTCGCCCGCATAGCTCAGGGCCCGCTTCATCTTCTCCGTATCCCCTTTTCGCTCCGCCTCTTTGGCCACGTTCATGGGAGTGGATACCAGGCTGATACTGGTTCCCGCCCCTGCCAGGCCTTCCATGGTCTTTACGTTCATGCCACAACCTCCTTGTCTGAATCAAACCTGTAAATATTCCCGGAGATAAGCCTCTCCTGCCTGTAGTTTCGGCGCGCTCTCCCGAAACTTTACGCAGACGCTATATAAGGTTTTTTTCATGTCATACACGGTATGTCCCATGATACAGGGGCAGGAGAACCGATACCGCGAAAACCCCGTTTTCCAGTTCTGTACGCACCACCCCGTTATACCTGGCCGCGGCTGCTTTCATATTTCCCAGCCCCAGACCATGTCTTTGTGACCCGCTCTTCCATTTCTCCCCTCTCTCCCATCCTTCCTCCTGCTCCGCGCTGTTTCGCGCCTCCAGGAAAAGACATTTCCTGACAGTTCCCAGATACACATAAATGAAGGTCTGCTCCCTGGCCTTAAGTCTCAGACAGGACTCCAGGGCGTTGTCCAGGGCATTTCCCACAATGATGCACAGATCAATGTCCTTCACCGGACAGTCCGCAGGCAGCCTGGCGTCACACTGCCAGCGGATTCCCTGTTCCTCAGCCTGACGCTTTTTATGGTACAGAAGGGCATCTATGGCCAGGCTTCCGGTGATCTCGTCTCCCGTCTCCACCCCTCCCAACTGAGCCATCTCCTGAAGATAGGAAACCGCTTTCTCCCACTGCCGGTTCTGGATCAGGCTGTCAAGGGCGATGATATGATTTTTCAGGTCATGTCTGAGACGTTCCATCTGGCTGTACTGTTCTTCCATCATCTCATAATACAACATCTGGGTCCGGTATTGTTCCCCGGACCTCTCCTGCCGGTCCATCCGGTCCAGCCCAAGGACAAGAAAGCCTGCCGCTGCCATTGAAAGTCCCGTAAAAACACACATGGCTCCATGGCTGAAAAGCTGGTTTTCAAACAGACCGTATCTCCCCCTGTCCTGAACCAGAATCCCGTTGCTGGCTGCCCAGTTGGCCAGGTCTGTGACAAGCATCATGCCGGAAAGAGGAGCGATGAGGGAGAGATACCAGCTTTTTCTCTTATCCTCAAAAACAGGCTCAAGGGGCTTTGACAGCAGGCAGACGGCAATAACCCCCACAACGCAGGTAAAAAGAGTAATAGCCCGCCTCCCCCATACGCCCACAAAGGCCGTCTCCCCGCTGCCTGACAGGACTCTGACCAGGATCAGTCCCATAAAACACAGGAAAGAATCGGTGAAATTCCAGATCAGCTGGCTCATCACTGCCAGGATCACCCCAATAAGCAGCTTTCTCTCCCTCTCCCCTCTGAATATAGCCATAGTCAGGCCCAGAAGCACCCCGTGGCCACAGAGGGCATAGAGAATATAAGGGATCCCACGATTCTCCAGAAAGAAGACCATGACTATATGACTGCCAAAAAGAAGCCCTCCGAAGACTCTGCCTTCCCGGGACTTCCCCTGCAAATGTGTCCGCAGGAAACGGGAAGCGGACCAGACATACAAAAATTCCGTGAGCAGAAACAAAAAGATATCCCAGCCGGCTCGTTGATTCATAAGATTCCCCCGTTCTCCCGCATGTAGGCCAGAATGGCCTGACAGAATTCATCATACCTGCGCTTGGCGATGACGATCCGTTCCCCGTTGTCAAGAATCGCCTCCTGTCGGTTGTAGACCTCCACATATTTCAAATTAAGCAGATAACTTTTATGGCACCGGAAAAAACCTTTCCCCCCGAGCTGCTTCTCCAGGCCCCCGATCCGCTCATAATAGGTAAAGACTTCCTTTTTTTCATGGACATCGATCTGTCTCCCTCTGATCTCAAAATACCGGACCTGGTCTAAGAAAAGTTTTCTCTTCTGCCGCTCACTGGTGACCACAATGTAGTCGTGGGAAGGGTGCCGCTCTCTCTCCACGGCCCGCTTTAAGACACTCTTCAGCTTTTCCCTGTCCACAGGCTTTACCAGATAATGAAACGCTTCCACATCATAGG
>CAJUJV010000018.1:7998-10719 GCA_910586845.1 uncultured Hungatella sp.
CTGGATGAGAGAAACACCAGAGTCTTTTCAAAAGCCAGGCCGCGGCACCGCCTGGCCGTCTCCATGCCGTCCATCCCATCCATGAGAATGTCCAAAAAGATCAGATCGAATCGCCCCAGAGCGCCCAGCAGTTCCTTTCCGCTGTAAAACTGCTCAACCCGGCAGGGGATCTTCAATTCCTCCATACAGCCCCGGATCTTCTCCGATATGGAAATACATTCTAAAAGTTCATCATCACAGACAGCAATCGAGACCATGGGGTACCTTCTTTCTGCGTACAGTTCTGATTTTTATATCGACAGGAAACTTACAATCTTTCCTGTTATGCCATAAACGGACGAAATTACGTGGTGAACGGCACCAGTCCACCTTGTTTTCTGTCCGGAAAACTTCGTTGACTTTTGGAAAATTTTTCGATAAAATTTAGAAAAGCATATGAAAAGGGGGGTATCTGTCCATGGAAATCAAAGAATCAAAAATGATACAATTCGCCGAAGATGAGGTGATCCTCGCGGAAGGTTCCACAGAAAAGGTCCTGTATAAGATTATACACGGAAAAGCCATCGTCTATTTCAACTATGGAAAAGAAGATGAATATATGGTTGGGATGCTCTCTGAGCAGAGATGTTTTGGAGAACTCTCCATCCTGTGCGGCAAGCCCAGCATCTACACAGTCGTGGCCTACAGTGACGTGCTGGTCATGCGCATCCAGGAAAAAGATTTTGATGATTTTATCAGAAACAACAGCGCCAACGCCATCGGCATCATGCGCAACCTGGCCAATACTCTTCTGACCCTCAGCTTAAATGTCAATATGGTTCTAGAGGAGCTGGCCCAGGAAAAGAAAATCAAACCCGAGGCCTACAAGGACATCACGAAAAAGATTCAGCTCTACACCGCGCTGGATCCAAAAGATCAGAGCCGTTTCACCGCCTCAGTGTAAAACACTCTGACCGTCCTTTTTACGACCGGCTCTCAGGGAGCACACCCTGACTGCCAGCTCCATGGCCAGCTTTCCGATCCGGTCTTTCCCTTCCAGGTTGATCTCATTGGCCAGGCTCCGGCTGTCCCACACCTCGCCGTCCAGATTGTCCGCGGCGTAAAAGAACTGAAACACTTCCTTCCCACGAAATCCCGTCATGGCGGCCATGGCGGAGCACTCCATCTCCACACAGACGCATCCTAACTGTCTCCGGCGTTCCACCTTCTTTCTGGTCTCCCGGTAGATGCCGTCGGATGTCCAGGTCTTTCCTATGGTATAGCGACAGCCCAGTTCCCGGAGGATCTCCGTGAAAGTCTCCGTATACCGGGGATTCACCGGAATCTCGTCTGAGGCCGGCATATAGTGGTAGCTGGTGCCCTCGTCCCGGACAGCCCTGTCAGGTATGATGACGGAGCAGTCTTCGATGGACCTCTCCAGCACCCCGCAGGTGCCGAAGAGAATGATGGTCTCCGCCCCCATGGCAAAGATCTCCTCCGCCGTGGAGACACAGGCCGGAGCTCCCACAGGTGACATATACATTCCGATTGAAGCGCCCTGAAAACTTGTCCTGTAAACCGGAATCACCATGTTGGCCTCCCGGGTCTCTCCGATCCTCACACCGCCGAAGCCCTCCGCCATGCGGTCAAAGGTCTCTCTGGCAAAACAGGAGACCACCACCTCCGGCATATCCGGGACAGGCCTTATCAAGTCCGTGGGATTCACCACCGCCTGTCTGCTGTCGTCAAATTCTTCCAGAATTCCCATAAATCCTCCTCCGGGCGATCAGCCGTTTTCCTCAAGAAACTCCGCCAAATCGTCCTCCTCTTTCAGATATGCATAATCCACCAGTTCTCTGTCTATCAGCATACGCTATTTTCGGGAGAAAAACAACCTGTTTTTCACGTTCAGGCTATTACACATCATTTTCTGCCTTCCCCATATATTCCGGCTTCAGGCTCAGGGAAAAAGTGATACAGTTTTTTCTTGACAAATGAGACTATATAGAGTAGTCTGTATATAAGACTACTATTTGTAGTCTCAAGATTGAACGGACAGGGAGGGGATCTTATGTCAGAAATCCAGTTAGGAGTGATCGAAGCCCGTTTCGCGGACATGATCTGGGATCATGAACCGGTGACTACTTCGGAGTTGGTGAAAATGGCTCAGACGGCTTTCCAGTGGAAAAGAACCACCACCCACACGGTGGTAAAACGTCTGTGTGAAAAGGGATTGTTTGTGAATACCAGGGGAACCGTCACCTCCCTGATCTCCCGTCAGGAATTTCTTTCCATGCAGAGCAGGAAATTTGTAGAAGATACCTTTCACGGATCTCTGCCTGCATTCCTTGCCGCCTTTACAGGCCAGGGCTCCCTGACCCGGGAAGAAGCCGCCCAGATCCGGTCCATGATCGACCAGGCCGGAAAGGAGGAATAACATTTGGACAAAATCTTTCTTCAATTACTGAATATGAGCGCTGCCGCCGGATGGCTGGTTCTGGCCGTCATGGTGCTGCGGCTTTTTATGAAAAAAGCTCCCCGATGGCTCACCTGTGTTCTCTGGGGAATGGTGGCGGTCCGGCTTTTATGCCCCTTTTTTCTGGAAAGCCCTCTGAGTCTGATTCCAAGTCCCCGGCTGTTAGACCCCTATGAGGTCCGGTACGGGGATCACCCCGCCGTCACCACCGGCATCCCCGCGGTCAACGGTATGGTGAATCCCGTTTTAAGCGAGACTCTCTCTCC
>CAJUJV010000018.1:10729-13123 GCA_910586845.1 uncultured Hungatella sp.
TGCTGCCAAAGCCGGCGCCAATCCTCTGCATGTCTGGATCACCTTTGCCGGCGTCCTGTGGTTTCTGGGATTTACAGCGCTCCTTCTTCACAGCCTCATAAGCTTCCTTCGGATACGCAAAACCGTGGAAGAATCCATACCTCTGCAGGATAATGTCCGGCTCTGCGACCGGGTGGGTTCTCCTTTTATCCTGGGAATCTTCCAGCCAGAGATCTATCTTCCCTCCGATATCAGGGAACAGGAGCTCCCCTATGTGCTGGCACACGAAAAAGCCCACCTGAAACGGCGGGATCACTGGTGGAAGCCTTTGGGATACCTGCTTTTGTCTCTGTACTGGTTCCATCCTCTGATGTGGGCAGCCTATGTCCTTTTCTGCCGGGACATCGAACTGGCCTGCGACGAGAGCGTAATCCGTGACATGAGTCTGGAGGGAAAGAAGGCCTATTCCCATGCCCTGGTATCCTTAAGTCTCCACCGGAGGCTGGTCAGCGCCTGTCCCCTTGCCTTCGGGGAAAGCAATATCAAAGAACGGGTACACAAAGTACTGCATTATAAAAAACCGGCATTCTGGATGATAATCGCGGCGGTGGCCGCCTGTGTGGCAGCAGCGGTGTGTTTTCTGACCAATCCGTCAGAAAAATCCGGCACAGACGAAACCCTGCCCGCCTCCGAAATCCCCGGCGATGACGGCACCATGATCCTATATCTTGATCAATGGTACAAAAGAGAGGATCTGTCGGAGGATACCCTCCGATGGCTGGAGATGTACAACAGCCTGTCTCCTGATGAGCAGATGGCTGTCAGCTCTGTCCCCTGGGATCTCTATGCTCTCCGTTACGGAGACAGTTCCCACGTGCCCGTTGCCCTTGAGACGACTCCGGAGGATGATGAGACTGAGGAGATTTTGTCCGAACCTGTCCGGTCAGCCTTGGACCAGGCCATCTACAGCGCTGTTATGGAAAGACATCAGAATTCCTACAGCGACAATTATGATTTTGCCTGCTGTGATTTCGTCATGCTGGAAAAGGTTTCGAATCTCATAAAGGGAAATGGGCCGGCCGCCTATACCGTCACCTGCTATGGCTGGGTCTTCTATCAGCAGTACATGGTCACGGAAGCCGGACTGGAGTGTGTGGGAGGCTGCCATATCCCCACCGTGCTGACCTTTAAAACAGACTTAAGCCTCTATCTTCTGGAAGAATACTGGGAGCCCAGGAGCGGCGGTGACTTTGGTCCGGATATTCGGGATAAGTTTCCCGGCCACCTTGCAGATGATGCTCTTGACAGCCAGAAATTCATTATCCGGCAGCAGCAGAGCTGCTACAGCCAGGCTGTACGGGCCACGGGTCTGGACACAGACGCTGTCATCGGCCGGCTTTTAGACGACCTCTGTTCCCAGATGGGCGATTCCTTTGACCCTCAGACCATTCCCGGCCAGCAGAATTCCCGGTACCGGGAGCTTGTCAAATACGGGGAATACACCCTTACCTGTTTTCTCGACCGCCTCTCCCAGGGCAGGGAACCGGAACCCAGGGGAAGGATCATGGCCCTCATCTGCGAGGAACTATTACAGACCAGAGACAGACTTCCTTTAAACGCGGCGGAGGCGGACACCGGCCGGCTCTGGTATGAAACCCTCCTGGCTCATGCTTCCAACCTGGCGGAACCCTATTTAAAAAATCAAACAGCAACAAACATCACTCCATAACGATCTTCCACTCGCCGCCGGACAGCCGGACTGTCCGGCCAGATTCCCATGAGAGTTCTTCCCCGTTCAGCCGCACTCTTCTGATTCCGTCAATCTCCGGCAGACAGAAAATTCCTCTCATCCCCTCAGCCAGAGAAACCTGACAGGAAAATCTCCTCTCCTCACGTTCCCATTGCCACTGCACCTGGATTCTTCCCAGGCGGCTCTCATAGGAAGCCTTCACCCAGGTGATCTGCTCCCCGCCTTCAGGTACGGAAACGCGCAGATCCGGTTTGGGCTGTAAGATGACTTCTTCAAAGCCGGGATGGATTTCGGAAGTATCGATGCCTGCCATATAGCGGTACATCCACTCCCCCACACAGCCATAAGCATAATGGTTGAAAGAATTCATGGAAACATCGCCGAATCCGAAGGATCTGCCATAGGAATTCCACCTCTCCCATATGGTGGTAGCCCCCTGATCCACGCTGTAGAGCCAGGAAGGATTGTTCCGCTGCATCAGAAGATCATAAGCCATATGGTGGCGTCCGTATCTGCCGAGAATATTCATCAGGATTCCGGTGCCCACAAATCCGGTGCTCAGAAGGTGCCCGTTGTTCCGGATCTTCTTTTCCAGAAGACTTACCGCCTCTTCCTCCCTGGATTCCGGCAGGAGGCGGGCCATCAGGGCCAAAAGGTAAGCGGTC
>CAJUJV010000018.1:13133-15530 GCA_910586845.1 uncultured Hungatella sp.
GGTCTGGCTCTGCTCTGACAGGAGCCCTTCTTCCTTTCCGTACCGGCTCAAAAAAGCTTCCCGGATCTGTTCATACAGGCTGCGGTACTCCAGAGCCTTTTCCTGCCGCCCCAGGATCTTCTCGATGGTTTCCATCGTCATGGCGTCATATGCATACCAGGCCATGGATACATACCTTTTATCCGTAGGTTCATAGGCCAGCCAGTCTCCAAACTCCATGTTGGGGCCTTCCAGGCCATACCGGCTTAAAAAATCCATATACCGCTCCATGGACTCCACGGATACTTCCAGGATATCCCTGCTGCCGTATTGGAGATACAGGCGGTAGGGGATCAGGATACAGCCGTCGGCCCAGGCTCCGTTTCCGTAACGGATCACCCGGGTGTAAGGAATCACGTCCGGATAACCGCCCTCCTCATTCTGGCTGTCCCTGGCGTCCTGAAGCCATTTCCAGTAGAAATCCTCCACATCCCCGTTGTAGGCGGCTGTCCGGAAAAACACCTGGGCATCCCCGGTCCACCCCAGGCGCTCATTGCGCTGAGGACAGTCTGTGGGAACGGAAAAGTAATTTCCCCTCTGACCCCACAGAATATTGCGGATCAGCCGGTTCACCCGGCCGCTGGAAGTAGTCAGACTTCCCGTCTCCCGGATCACGCTTCCCACGACCTGCCCCTCCAGAGCGTAAAGCTCTACCGGCCCGTCTGCCGTCAGCTCCAGATACCGGAATCCATAATAGGTAAAACAGGGCCTGTACTCCTCAGGCTCCTCGCTTCCCTTGAAAATATACCTTCCCAATGATCTGGCAGACCGATAATTGGCCGTGTACACCGAGCCTTTGGGGCCGTCATTTCCCCGGGAGAGTTCTCCGCTGTCATTTAACATCTCCCCAAACCGGATAGTAAGTCTGGTGCCGGACCCGGCCCTG
This sequence comes from uncultured Hungatella sp., assembly GCA_910586845.1. Classification (GTDB taxonomy): domain Bacteria; phylum Bacillota; class Clostridia; order Lachnospirales; family Lachnospiraceae; genus UBA3402. The sequence continues at coordinate 14,059 of CAJUJV010000018.1, forward strand.
GCTTTGAAATACTCCCAGCCCACCATATTCTGTCCCAGATCTACTGTAAGAGTCTGTCCCGGAAGAAGGAGAAGCGGCTGCTTTAAGGGCCAGTCCGAAATCTGCTTTACCACATGGATCTCGCCAAAGTCCGTGCCGTTATCCCTGATTCCGTCGCCGACTGCCGCTTCCACAGGCTGCCTGGTCAGTTCCTCTCTCACCTGTACCTTTGGCCCGATCCAGGGCGTGATCTTTCCCTCGTATCCCATCCAGGTATCCGGTTCGTTTCCTTCCCTGCCGGCCACATGTACCGGCCCGAAGACCTTCTTATCATACCCGGCCAGGGACATTTCCTCAAAGGAGTCCTCTCTGGCGTCATAGACCTCTCCGTCCCAGATATCCGAATACCGAACAGGCCCCAGCCAGGCTCCGCTCCAGTCCGGGCCGGTGGCCAGGGTCCTGACCGTCCCTGCGCTGTCCCGAACCTCAAGACAGCCCCACAGTCCCAGCTCCCGCCGCCCGTAGGTACCAAAAGAGATCCTGCCCTGCCACCAGCCGCTGCCCACCGCTGCCAGGATACAGTTTTCTCCCTGTCTCAGGTAACGGTCCACCCGGTATCTCACACACAGCAGCCTCTTCCGGTAGTCTGTCCAGCCCGGGTTCAGCTCCTCACGGATCCCCTGTTCCCCTGTCACTGCCTGACCGTTGATAAACACATGGAACACGCCCAGACTGGTCATATCCAGCCAGGCTTCCTCCGCCTCCCGCTCCAGCACAAACTCCTTGCGGAACACCGGAAGACCGTCTTCCTCGAACCGGTCCTGAACCTCCTGCAAAGCCCGCTCATCTTTCCACTTCCCGGGCCGCTTATGCCATACCGGCTCCTGTACCGCGATCATGGCCGCCTTTCTCTTCAGATCCACATCCCGGTTCTCATACCGCTTTCCTGCTCCTGTCACCGTCCGCACCCCCATTCCACCTGCATCCCGTCGTAGGCCACTTCGATCCCAAGCTTCTTTGCCTCCCCGGACAGATACTCATACCCGCCGGTTCCGTGAGAAATATGGGTACACAGAAATCTGGTGTTCTGATCCGTCACTCCCAGCTTCATAAGACGCTCTTTGATCACCAGGTTTTCCTTTAATCCCATATGGGAAATCCCCACATCCGGCTTATTGCCCAGAGTGCAGTCCATGATCACACAGTCCAGACGGCGGCCTTTCAGATATTCGTAAGTCTCCTCCGTCAGCCTCCCCGTATCCGTGGCATAGAGAAACGAATTTCCTTTCTCATCCCGGATCAGGTAAAGGAGACACTCCTCATCAGGGCTGTGGACTGCAGGCAGGGCAGTGACCTCGTATTCCCCAGCCTGGACCCGGTCAAATTCATGGATCACATGGCATACTGTGGCTTCCTTCACAAAATCAAAGGCGCAGTCGGAAAGCCTCTTTGCCATTTTCTCCACAGCCTGTTCATTGCCATAAGCCTTAAGC
>CAJUJV010000018.1:15540-26507 GCA_910586845.1 uncultured Hungatella sp.
TCCACCATCTCCTTGCCGAACCATCCGCCCCGGAAGCCGAGAAGCTTCTCGTCCAGATGGTCGCTGTGGCTGTGGGTCACAAACAAATACTTAACCCGCGAAAGCTCGATGCCGTACAGAACCGATTTCCAGTAGGTCTCCGGCCCCATATCCACCAGAAGATCCTCGTTCACCAGGATCTGGGACCGGCTCCTTAACTCTCTCCCTCCCAGCTTCCTGGCCTCCATACAGTCCCTGCACTGACAAAACGCTCCCGGCAGCCCTTCCGAGGCCGCCGTTCCCATAAATGTAATTCTCATAGATTCTCCTCTTTACTCTCCTGTCTGACCTGTTCCCGGTATTTGGCCGGACTGACTCCGCAGATGGTCCGAAATTTCTTGGTAAAGCTGGCCACATCAAGATATCCCACCTGCTCCACGATAGTCTTTACCTTCAGATCCGTATTCTTTAACAGCCAGCACGCCCGGTCAATACGCTTCTCCGTCACATACTCCAGGAAATTCTTTCCCGAATATTTGCGGAAGAACCGGCTCAGATAGGAAGCTGACATTCCGAACCGCTCCGCCATCTCTCCCAGGCTTATGCTGCTGTCATCATAGTATTCCTCAAGATAGGCCAGAATCTCCTGATACAGGCCATTGACCTGCTGGTCCTTGGCCTGCTGCCGGATATCCAGGATCTCCTGACAGAATTTTCTCATATTTAAAAGAAAATCTCCCAGATTCCGGTAATGGCTCCACTCCTCCACCTTCTCGTTGAGATAAGGGATATTGACCTTCTCTCCTATGGGCACAAGGCTCTGAATAATGTGGAACAGCACAAATTTCCTGCTGCCCGAATTCTCATATCCCCAGTGCTTTTCCAGGGCTGACTCCAGTGCTTCCAGCGCCTTTAAGGCTGTGGCGCCGTTGTCCGCCAGAAGGCTCTGCCGCAGCTTTACCTCTTCCTCGATAATATACAGTTCATTGTGTTCCCGGCTCTCCTTAAAATTCTCGTAGTAGAAGATTCCCGCCTCGTCCTTCAGCTGCATCCCCTCTCCTATGGCCAGAGCCTCCATGTAAGCCCGGCTGATCCCCGCCATAGAAGGATAGCATCCGCTGATTCCCAGAATCCACCGTTCCTCCTCCCCTCCTGAGATCTTCTGGTACAGCTCTTCCACGAGGAGATCCTCATCCTCTGACCACCCTTTCGTATTCCACAGAAGAGCCAGACTCTTGGAGTTATCCATGGGTACCAGATAGAGACCCGGGATCTCCATGGACCGGATCGCCCCTTCCACGGCCTCCTGCTGGCGGGACACCACCGGCGATAAGGAATACAAAACCATGGCGCAGAAAAAATCTTCTTCCATAATCAGTCCCGCCTGTCCCAGCTGTCGTCCCACTTCTTCCAGATCCACGGTTCCCAGCAAAAGCCCCCGAAGGAGACTCTGACGTCTGAGCAGGCGGTTACTGTCCAGTTCTTTCATGATATTTCTGTTTTTCTCCATGATCCCGGCGATGGAAGTCCGAAGGCTTTTCCACTCATCCACGGCCTCGGTCCGGTCATCCTCTTCTCTGGTTTTGAAACCGTTTCTTTTGTCTGCCGGTTCCAGGAGAGACCATAATTCCTGAACCGGCCGGTACATCCGGACCGCCGCTATGGCGCCCAGCACCATACAGAAGATCAGAAGCAAAGTGATCAGGGCCACCACACGGTTCTGGCTGTACACATAATTCCAGATAAACTGCCCCCTGGGAATCACCGCCACATAATTCCAGCCCGCAACCGAAGATTTATCCACCAGGATAAAGCAGTTCATCCCCCCGATTCTGTGAGAATAGACACCCTTATCCCTGCAGAAATACCACAGCCCTCCGATCTCCTCCTCCGGAAGCTCCATCCCCTGTTCCCGTTTAAAATAGAGGCTTCCGTCCTTTCCCAGAAGGTACACTCCCTGCCGGTATCCTTCCCTGGCCACAGACAGCTTTTCCAGAAAATATGTTTCCTCCACCACGCCTATGGCAGCCCCCAGGGAATGGTTCAGCGAGTTAAGCCACGGATAGGTGACGGTGATGTAACGGCGCCCCCACTCCTTGCGCTTCTGCAGGATCCCGCCGTTTCCTTCCAGGCTTAAGGCAAAGGCCTCGGCCCGGTTGATATAGGCTTCAAACGTCTCCTCCCCTTCCGGTTCCTCCAAAACAAACACGTTTCTCATAAAATTAGACAGAGAGAGGATCCCGTTTCCCGAATAGAGATTCTCGCCGCCGCTGATATGCAGATACAGGGTATCAAACAGATTCAGCTGGGCCTGATAGATCTGAAGCTTCTTTTTGGCCAGAACGGAATCATAGCTGCCGGGCCGCAGAAGATAAGGGGTAATATCCGAATCGGCAGAAATCTGAGCCACCATATTCTGAAATGTCTTAAGATCGTCGTCGACGCTGTCTGCCGCCTGCCCCAGGGCGAACTCCTGGGCCGTCGTGTAAGCGCTCTCCACCTGCCTCAGCCCGTTGACCAGAAAAATAAGATCCAGCACCACAAACGGGCACACGATGAGAGAGATGATACACACCATATACTGTTTAAAGATACCGGACTGCCTGTTCCTTCTGTACACCTGGTTCCCCCACATTCCTGTCACAGGAGGAAGGAACCGCCATAAGGGCCGTCCCTTCCTGTTTCTTAAAGTATACCATATATTTTCTATTTATTGGAAGCCCAGCGGTCATAGGCCTGCTGAAGGATCTCCAGATACCTCTCCAGTCCCCTGGACCTGATTCCCGCCACATACTCATCCCAGGTGGCGTCGATATCCAGATCACCGATGATCATCTTGGATTCCATGGTCTGCTTGTAGCTGTTTAAGTCCGTTTCAATGAGGCTCAGCTCGTCCGCCTCTTCACTCGTAAACTTGGTGGTAGTAGGCCAGTCCACTTTCAGATAATCATAGAGATTATTCATAATATCATAAGTTAAGCGCAGGCTCTTGGCAGTCTCAGGATTCTCATACACCTCCTCGTTGATGGTCGTCTTTAAGGTTCTGTCTGCCGTGTTGGCAAAGGGGAAATAATTGTCCCCGGGAGTACAGTGGAAGTCCACATACAGGTTGGAAGACTCAAAGGCGCTCTCGTCATAGGTCCATTTTCTCTGCTCTGTTCCGAAAGCCGTCTCCACTACTTCCCAGCCATATTCCGGATACTCCGGATCCTGTCCGATCCTCGGCCCTACCATGGTGGTCAAGGTTCCTTCCTCGGAAAAGCACCAGTCGATCAGGCTGATCAGCTTCTTTATCATCTCCTCATCCGTCACCTTGTTGGTCAGTACCATGGCCCCGTCATACACTAGGTCTTTGGAAGGCCACATCTGCACATCATTAAACTCGCTGGTCATAGGCTTCATCCCACGAAACTGCATGAAGATGTCCGCATCAGGAATATTCAGATAAGAAGCATAGTCTGTAAATGCGCCGCAGAGGTTGGAGGCCTGCTTTGCCTTTCTCTGGTCCGCTGTCTGGGTAAAATACTCCTGATCCAGAAGCTTTTCCTCATACAGCTTGTTCATATATTTCAGGAAATCTTTGTAGTGCTCCTCCACGGGAACGTAGATCACCCTGCCGGAATCGTCCACCTCATAGGTGCGGCTCACATATCCAAAGGCGGTCAGAATGGGGATAAAAGCATCGTAGTAATCTCTTCCGTCTTCATAATAGGAACCGCCCAGGGGGATCTCGTCGCCAGGATCTCCGTTTTCATTGGCATCGTTGTCCCGGACCGCACACAAGAACTCATAGAATTCGTCCAGATTCTCCGGCAGCTTCTCAAATCCGAGCTTCTTCGCCCACGCCGCGTTGATAAAGAACCGGTTTTTGGCATATTCTCTCTGAGCGCCGTTGATTCCCTTGATGGCATAGATATGGCCGTCGGGGAAATACAGGCTGGGAAGCAGGTCCGCATACTCTTCCTGCTCGATCACCTCGAAGAAATGGGGCATATTTTCTTTTGTAATGTAATCCTCCAGAGGAAGGATGAGTCCCTGGCTTCCATAGGTGGCCAGCTCCGTGTCCGTCAGATTGTTTAAGAATACCTGGGGCAGGTCGCCGGAGGCAAATGCCAGGTTCTTCTTCTCGGACCATGCATCCTCTGTCACCTGATCCACCTCGAAGAGCACTCCGCACTGTCTGGCGATCTCCTTGATGGCCCAGTAATCCGCCCAGTCTCCCTGGGTTGCCTTGGTAGCCACCATCATGGAGACTTTCATCACCTCATCCGTGCCCTGGGATGCGGCCTCTCCCTCTTTGTTTCCGTCAGAAGAAGCTCCCGCTTCCTGGGTAGTTCCCCCTGCCGCCTGAGAGGAGCCCTGGGAAGCTGCAGGCGAATCCCCGGAGCCTCCGGAACATGCCGCCAGGCAGACCATGGTCCCTGCCAGTGCCAGAGCCAGAATACGATTTGCTTTTTTCATAAAGAACCTCCTTTAGATTAAAAATATTAAGATTTGTGTTCAGCCTTTTACCGAACCAATCATGACACCCTTTACAAAAAACTTCTGCAAAAACGGATAGATAATCAGCATGGGAAGCGACGCTACCACAATGAGGCTGTACTTCATGGTCTGGGCCATCATCGCTCTCTCGATCATGGTATCCAGAGCGTCGCTGCTCATATTCACCGCCTCATTCTGCACCAGGATCTCTCTGAGGAAAATCTGCAGGGGCTGAAGATTTTTATCTTTCAGATAGATCAGAGCGTTAAAATAGCTGTTCCAGTGTCCCAGCCCGTAATACAGGCACAAAATGGCGATCACCGGTTTTGACAGGGGAAGGATCAGCCTTCCGAAGATCTGGAAATCGCTGCACCCATCGATCCTGGCCGCCTCCTGCAGCTCCAGAGGAATGCTTCCGGACATAAAAGATCTGGTGATAATCACATTGTACACAGAGATCAGCCCCATGACGATGAGAGTATACCATTTGTTGTAGAGGCCGATCTTATTGACTACAAGATAGGTGGTGATGATGCCGCCGCTGAACCACATGGTAAACATCATAAACAGGGTGATCAGTTTTCTCCCATAAAGATCTTTCCTGGACAGGGCATAACCCGCCATCAGAGTCGCCGAGACATTGATCGCCGTCCCTGCCACTGTATAAAAAAGACTGTTGCGGTAACCTGTGGTGATCCATTTACTCTTTAGAATGGCCTTATATCCCTTGATATTGAACCCTACGGGCCACAGAACCACTTTTCCGCTGTTGACGGCTGTCGGGTCACTGATGGAGGCAGATACCACAAAAATCAGAGGGTACAGAGCCAGAAGCCCGCAGATACCCAGGATCACATTTACAATACCGTTAAACAGCTTCTCGGAGCGATATACTTTCTTATTCATTCTTTCCTCCATTCTCCGTCAGAACAGGCTGGTCTCGCTGACCTTGCTGGAAATCTTATTGACGATCAGAAGCAGGGTGCAGTTAATCACGGAATTAAACACGTCGATGGCCGTGGTATAGCTGAATTTGGCTCCCAGAAGTCCTGTCTTATATACGTAGGTGGAGATCACCTCGGATACCGGCAGGTTCAGAGAATTCTGCAGAAGGTACACCTTCTCAAAACCGAGGCTCATCATCTTTCCGAATTCCATGATCAGGAGAATGATAATGGTGGAGGCGATTCCTGGAATATTGATGTACAGGATCCTCTGGAACCGGGAGGCCCCGTCGATCTGGGCCGCCTCGTGGAGAGAAGGATCGATCCCTGCCAGGGCTGCCAGATAGATGATGGAAGACCAGCCTGTATCCTTCCACATGTCCGACAGGATGTAGATGGGCCTAAACCAGCCCTCCTGCCCCATGAAATCGATCGGCTTGCCGCCAAACGCCTGGATAAAGGTATTGATGATCCCCGTAGTCGGAGAGGTAAAACTGACGATCATCCCGCACAGCACCACTGTGGAGATAAAATGAGGGGCGTAGGTCAGATTCTGCACCAGCTTCTGAAACCTGGCATTGGAAGCCTCATTTAATGCAAGAGCCAGAAAGATGGGGATAGGAAAACAGAATGCCAGCCTGAGTACATTGAGAATAATGGTATTTCTGATCAGTGTCACAAACTGAGGCGATCTCATAAAGTAGGCAAAATGTTTCAGCCCCACAAAAGGACTTTTGGTAAATCCCAGTCCCGGATTATAATCCCGAAAAGCGATCTGAATTCCGTACAGCGGAGCGTAGTGGAAGATCAGCAGGTAGGCCAGAGCCGGAATCAGCAGCACGTACAGTTGCCAGCTGTGGCGGATCCCCCGAAGAAATTTATTCTGTTTTTGCATGCGGTTACCTTTTCCTTTCCTTTCACATTTATCATAATCAAATCATAATATTTCTCCATATTTTTGTAAATATTTCATTTTTTCGGCTATGTCATTTTTGACATTTGGTATATTTGCATGATTTTCTTCTTGATATCGTCAATTTTTACTCTGTTTTGCAGCAAAAGTAAATTCTCACACATTGCAGAGTTCTCGGGTGTGGGATATAATATGATGATATTAGGAGCGAAAGGTCAGGAGAATGTGATGGAATTAAGAATAAAAACAGAAGAAAACGAATACTGGTGGGGCGGCTCCAGCACCCTGGGGGAAAAGCTTCCCCTGAGTCGGGACAGCACCTTTTACATGGACCGAAGCTACACGGAAAATCAGACCATGCCTCTGTGGCTCTCCACCAGAGGGCGGTATGTCTACGGAACGGCCCCCATAGATATATGCTGTGAACAGGGAGAGTTCACCTTCAGAAGCGACGGGGAAATCATTCTCGACAGCCGGGGACTTTGTCTGCGCGATGCCTATCTGAACGCCATGAACTGCCATTTCCCCTTTCACGGCAGTCCCCTGAACCAGGACTTTTTCCGATGCGTCCAGTACAACACCTGGATCGAGTATCAGTATCACCCTGCCCAACAGGCAGTCCTTGACTATGCACAGGAGATCTTAGACCACGGCTTTGCCCCCGGCATCCTTATTATAGACGAGGGATGGCAGAAGGGATATGGCCAGTGGCAGTTTGACCCGGCAGCCTTTCCGGATCCCGGAGCCATGGTAAAACGTCTGCATGATATGGGATTTAAGGTCCTTTTGTGGATCGTCCCCACGGTCCGTCCCGACGGGGAATTCTTCATCCAGTCCCTCCGGGAACAGCCGGATCTGTTTATGCGGTGCAGACAGACAGGCGAACCTGTTTTAACCCGGTGGTGGAACGGCTGCAGCGCCCTCTTAAACCTGGCCAACCCGTCTGATGAGTCCTTCCTGAGAAAGCAGCTGGATCTCCTCATGGAAGAATACGGCATCGACGGTTTCAAATTCGACGGAGGCAACGCGGACATGTATGATCCCTGCCATATGATCGGCGGGGAACCGGATACCCCTCTCTCCTGCTATGAACTGAACCAGGCCTACAACCGGTTTGCGTGTACTTATGAATACCATGAGCTGAAGGACTCCTATGGCTGCGGAGGCCTTCTTCAGATCCAGCGCCTGAGAGACAAATGGCACCGCTACGACGGCGAAGGCCTCCGCTCCCTCATCCCGGACGGAGCCATAGCCGGACTTTTGGGCCACCCTTTTATCTGCCCGGATATGGTAGGAGGCGGGGACTATCTGAGCTTTCTCCCCGGCTCGATCATCGACGGAGAGCTGTTTGTCCGCTGGGCCCAGTGCAGCGCCTGCTTCCCCATGATGCAGTACTCCAAAAAGCCCTGGACCTGCCTGTCAGAGGAACACTGCCGCCTGGTACTGGAGGCCGGCCGGCTTCATGACAGGCTGACAGACTATATCCTTCTGTGCATAAAAGAAAGCCAGAAAACAGGGGAACCCGTTCTCCGGCTTTTGGAATATTCCTATCCTCATATGGGATATGAGACGATCGTGGATGAATTTCTGCTGGGAGAGCATATTCTTGCCGCCCCCGTCCTCTCCCCCGGTGTCAGGAGGCGCCGTGTAGCGTTCCCGCCCGGTGTCTGGACAGACCAGCAGGGCAACCTGTATGAAGGGGGGACGGCCCTGGACCTGGAGGCGCCTCTGGACAGGCTTTTGTGGTTCTGGCACAGATAAGACTTTAATTTTTTATATTCGTTCTTATGCCATCTGATGAACCCGATTCTCCCTGCCCCACAGCCCCGCCACCGACAGCCATTTCGCGCTGATTAACCCTGTAGCTCCGCTTCTTTGTCCGCCCACCTGGCATCCTTGAAGATGGCCCGTCCCACGCCGATGAGATCAGTCCAGCCTGCCTCTAAAAGCTCGCTGGCCTGACTTATTTTCTTCACGCCTCCTGTGAGCAGCACCGGAATCTTCACCGCTTCTTTCACTGCTTTTGACATTTCTTTAAAATATCCCGGCTCCGTGCGGCCCGGTATGATATACCCGAAAAGCCCTCCCGTAATGTCTAAAAGGTCCACTCCCGCTTTCTCGAAGACGCGACAGGCTTCCACACAGTCCTTTTCCGTGCTTCCTCCCTCATGATAGTCACAGCCTCCTATCCTTATGGCGATGGGGTACTCATCTCCCACCGCCTCCCTGACAGCCCGGATTACTTCCACATGGAACCGGATACGGTTTTCCATGGTGTCCGCCCCGTACTCGTCCTGCCGTCTGTTGGTCAGAGGAGAATAAAACTGGTTCAGAAGATAGCCGTGGGCCGAATGGATTTCCACTCCGTCAAACCCGGCTTCTTTCGCTCTCCTGGCCGCCTGGGCAAAGTCGGATACGATTCCTTTTATCTCCGCCTTCGTCAGCTCAAGGGGAACCGAGAGAGGAGCCTTCCCCCCGTTGGGGTGGAGTACCGGGCTGGGACCTACAGGCTCACAGCCGGTTACTTCCCTGTCCGCCCGGCTTCCTGCGTGGTTGATCTGGGCCATGATCTTCACGCCTGTCTCGTGGACAGTCCGGGTCAATGTCCTCATCCCTTCCAGCACGTCATCTGCCGCCATGGAAAGCTGGCTTCTTCCTGCTTTTCCCTGAGGGCTGATGTAACTATGTTCCGTGATGATCAGCCCAATCCGGCTGTACAGAGCCCTCTCTTTATAATACTCACACAACTCCGGGCTCACCAGATCCCCGGCAGCGCTTTTGGCCGTGGCCATAGGCGGCATTACCAGGCGGTTCTTCAACTTCAGGTGATGGATGTCCACTGACTGACTGATAATCGCCATAACTCTTATTTCCCCTTTCCTTATGTTTGCCCCGTTTTCCAGGGCATCATGGTACACCCTTGGGTGTTTCCTGTTTATTTTCCCTGAAATTTCCGAAAAGCATCCACGATCAGCTGATGGTCCTGGTCATGGGACAGTCCGGACACGCAGAAAGCGCCCACTCTCATTCCTCCTATGAAAATGGGAAATCCGCCTCCGCAGATGGCGTATCGCTCATCCTTCGCGTACTGTTCGTATTTCCCTTTCTCCTGCCGCGCGGCCCACAGATAATAACCGGAATGGCCGAAAGTGTCCACTGTATTCTGCTTGCGCGTAAGCCACTGATCCTCCTCTTTGTCGTCCATCAGATACTGATAGATCAGCAGCCCATTGACCACCACCCGGATTCCCACGCGCCCCAGCTTCTCTTCCTTCACACGCCGAAGGATACTCTCCCCGATATCGTGGAGATCCTCATGGGATAAATGATCAAAAGACAACTCCTTTTCCAGTTTCAGCAATTCTTCTGTCATAAATTCCTCCTCAATACTTCCAGTGCCTCTGCCACCGAATCCACCACATGAGTCGCCCGGTTTCGGACACTCTCCGGCGAGTCCCGGAAGGTAAAGGAAGGCATGGCCGCCTCAAGCATAGGCAGATCGTTAAAAGAATCGCCGATCCCCGCCATAACCTCTATCCCCAGGCGCTCCTTTACCAACAGGACTCCCCTTCCTTTGGAACAGCCTTTTTTCACGATATCAGCGGAATTTTTATTCTGAAAGGCCTCAAGGGCCGGACAATTTTCATTGATATCCCGGCATGCCTCTTCTGCCTTCAGGCTGTCTTTAAAAATCAGGGACACGCTGTAGATCTTCGCCTCCCCCAGACTCTCCAGGGACCTGACCAGCACCTCCTTCACGTCTGACCGCCCGCTGTACCGGGTTCTGTACAGTGTATCCCTGCTGTCTGTATGGAAGGCGTCAAAAACCGTAGAGTTTTTATACTTTTCAAACAACTGCCTTACTTCTTCTTTTTCGATTACCGCCTCATAGACCAGCTTTTTGTCCTTGTCAAAAATCGCCGCTCCGCTGCAGGTAATATAAAAATCAGGCCGGATTTCCGAAAACAGATTAAACATACTTGCCACAGAACGTCCGGAACAAAGCCCAAAGAGACCTCCCCCGGCCTGCCACGCCCGGATCGCCTCCAGATCCTCTTCCCTGACATAAGCGTCCGGCTTCCCCGAACCCTCTGAAAAGTTTTCCGTTCTGTGAAATACCAACGTCCCGTCAATGTCACTTGCCAGCCCTATCCTCTTTTTCCGCACTGCTCCAGCACCTCCATCACCGTCAGACTATGTTCCAGAGTTTCATAGCAGGTCTTGTAATCTCTCTCATGAAACTGCCTGGCAAACTCTGTGATCTCCGCTTTCAGCCGCCCTTTCTCCGGGTTCTCCCCGATCACCTCTGTCACACCGTCCGCGTTCAGCACTGCCCTGGAGCAGGAGCTTACAGGGCCCTCCACCTTGATCCAGCCCTTCTCCCCCTGTACCATACAGAAATTCTCGCTGCCGCAGTCCATGGCCGCCGTGCAGATCACCTGAAAGCCATGGTATCGGAGAATTGCCGTGCCGGAAGTATCCACGCCGTTGAATCCTGTGTTTGCCGGGAAATACTCCGCCTTCTCCGGCCTTCCGAACAGCCACACCGCGAAATGGAGATTGTACACATTCACGTCATACAGGCTTCCCCCGGCACACTCTGGGTCAAATACCGGGCGGACAAACCCCGCCAGATACTCTTCATAAGC
>CAJUJV010000018.1:26517-27280 GCA_910586845.1 uncultured Hungatella sp.
TTCACCGCCGGAACCACAGGGCTGTAAGGCAGCTTGAAGGCCTCCCACAAGAAGAGTCCTCTCTCCCGGGCCAGGCCGGCCAGTTCCTTCGCCTCAGCCCATGTGACCGTCAGAGGCTTCTCGCAGATCACATGCTTTCCCGCCAGAAGGGCCTGCCTGGCATAGGGGTAATGCCGGGTATTGATAAGCCCCACATAGACCGCGTCCATGTCCTCCTGTTCCAGAAATTTCCCGTAATCCGTGTAAACCTCCATGCCGTAGGCGAGAGCCAGTTCCTCTCCCTTGTGACGGCTCTGTTCCCGCACGCAGATGGCCCCTGCTTTCACCCCATCCGCCTCCGCGGCATCCTTTAAAAATCTCTTTACAATATTTCCGTTTCCCACCACTCCGATCCGCATGGCAGGCCTCCTTCCTTCTTTCGCGGTTTTTAACCCTGGTATCCCCACCATTTTAACCCAAACCGCGCTACCTCGTAAATAAAAAATTGTAAATATGGAAAAAACAGTGTTTCAAGGTCCTGCCGTCCCCGGCCGAAACGTCAAAACACTGCTTTCATCCATTACTCCATGTCTTCCCCGTTGGTCTTTATCACCTTCTGATACCAGTAGAAGGATTTCTTTTTCGACCTGGCCAGAGTACCCTTCCCGTCGTTATCTTTATCTACATAAATGAATCCATAGCGTTTTTTCATCTCTCCTGTACTTGCAGATACCAGGTCGATACACCCCCATGGAGTATATCCCATCAGAGGCACCCCATCCTC
>CAJUJV010000018.1:27290-36963 GCA_910586845.1 uncultured Hungatella sp.
TTCATCTCGCCGGTTCCCGCGCTCACCAGGTCGATACAGCCCCAGGTGGTATAGCCCATAAGGTCTACTCCGTCGATCTCCACAGCCTCCTTCATGGCACTGATATGCTGCCTTAAGTAATCAATTCGGTAATCGTCCTCGATGCTGCCATCCTCCTTCACCTCATCCACGGCTCCCATGCCGTTTTCCACCACATACAGGGGAACCTGATAGCGGTCGTACAGATTGTTGAGGGACACCCGAAGCCCTACAGGGTCGATCTGCCAGCCCCAGTCCGTGGCCTTCAGATAGGGGTTCTTGCCGCCCCACACCATGTTGCCGGAGAGACGCTCGATGTCGGCCTCACCCTCAATGTTGGACTGATAGTAACTAAAAGAAATGAAATCCACGGTTCCCTCTCTCAGGATCTCCTCATCCCCCGGCTCCATGTCGGGCTCGCAGCCCCATTTCTTCCACAGGGATCTGCAGGTGTTGGTGTAACGTCCCCGCACATGGACGTCGCCGCAGTAATAGATCTGCACCATCTTATCCCTGGCGATCACCTGATCCGCAGGGCTGCAGGTGGCAGCGTACCGCAGGGGATAGATCAGCATACAGCCGATCTGAAAGTCCGGATTGATCTCATGACCTTCCTTCACCGTCAGAGCGCTGGCCAGAAGCTGATAATGCATGGCCTGCAATTTGGTTTTCTCCTGGTTCTCCCCTTCCTCAAAAATCAGCCCCGCCTGGTGCCACGGTCTCCAGTGGGTCAGCAGCGCATTGATCTCATTGAGGGTCAGCCAGTATTTCACCTTGTCCTTGTACCGCTCCATGACCACCTTGGCGTAGCGGACCGCCAGCTCCACCAGCTTCCGGTTCCTCCAGGAGCCGTACTTCTTCACCAGCTTCAGGGGCATCTCATAGTGGTGGATGGTCACCAGAGGCTCGATCCCGTACTTGCGCAGCTCGTCAAAGACCTGGTCATAAAAAGCCAGCCCTTCCTCATTGGGCTCCTCCTCGTCGCCCCGGGGGAAGATGCGGGTCCAGGCGATGCTCATGCGGAAAGTGGTAAATCCCATCTCCGCGAACAGAGCGATGTCCTCCTTGTAGTGGTGATAAAAATCCACGGCCTCATAGCTGGGATAGTACACTCCCTCCATCACCTCCTCATCGATGACCCGGGTGACTCCATGGCTGGCTCCACGCTCCATGTCGATGACGCTGACGCCCTTGCCGCCCTCCTGCCATGCTCCTTCGTACTGGTTGGCGGCTGTAGCGCCGCCCCAGAAAAATCCCTCTTTAAATCCCATAGTTTAAACCTCCCTTTCCGCTGCTTCCAGCGCGTTCTGCTGTTTCTCATAGATCGCTACAAATGGCAGGTAAACCAGTACCGATATGGCGATGGAAACCAACTGAATGATCCCGCCCATGATCTTTCCGCCTGAGGCCAGGAAACCGAACAGGAACGGCGGCATGGTCCAGGGAACACTTATGTACATAATCGGGCAGAGGCCGATGGCTGTGGTGATGTAGCCGAAGATCATGGTCACAACCGGCGACAGAATGAACGGTATGATCAAAATCGGATTCAGCACAATGGGGATACCGAACATGCAGATCTCGTTGATGTTGAACATATTGGGAACCAGGGTCAGCTTGGCGATGGAGCGGTTCTCCTCCCTCTTTCCGATGAGCAGGATGGCGATGGTCAGACCGATCATCATGCCCGTGCCGCCGGTGGCCCGGAACGCCCGGTAAAAGGCCCAGTTAACAATGTTGGTGGCAGCGCCTCCCGCCTCCACGGCCGCGGCGTTCTCAGCGATGAGGGCCAGCATAAGAGGATTGACGATACCGGAGATCATGCTGTCCCCGTGGAGTCCCACTGCCCAGAACACAGATGAGATGATGCTGAAGGCCAGCACTCCGGGGAGAGAGGTGGACAGTCCCATAAGAGGCTTCTGGATCACGGAGAAGATCAGGTCATTTAAATACTTGCCTCCCGTAACCGCCTGCACCCCCAGACTCAGGAGGGAGGTAACGATCAGCACGATACACCCGGGAATCATATACTCAAAGGATTTTGAGATCCCTGCCGGCACCTGAGGCGGCAGCTTGATCTTTAAAGCGTCAACCTTATAGAGAAGACGGAACAGCTCCAATGCCACGATGCCGATGATCATTCCCGTAAAGAGACCGGAAGCTCCCAGCTCATTGGCGAAGATACCGCTTATGTTCACCGCATCCTTGGCTCCCTCCACGATCTTCGCCGTGTTTGTCACGGACACCAGAGCTGCCACGGCGAAGAATCCGCAGAACTTTTCCTCCAGCTCATAGACTCTGGCCATCTCCAGGCCAATGAAAAAGGTGATGCACAGAGCCATGATCCCCTGGGTACAGAAGTTAAGAGCCGAAAACGCCGGGTTCAAAAAACTCAATTTCATGATAGGCGGCCAGATGGCTCCCAGGCCGTTCTTGGCGTTGACCAGCACTCCGGTCCACAGCGTGCCCACCGCCGCCATGATGATAAACGGCATGAAAGACTGGAACGCGTTCTTAATCACTGATAAATACTTGTTTTCATTTGCCCATGCGCCGAATGCGGCCAGGGTGTTTTGAAATTTCTCCATGGTAACCCTCCTGATATTTTTTGTTCTCACCGAGATAGTTTTTTGCTTCGGCTCTCCTGCAGGTATGGCCGTTTCTTTATGATACCAGTATAACACTTCTGTATAAAACGTGGTTTTATCTTCCCCTCCAAATTCCCATGGAAAGACGAAACAGCGTTTCATCTCACCGCCGCTTCTGTCCATGGCCGGTGAAGAACCGGGCCGCAGGCGCTTTCGCCCGCAGCCCGGCTGTCCCGGCATGTAGAACATCTTCAGATGCTCTTCCTGGCGGTCGTCGGTCTCTTTCACAAACATTCCCTTTTTGCCGTAGACGATAAACTTGGGTCTGCTTTTCACCCGAAAATAGCTGGACTTTACAGACACCTTCAGGGTTCCATAATACATGTCGATGTCAAAATAATCGTTCATGCGGCCCTCGCCCAGCAGCTGCCGCACATCATAGTGAATCCGGTCAGGCTCCCCGAAATAGCTGATCACCTGGTCCAGGGTATGGCACCCATGGCCGTAGAGGTAAGAGCCGGCGGGGCTGAAGGTTCTCCCCTCCGGGATCTGGGGGCGGTAATAGTCGTAGTGCATCTCCAGTTCCAGCAGGTCCCCCAGCTTCCTGCTCTCGATCACCTTCTGAACCGTGAGAAAATCGCCGTCATACCTGCGGTTCTGGTAAGCGGAGCAGTACAGTCCTTTTTTCTTCGCCAGAGTGAAAATCTCCTGGGCCTGAGCCCTGGTAGGCATAAACGGCTTCTCGCAGAGGCAGTGCTTCCCGCTCTCCAGCGCCCTCTTTGTGTACTCATAGTGGAAATCAGGCCGGGTGTTCACCACCACCAGGTCGATCTCCGGATCCTGAAACACCTCATCCGGGTTTTCCGTATATGTGACCCCAGGAAGTTCCGCCCAGACATCATGGCGGACATGAGGATCAAAGATCGTTTTAATCACGAATTTGTCCTTCCTCTGAATCACAAAGGGGATATGGTAGCGGTTCGCGCTCTTTCCGTTGCCGATATAGGCCAATACTAATTGGTTGTCAATCATTGTCAAACACAACTCCTTCCTCCTGCCTTGTCTTTGTCACCAGCCTGGCGATATCCAGGCTTAAGTTCAAAAGCTCCTCCTGCTTTTTGTAATCTCCCTCATTTACCATCCGGATAAACTCCGCAAACTCATAGTACAGGCGGTGTTCTGTCTGGCCGAACTGCCGAAGCTCCTCCCTGCCGTCATTGTAGAGAATCTTATATTCCGTCATCTGGTTCACCGGTTTCTCGATGACCACAGCCCCCAGATCTCCCTGTATGGTGGAGCGGACAGGCGCTTTGCAGTCCTTGGCCCCGATGCTCACCGCCTTGAAGGTTCCGTAGTCGTAGAACATCATGCCGCTGGTATCGATTCCTTTGGCGATGTTGGCGCGGTACTCCGCCTTTTTCGGCGGGCCGAACAGATTTAAGATGGCGTGGACATTGTAGATATTGATATCCATGAGAGCGCCGCCGGACTTGTGATAATCAAAGGCCGGCAGGATGGTTCCCTCCTTAAAAGCGTCATAGCGGGAAGAATACTGGCTGTAGTTGAAAGACACCACCTTGAGCTCCCCCAGTTTCTCAAGGTCCTCTTTCAGCCCCAGAAAGGACGGCAGATAATGGATATTCATGGCTTCGAATATCATCAGGCTTTGCTGTCTCGCGATGGCTATCAGTTCCTCCAGTTCCCGCCCGTTAGAAGTCACCGGCTTCTCGATAATCACATGTTTTCCGTTCTCCAGCGCTTTTTTCGCGAATGGGAAATGGAGATGGTTTGGCAAGGCCACATAGACCGTGTCCACATCGGACTCCAGCTCCAGACGGTGGATGGTTTTCATCAGCGCTTTAACAATCATTCCTGTTCCTAAAATACCAAGTTTCAATATACTTCTCCTCCTTTGACCTGCTTTTTTCTCATGTCAAAAGTATACCACAGGCAATATAAAACGGTGTTTTGTCCTTAAGGCCCATAAAAAACCAAAAGACAAAACACCGTTTCATTATGATGGGAAAGTTTTCAGTTGATCTGCCCGTCCTCCCGAATCCCCTCTGAGGTGGAGTACCTCCGTTTATCCACAGCCCGGGCCATGCTTACTTTATAATCCAGATTGTCCTCAAAATTCCTGGCGAAATAACAGCCAAATATGGTGTCCAGCAAGAAAAGCGTGGAGGATTCCGTGGCAAAGGCTCCGATCTTGGAATACAGTTTTTCCTGGGACGCTATGGTCAGCACATGGTTCGAGTAATCCCTCAGCAGATTATCTCCCATACTGGTGATGCCGACAATGGTCACCCCATGGTCCTTAAGTCCCGGCAAAAGATGCATGGGATTGCGGATCACATCATTTACCGAATAGGAGATCACAATCGCGCAGTCCTCTTTCCCCAGAGTCTCCACCTGATACCGCTCCTCCACATGATTCACCAGTTCTACAGCCCGGCCGATCAGCAGCATCTTGTGCTGAAAAATCTCTTCCAGGTATCGGTTGACGCTGGTCCCGAACAGGCAGATCCGCCTTGCCCCAATAAGCGCGTCCACGATCTGGTCCACAGTATCCCTATGAAGCATCTCTATGGTATCCCGGATAGCCGCTTCCTTGACAGCGGCAATATTTCCGGCGATCTCAAGAGGCGAACTTCCTCCCTCAAAAGGCATATTCACATTGACGTTGGTCTTGTGCGTCTCCAGATACCTTACTTCCTCCACAAATGCCGCCATAAATTCATTCCAGCCTGAGTACCCAAGTTTCTTGGCCACCCGGGACAGGGCGGCTTTGGAAGAGAAGGTCTCATCCGCGATCTTCTGCATGGAATATGTATGGATTCTTTTTCGCTCTTTTAGCAAAAACTCACTGATCGTTTTCCGCGCGTCCTGAGAATGTATGGACATCTGTTCCAGCTTTTGTGACAGCAGCATAGGCTTCCTCCCCTTTTCCTGTGATTACTTAACGATGTACCTATAGAGAATCCGTCACCCTTTTTTTCATAATAAATTTCCTCTCTTTCCTTTGGCTTTCTACTTGTCTTTTTCTTCTGCCGGTTAAAGACCTTATCCGGCCCTTCCTGTCCTCTGATTCAGGGAAAAGATCCTCTCCGTATTCTCCCTGGCACATCGGATCAGGTCTTCCTCCGGCACTTTCATGTATTTTGCCAGTTCTCTGACCACATAGACGATGTTCTGAGGAACATTGGTCCTCTCCAGTCCGGGTATATTCCTGGGCGTAAGATAGGGGGCATCCGTCTCCACCAGGATCCTGTCAAGGGGGATCATCTTCACGGCTTCTCTCAGCTCTTTCGCTCTTCTGTCATCACAGATCCACCCGGTGATGCCGATGGAAAATCCCATGGAAAGATACTGTTCCAGTACTGTTTTATTTCCTGTAAAACAGTGAACCACAGACCTTTTACAGATATCCGGGTGCTTTTTAAATCTCTTTATGAAATCTGCAGATGCGCTGCGCTCATGAAGAAACAGGGGCTTTTCTAATCTCTCAGCCAGCACGATATGCTTTTCCAGACATCGGATCTGATTCTCTTTTGCGGAGAACATACGGTCGAAATCAAGGCCGCACTCTCCCACCGCCACAATCTTCGGATTATTTTTTATGATTTTCTCCATCTGGTCAAAATCTTCCTGTCCCGCGGAATCGGCGTTGTGGGGATGGATTCCCGCTGTGCCATAGACCTGATGATTCTTTGTAAAGGAATCAATCTTTTGATTCTCTTTTGGGTCCGTACCTGTGAGAATACACAGGACTTCTGCCCTCCCGGCGTCTGCAATGATCTTTTCCGGATCCGGAAACTGCCTGCAGAACAGATTTAACCCGATATCATAATATGTTACTGCCATCTGAATTCCTTCCTCTGTGTTTCTGTCAGCAATTTCCCACAAATACATACTTCAAATATTTTCTGGCCCGGTCCGCCAGTTCATAGACTTTTGCCGTATCCGTGGCCTCTCTGTCTGTCATGTGATACCTGGGGAAAAATCTGGTTACATGAAGGGGAATCTCTCTTCCCACAGATCCGATCCACATAGCCTCCTGTTCCATTTCTTCCGGGGAATCATTCTCCCCCGGCACGATCAGGGTGGTAAGCTCCACATGGCAGGAAAGGGCCGCCCGCGTGATGAATTCTTTCACAATTTCCAGATCACCCCCAAGCCTGCGGTAGTATTCCTGGCCAAAACCCTTCAGATCAATATTCATGGCATCCACATAGGGAAGCAGTTCCTCCAGTACTTCTAAAGATGCACTTCCGTTTGTCACCAGAATATTGTTCATCCCCTTTTCCTTCACCAGCCGGGCCGTGTCCCGCACATACTCCCATCCTACCAGAGGCTCATTGTAGGTAAACGCCAGTCCTGTATTGCCAAAATCTCTGAGCTGGAAAGCCTTGTACGCCAGAACCTCCGGGCTGATGTCAGCGGTCTCGGGAAGATTTCCGGCCTGCCCGGCCATGGAGATCTGATGGTTCTGGCAAAAGGGACATCTCAGATTGCAGCCGTAGCTTCCGACAGACAAAACGAGACTGCCCGGTTTAAACATTTTTAAAGGTTTCTTCTCAACGGGATCCAGGGCCAGGGAAGTTACTTTTCCGTAATTGCCGCACAGGATCCTTCCGCCTTCATTCTTTCTGGCTCTACAGAGCCCGGTCTGCCCTTCTTCCAGGCAGCAATGATGCATACAAACCTGACAAACCGCTTTCATGATCTTCTCTCCTAATGATGACGTACCACTTCAAATCTCTCAAGTTCCACGGTTTCTTCTTCCCTGATTCCTGCCTTCTGCTTCGCTATGGCGATCTGCTGATCCACCGTGTCCACGCCGTCTAAGTCAGGCAGCAAAAGCCCTCTTCTCATACCGTTTGTCACGATGACCCCATACCGTTTCACATCCAGTTCCCCGGGCGAGTCTATTTTTTCCGCTTTCCCAAGCACGTCTACGCTGATGGTAAGCCGGTCCAGTTCCCCCGGCTCTATGGGAGAAAATCTGGGATCCCGGCAGCAGGCGCTGACCGCGTTCTGGATGATCTCTTCGGCCAGACAAGCCTGCACTGCCTGAATGGTTCCGATGCATCCTCTCAGCTGTCCGTCTTTTTTGACAGAGACAAAGGCCCCTGCTCTTAAGTCGTACAGTTCATCAGGAAGCTCCCCGGGGACAGCCAGGATCCTCCCCGTCTTAACATAGGTCTCTATGGTCCTGCGGGCCAGTTTTACATATCCGTCCTCCCGGGCCCTGAGAGCCGTGAGGCGTTCCCGTTCTTTTATCTCATACTGATTCAGAAAATCTCTGTCCGGATCCCTGCCGGTCACCTCATAGGTACAGATGCCGTAGCCCACTCCAAAGGGTCCCTCATAGGAGAGTCTTTCCGTCTTCACTGCCAGACGGTCCAGGGTTCCCGCCATGATGGTAAAGGACCGGTGCCCGCACTCTCCTGCCTTCTCGCAGAGCTCCCCGGAAAATTCCAGCAGCTCTCCGAAGGCTCCCCGCTCCATCACATCCATGATCCGGCTGTCGTATTCCGGCCCTTCTTCCCGAAACCCGTAAGGTCCTTCTTCCTTCAGTCTGTGGGACAGGTCTCCGCTGGCGATGACGACTGCATTTCTGCCCAGGATCTGCGCCGTCTCCTGGATACACTGCCCCAGCTCGTAGTGGGCCGTAAGAGGAAGCCCGGACAGGCCGATCCTCACCAGCTTATAATCTTTCCAGTACTGATCCACGAAATACAGAGGCACCATGGTCCCATGGTCCAGATCCCGGTCCTGTCTGCCCCGGACTCCCAGGGTTCCTGCTGCCAGCCCCTGAGCCTGGGCCTGAATGCAGAGTTCATCCACAAACTCGGTATCGTAGGAAACTTCTATGCTCACCTGTCCGGCTCCGAACCGGCCGAAATCTCCCACAGCTCCTTCTCCCGGCGATATGTGAAAATAATCCGCGTACATAATCTGATGGGGAGAAAGGACCACTATGGTATCCGGTTTAAGGCTTCCGATCTTCCCCGCTGCCTTTCTGTATGCATCGACGGTACTCTGGACTGCCGCCTCTGCCCCTCTGCCGATATCCGGCACGATAAGAGGCGGATGAGGAACCATGTATGCTGCTGAAACGGCCATAACAAACCCTCCTTTTCTGCTGTTTTGTCATTTCCATTATACCGGATATCCGAAAAAAAATCATCCGATGTTTTTCACACGATACCTTCGGGTTCTTGCGCTTTTCCTGTTTTATATATATAGAAAATACCCGGCGAGCTTACCAACGCCCAGAGGCGGGTCCGCAACTACGCTTATCTGCCGAACATGACAGCCGGTGAGCCTGATGTCAGTGCAAAACTGCTGAAAGAACCGGAAAACAACTCGGAATATCCAGAACCGAATACTCAGTTTATAACCGCAATCTGCGGGGTGGTCTCCTCCAGAACATCCAGCACGATCCGCGCCGTGTCTATGGAAGTAAACATAGTCACACCGTTTTGTACAGCACACTGCCGTATTTCCACTCCGTCCTCATAGTGGACGCCGGACAGCACGGCGCGGGTATTGATGATGTAGCTGACATAACCGGCCCGGATGGAGTCCAGTATCTCCTGGCTGCCCTCGCTGATTTTTCTCCGCACCCTGGTCCGGATCCCGTGCTTTTTCAGAAATTCCGCCGTTCCGACGGTGGCCTCAATATTGAACCCCAGCTGGTAAAAACGTCTCACCAGAGGAAGAGCCTCCTCCTTATCCTCGTCCGCCAGAGTGACCATGACAGTCCCGTAATCTTTCATCTTGACACCTGACGCCTGGAGTGCTTTGTAGAGAGCCCGGTTCAGACGCCTGTCATATCCCATGGCTTCCCCGGTGGATTTCATCTCCGGAGACAGGCAGGCGTCCATGCCCGTCAGCTTGGCAAAGGAGAATGCAGGCGCTTTCACATACCACCAGGTCTTCTCCGGCAGAATCATCTCCCGGATCCCCTGCTGCTCCAGGCTGTGCCCTGCCATCGCCTTTACAGCCATGGCCACCAGGCTGCAGCCGGTAGACTTTGAAAGGAAGGGTACGCTCCGGGA
>CAJUJV010000018.1:36973-39157 GCA_910586845.1 uncultured Hungatella sp.
ATCACATACACATGGTCGCCGGGATCCACGATAAACTGGATATTAAACAGACCTACGATGCCGATCCCCAGACCCAGCCTGGCAGTGTAGTCGGCGATCAGGTCTTTTACCTTCTGGGAGATGGAAAACGGAGGATACACGCTGATACTGTCCCCGGAATGGACTCCTGTCCGCTCCACTAGCTCCATGATACCCGGAATAAACACCTGCCGTCCGTCGCAGACGGCATCCACCTCGATCTCCTTGCCGCCCAGATATTTGTCGATGAGCACCGGCTTGTCTTCTCCCAGTTCCACCGCATTCTTCAGATATCTCCTGAGCATCTCCTCATTGGCCACAATCTCCATAGCCCTTCCTCCCAGGACAAAGCTTGGACGTACCAGAACCGGATATCCGATGCGCTCCCCGGCCTTCACTCCGCTTTCTATATCCGTAACCGCCTGCCCTTCCGGGTTCGGAATCCCCAAAGCCCTGATCACACCGTCGAAGGCCTCCCGGTTCTCTGCCTTTTCAATGGCCTCACAGCCGGTTCCGATGATCTTCACTCCCCTCCTGGCAAGAGGTTCCGCCAGGTTTACCGCCGTCTGTCCTCCCAGAGTGGCGATCACTCCCTCCGGCTTTTCCAGATGGATGATATTCATCACGTCCTCCACAGTCAGGGGCTCGAAATACAATTTATCTGCCGTGGTGTAGTCCGTGGACACAGTCTCCGGATTATTGTTGATGACAATAGCCTCATAGCCCAGCTCCTGGAGGGTTCTCACCGCATGGACCGTAGAGTAGTCAAATTCCACCCCCTGGCCGATTCGTATGGGACCGGAGCCCAGAACGATGATCTTCTTCCGTTTTGAAACCACAGATTCATTTTCTTCTGCGTAGGCAGAGTAAAAGTAGGGCACGTAGCTGTCAAATTCACTTGCACAGGTGTCGATCATCTTGTATACCGGGAAAATCTCCTCCCGGCAGCGGCGTTCATATACCTGTTCTTCCGTCGTCTTCCACAGCTCCGCTACATAGGAGTCGGAGAACCCCATAACCTTGGCTTCCTTCAGATGCGGTAAAGAGCCCGGGTGTTCCTCCAGCTCCTTCTCAAACTCCACAATCTTCCTGATCTTATCAAGAAAAAACATATCGATCTGGGTGATATCACAGATAAGGGACGGGTCCACCCCCAGCCACATCAGCTGGGAAATGGCGTAGATGCGGTCATCGGTTCCCTCCTTCACATACTCCATCAGTTCCTCCACCGTCATATGCCTGGAGTCAAATTTTTCCACATGAATGTGGTTTTTACCTTCCTCCAGGGAGCGGATGGCTTTGAGAAGACTCTCTTCAAAACTGCGCCCCACGCTCATGACCTCGCCGGTGGCTTTCATCTGAGTGGAAAGCGTATTGAGAGCCGCAGGAAATTTGTCAAATGGAAACCGGGGCATCTTTGTGACCACATAGTCCAGAGCCGGCTCAAAACAGGCCGGAGTGTTGGCCAGCCGGATCTCGTGGAGGTCCATACCCACGGCGATCTTTGCGGACACTCTCGCGATAGGGTATCCTGTGGCCTTGGAGGCCAGGGCCGAGGACCGGGAGACCCGGGGATTGACCTCGATGACATAGTACCGGAAGGAGTGAGGGTCCAGAGCAAACTGTACGTTGCAGCCTCCTTTTACTTTCAGGGCCCGGATAATTTTCAGGGCGCTGTCCCTGAGCATGTGGTATTCCCTGTTGGTGAGCGTCTGGCTGGGAGCCACCACGATGGAATCTCCCGTGTGGATCCCCACCGGATCCAGATTCTCCATATTGCACACGGTGACGGCGGTGTCGTTTCCGTCTCGTATCACTTCATATTCGATCTCTTTATATCCCCTGATGCTCTTCTCAACAAGAACCTGATGGACCGGCGACAGGTCAAGAGCATTTTTCATCTTTTCACAGAGTTCTTCCGGATTATCTGCAAAGCCGCCGCCCGTGCCTCCCAGGGTAAACGCCGGCCTGAGAATCACCGGATATCCTATCTCTTCCGCTGCTTCCAGCGCCTCCCGGGTACTGTAGGTGATCCGGGAAGGCACCACCGGCTCTCCGATGCTCTGACACAGTTCTTTGAAAAGCTCCCTGTCCTCGGCACACTCGATGCTCCTGGCGTCCGTTCCCAGAAGCTCGATCTCACACTCATCCAACACTCCTTTTTTC
>CAJUJV010000018.1:39167-54198 GCA_910586845.1 uncultured Hungatella sp.
CCAGATTCAGACCGGTCTGGCCTCCGATGCCGGGAATAATGGCATCGGGCCGCTCAAAACGGCAGATACGGGCCAGATATTCCAGAGTCAGCGGTTCCATATACACCTTGTCTGCCACAGACCTGTCTGTCATGATCGTGGCCGGGTTGGAATTTGCCAGAATCACCTCATAGCCCTCTTCCTTCAGCGCCAGACACGCCTGGGTCCCCGCATAATCAAATTCCGCGGCCTGGCCGATGACAATAGGACCGGAGCCTATAACCAGCACTTTTTTCAGATCCGTTCTCTTAGGCATGAGCTTTCGCCTCCTTCATACAGGTGACAAACTGTTCAAACAGGCTGCTGCTGTCCTGAGGACCCGGAGCGCTCTCAGGATGGTACTGGACGCTGAATACCCGGTCCTCCCGGCACCACAGCCCTTCCACCGTCTGGTCCAGAAGATTTCTGTGAGTCATAGTCAGGTCCGTGCCTCCGATACTCTCCTCATCTACCGCATAGCTGTGATTCTGGGAAGTGATCTCGATCTTTCCTGTCAGGAGATTCATCACCGGATGGTTGCCCCCTCTGTGTCCGAACTTCAGCTTGTAGGTTTTGGCGCCGTAGGCCAGGGCAATCAGCTGATGTCCCAGGCAGATACCAAAGACAGGATACCGGCCCCGCAGTCTCTTTATGGTCTCCATAACCGGGACTACATCCTCCGGATTGCCCGGACCATTGGACACAAATACTCCGTCCGGCTTCATAAATGCGATCTCCTCAGCCGGGGTATCGTAGGGGACGACAGTCACATTGCACCCGAATCTGTTTAAACAGCGGATAATATTCAGCTTGATCCCGCAGTCTATTGCCACCACATGGAACCGGGGGTTGGAAGTCCGGGAATACCAGCGTTTCCGGCAGCTGACCCTGGACACGGCATCCCGGGGGACCGGCGTGCTTTCCATGATTTCCACAGCCTCTTCTCTTGACATGGACACATCGGTGATCATCACCCGCCGGGAACCCATGTCCCGGATACTGCGGGTCAGCCTGCGGGTATCTATCCCGCAGATTCCGGGAATTCCGTTTTCCTCCATCCACTCGGAGAGCGTCTTGGTGTACCGGAAATTGGAAGGCATATCATTGTAATCGTACACTGCCAGCCCGCCGATACCCGGATTTTTACATTCGAAATCTTCGTCGGTGATTCCGTAATTGCCGATAAGGGGGTATGTCATCACCACCAGCTGATCGGTATAAGACAGGTCGGACATAATCTCCTGATAACCCGCCATGGAAGTGTTGAACACGATCTCACACACTCTGTCCGTCCTGCTCCCAAATCCATATCCCGGATACTCGCTTCCGTCTTCCAGAACAATTTTTCTGTCCATAATCTTCATTTTCCGGCTACACTCCTTTCCTGCGCTGTGACAGCCTGGTCTCGAAACGGTCTTTTGCCGTGTTCTCCGGAACAGACGTGGGATAATGTCCGCTGAAACATGCATCGCAATAGCAGCTGCTGCCAATGAGATTTTTCAGTTCATCCATGGGCAGATACCCCAGGCTGTCCGCTCCGATGATGCCGGCAATCTCCTCCTCGCTGTGATGGCAGGCGATGAGATGTTCCCGGGAATCAATGTCTGTTCCGTAATAACAGGGATTTAAAAAGGGCGGCGACGAGATCCGCATATGTATTTCTCTGGCTCCCGCCTCCCGCAGAAGACTGACGATCTGCCCGCTGGTAGTTCCCCTGACAATCGAATCGTCGATGAGCACCACCCGCTTTCCCTCCACGGCCTCCCTGACAGGGCTCAGTTTTATCTTCACCTGGCTGAGACGGGCGGCCTGGCCCGGGGAGATGAAGGTCCTCCCGATATATTTATTTTTGATAAAGCCGATCCCGTAGGGAATCCCGGACTCCTCTGCGTATCCCAGGGCGGCATCAAGGCCGGAATCCGGCACTCCCACCACCAGGTCCGCCTCCGCCGGGTGTCTTTTTGCCAAAATCCGGCCCGCGTTTTTTCTTGCTCCGTGAACAGAAACCCGGTCTATGACAGAATCCGGTCTGGAAAAATAGATATACTCAAAAATACAGACAGATTTTTCCTTTCTGCCGCAGTGTTCCATATTGGAATGAACGCCCTGGTCGTCAAAGGTGAGAATCTCCCCCGGCAGAACATCCCTCTCAAACACGGCCCCCACCGCGGACAGCCCGCAGCTTTCCGAGGCCACCACCCAGGTCCCGTCCGGCGTCCTTCCGTAACACAGCGGGCGAAAACCGTGAGGATCCCTGGCGGCCATCAGCTTGGCGGCAGACATGAGGACCAGAGAGTAAGCTCCCTCCATCCTCTTCATGGCATTGCTCAGAGCCACCTCGATCGACGGCGTCTTCAGCCTCTCCTGGGTCACTATGTAGGCGATGATCTCCGTGTCGCTGGTGGAGTGGAAGATAGCCCCGCCCATCTCCAGCCGGCTGCGCAGCTCGTAGGCATTGCTCAGATTGCCGTTGTGGGCCAGGGACAGTTTTCCCTTCTGGTGGTTCACTTCCATGGGCTGACAGTTGGCACGGCTGGTGCCGCCTGTGGTGCCGTACCTGACATGGCCCACAGCCAGTTTCCCCTGGGGAAACCCGGACAGAACATCTTCCGTGAATACCTCATTGACCAGGCCCAGATCCTTGTGAGCGGCAAAAATACCGTCATCGTTGACCGTGATGCCGCAGCTCTCCTGACCCCTGTGCTGCAGGGCATACAGCCCATAATATACCAGCTCTGCCACCGGGCGGATTTCCGAAGAGAAGACGCCGAAAACACCGCACTCTTCATGTAAATTTCCATTCATAATGTTACTCTCCGACTTTTCAGTGTATATGGCACAATAGATAAGAGTGTATCTTAAGCGGAGCATTTTCAAATCATAAGCTGCATTTCCCTATGACATGAAAAAGGCGTTCCCTCCGGTGAGAGATGAATCCTTACACGGATGAACGCCTTTGCCCATTGATTCTGTATTATAATACATGGAATTTTGGTTGTCAATGTCCTCAAATAAATCTAATAGCCTTTACAGACATCCACCCAGTCTGTATAACCGGAATATTTCTCCAGTTCGGCAATGGTAAGTTCTATGGCGCTGTTGGAACTTCCGCAGGCGGGAAACACCGTCTCAAAACGCTTCAGGGAAACATCAAGATACACCTTCACGCCCTCATTTACCGCGAAGGGACATACGCCGCCCACGGCGTGGCCCACCAGTGTTTCGACTTCTTCCGGCGTGAGCATCTTCGCCTTGGTGCCAAACTGCGCCTTATATTTGGGATTGTCGATCTTCGTGTCTCCGGCAGCTACCACCAATATCCCATGGCCGTCTGCCATAAAAGAGAGAGTCTTCGCGATCCTCTGAGGCTCGCAGCCCAGAGCCGCGGCTGCAAGTTCCACCGTCGCGCTGGAGACATCAAATTCCCGGACCCTTTCTTCCATCCCATGTTTTCTGAAATACGCCTTTACCTTTTCTATTGCCATTTTCTTCTTTCCTCCTGCTATAACAGCTTTTTTGTCCTTTAGTATAGCAGAAAAAGACTCTCCTCTCAAGCAGGCAGATGAAAACAGACTTATAAATAGGGAACAATATTCTCCCAGACACAATCCGAGATTCCTCCGGCATCAAATTCATGGCCGGTGACGGCAATGCAGGCATCATGCTCAGGCAGCACAAAGATCCTCTGACCGCCGTAGCCATTGCCGCAGTATGCGTTGTCCCGGGCGCACCGCCAGAAGAAATACCCATAGCCTGCACAGCTGTCCGGATGCTGTACTTTTCCCTCGATCTTGTTGGAGATCAGGTTCGAAGTAGCCTCTTTGACCCACCCGGCCGAAACCAGCTGCCGTCCGTTCCACTCTCCAAGGTTTAAGCAGAGCTGTCCGAATCTGGACAGTTCCTCTGTAGACAGATGAAGACCTCCGCATCCCAGAGTATAGCCTTTTACAGACTCAAACCACTGAGGATTCCTGATC
The DNA here is from genome assembly GCA_910586845.1 of uncultured Hungatella sp. Lineage (GTDB taxonomy): Bacteria > Bacillota > Clostridia > Lachnospirales > Lachnospiraceae > UBA3402. Next base: position 43,163 of record CAJUJV010000018.1, read on the forward strand.
CCCAGAGGCGTGAAAAGCCGGGGCTTTAACCATTCTGTTAACTTCTGTCCTGTCCTGTCCTGAATGATTACAGAAGCCAGATAGGGCCCGAAGTTGTTGTATTTCCAATAAGTACCCGGCTTATACGGCACGTCAAACTGGAGGGCATATTCTACCCAGTCGTCATTCTCGATGGCATCTCTCACAGGCCTGTCATCATCTTTGGAATATCCCTGAAGAATAAAATGGTCATGTCCCGTAGCCATCATGATCATGTCTCTGATGGTCATATCCAAAAGATTCTTAGACGGATCTGCAGGCAGTTTCTCTTTGAATATTTCCGCCGGCTTTTCCTCAAGAGTTAAGATCCCCTCATCGACAGCCATACCGATGGCTATGCTTAAAAAGCTTTTGCTGACCGAGTGAATATCATCTCTTCTGTTCTCTCTCCAGTCAAAAGTTCCGATGATCTCATTATGCTGCCTTACTACCACATGATACAGATTTAATTTTTTTTTGATACTCCCTTCTACAAATTTCTCCAGTGACAGTTTCATGGTTGTTTTCCTTCCTTTTTCTTTTTTTTATTGAACACCGGCAAAATGGCATGCCGCAAAATGTCCTTTCTCTATCTCCTTAAGCTCCGGCTCCTCCTGCCGGCATTTTTCTTTACAGAAGCGGCATCTTCCGGCAAAGCGGCAGCCCGGGGCAGGATCGATGGGAGACGGCACATCCCCCTCCAAAACCATGCGCTCCACATGATAATCAATAGACGGGATGGGGACGGCGCTGAGCAGGGCCTGGGTATATGGGTGGACAGGCTTTGCAAAAAGCTCTTTACAGGGCGCTTTCTCCATAATTTTTCCCAGATACATCACTGCGATCTCATCACTGATATGCTTGACCACACTTAAATCATGGGAGATAAAAAGAAAGGTCAGGCCGAATTTTTCCTGAAGCTTCTCCATCAGATTCAGCACCTGAGCCTGGATGGATACGTCAAGGGCAGATACTGGCTCATCTAATACCAGAAAGTCAGGATTAAGAGCCAGAGCCCTGGCAATTCCCACTCTCTGGCGGCGTCCGCCGTCCAGCTCATGGGGATAGGAATTGGCCAGACGCCTTGCAAGACCCGCCGTCTCCATGAGCTCATAGACCTTTTCTTCCGTCTCCTTTTTGCTGTGATATATCTTCTGGACTAAAAGAGGCTCGGCTATGCTCTCAAAAACGCTTTTTCTTCCATCTAAAGATGCATATGGATCTTGGAAGACGATCTGAATCTTTCTTCTGGCATGACGCATTTTCGCCTTGTCATAGCGGCGGATATCCTCTCCATAGAACCGGATCTCTCCGTCTGTCGCCTCCGTCAGTCTGAGAATCAGACGGCCTACGGTTGATTTTCCGCACCCTGATTCTCCCACCAGCCCCATGGTACTGCCTTTTTCAATGGAAAAGCTGACATCGTCCACTGCATGAAGCATTCCTTTTTTGGTCGGAAAGTATTTTTTCAGATTTCTGACCTCCAGAATCTGGTCGCTCAATGCAAATCCCTCCCTTCTGCAAGAATACATTTTACAAAATGTCCCTTCTCTATCTCCACATTCGGAAGAGACTGGCCGCATTTCTCTGTTCTGTACGGACATCTGGGGGCAAAATGGCAGCCCTCCGGCAGACTGGCAGGATCCGGCGTCATCCCCTCAATGGGAACCAGGGTCATATTTTCTTCCATCAGATTGGGGATACAGGCAAACAGTCCTTTGGTATAGGGATGAGAGGGCCTGTGGAAAATCTGTTCCCTGTCTCCGTATTCTACGATTTCTCCGGCATACATCACGGCCACATAATCGCAGATCTCAGCCACGATCCCCAGGTCATGAGTGATCATGATCATGGCTGTCTGATACCTGGCCTTCAATTTTCTCATAAGCTCCAAAACCTGAGCCTGTATGGTCACATCAAGAGCCGTTGTCGGCTCGTCCGCAATAAGAAGCTTCGGATTACAGGCCAAAGCCATGGCAATAATGACCCTCTGCTTCATTCCGCCAGAAAACTGATGAGGAAAGTCTCCCGCCCTGTCTGCCCGGATTCCCACCATCTCAAGCATCTCACACGCCTTGGTATAAGCCTCTTTTTTGCTCAGGCTTTTATCATGAAGCCGGATCACTTCCATGATCTGCTCCCCCACGGTGATCACAGGGTTGAGAGACGTCATGGGATCCTGGAAAATCATGGATATCTGTTTGCCGCGGATCTTGCGCATGCTCTTTTTGTTCTTCTTCAGCAGATCCTCTCCCTCGAAGAAGATCTCTCCTCCCTGGATTTTGGCAGGGGGATCCGGAAGGATCTGCATGACCGCCTTTACCGTAGTAGTCTTGCCTGCTCCTGTCTCGCCTACCAGTCCCAGGGTCTTGCCCTCTTCCAGGGAAAGGCTCAGGTTCTCTACTGCATGGACAGTTCCGTCTACAGTAATATAGTGAACCGTAAGATTTTTAATCTCCAGTAAATTTTTATTCTCGCTCATACCATTCCCTCCCTAATTTTTAAGCTTCGGGTCCAGAGCATCGCGGAGGCCGTCTCCCATCAGATTCATGGCAAAAACAGCAAACATAATTGCCATTCCCGGAAATGCCGTGAGGTGAGGGGCATCTCTTAAAAAGTCTCTCCCTGTGGAAAGCATGGCTCCCCACTCCGGCGTGGGAGGAACGATTCCCAGACCGATAAAGCTCATGCTGGCGCAGGAAAGTATAGCGCCGCCGATCTTGAGAGTTGCCTGAACAATAAGAGGAGCCAGACTGTTGGGAAGAATATGGTGGACAATAATATGGAAGTCCCCGGCTCCTGCCGCTCTTGATGCGTCCACAAACTCCTGATCCTTCAGAGAAAGGAGGGAAGCCCGCATAATACGGCAATAGGCAGGAACACTGGAGATCCCGATAGCGATCATAACATTCTGAAGCCCGGTTCCCAGAGCAGCCACGATGGAAATATTTAAAAGGATGCTGGGGATGGCCATGAGAATATCCGTACATCTCATAATCACATTATCAAGAACGCCTCCGTAATATCCGGCAACAGCACCCAGGCTGCATCCGACCACGCTGGAAATTCCCACGGCGATCAGGCCTACGGTGAGAGAAATTCTGCTCCCATAGAGAATTCTGGAAAAAATATCTCTCCCCAGTTCATCTGTCCCAAACCAGTGGGCTGCTGAGGGCGGTGCAAGACGATGGATCAGGTCCTGCTGAACAGGATCATAGGGTGCGATAAGATCCGCGAAGACAGCGGCAAAAATCAGGAGGAGCAGCATACACATTCCCACCATGGCCTGTTTGTTCCGGCAAAATCTGCGCCATACCTCTCTGGCCTGGCTTCTTTTCTTAAATACGGTTTTTTCATTTTCCATAGGGCGCCTCCTTTCCTACTTGTACTGAGAACGGATTCTCGGGTCAACATAGGCATACAGAATATCCACAGCCAGGTTGACCAGACTGAACGTCAGAGCCACCATGAGAACGCCGCCCTGGACTACCGGATAATTTCTGGCTTTAATGGCATCCACCATCATCTTTCCCACTCCCGGAACCGCAAAAATGGATTCTGTCAGCACCGCCCCGCCGAGCAGGTGCCCGAACTGAATGCCCACAGTGGTAATGACAGGAATCAGAGCATTTTTTAAGGCATGACAGATAATGATCTTCAGCTCTGTCTGCCCCTTTGCCTCGGCGGTGACTATGTAGTCCTGACGGATCACCTCCAGCATGCTGGATCGCGTCATTCTGGCAATGGCTGCCGCAGAACTCGTGCCGATGGTAACTGCGGGAAGGATCATATATTTCCAGCCGTCAAAGCCGGAGGCGGGAAGCAGCTTCCATCTCAGGGCGAAAAGAAGCATGAGAAGAAGCCCCTGCCAGAAGTTGGGCATGGCATTTCCCACCATGGCAAGAGCCATGGCAATGTTGTCAAAAACAGAATACTGTTTTACCGCGGACACGATCCCGAAGGTAAGCCCGATGACCATGGCCAGCAGAACCGAACAGCCCGCCAGCTTTAAGGAATTCGGAAATGTCTGGAGGATACGGTCCATAACCGGCTGTTTGGTCGCATAACAGATCCCCAGGTTGCCGTGAGCCACATTGATGAGATATTTTCCCAGACGTTCTATATAAGTTCCGTTTAACCCCAGTTCTTCCCTGAGCTCCTCTGCCATCTCCGGGGTAGCGTCATCCCCCAGAAGAGTATCCACCGGATCGCCGGGGGTAATATACAGCAGGGTAAACACGATGACAATCACGCCCAGCATAACCGGAATCATCATGAGCAGCCTTCGTATGGTGTATTTGAGCATGGCAGAACCTCCTTATCTTTTGCCAAAAGCTGCCGCACACAGCCATTTGCCGGTGTGCGGCAGCTTTCCGGATCACAATTTATTCTACAAAGTACACACTTCTGAAGTCATACATGGCAGTCGGTATCGGAACAAATCCACGGATTTTGCTGCTGGCTCCGATGATATTTTTGGTAAACGCAAGGTAGATAAACGGAGATTCCTCATGAATCAGCTTCTGAGCTTCTCCCACCAGTTCCGCCCTCTTGTCCGTATCCGCCGTCACCACGATCTCATCAAGAACTTCGTCAACTTCCGGACTTGAAAGATTGGCCCTGGCGCTTCCGCTGTACATTCTCTCTGTGTGGAACATGTTGTAAAGGCCTGCTCCTGCCTCGAAGATCTCAAAGTTTGTTCCGGCACAGCAGAGCTCCTGCTCTCCTTTGTTAAGAGAAGATGTAAGAGCGCCCGACTCTGTAGGCTTCAAAACCAGCGTCACTCCCACCTGTCCCCACATCTGCTGCAGCAGTTCTGCCAGCATATTGTTGGTGGAACTGGCCAGATACATGAACTCTACTTCCAGACCATCCCCATATCCTGCCTCTGTGAGAAGTGCTTTCGCCTTCTCTATGTCATACTCATACTGGGGCAGATCCGAGATATGACCCGGTAATGTGTTGGGAACCACACTGTCCATAACATCTGATGTCTTTTCTCCATAGCATACTACCCGGACAGCCTCTTTGTCCGTAGCATAATTTAAAGCCTGGCGCACCCGCTTATCTTTAAATACTTCTTTCTGGCAGTTAAAGGCTATGTAACGGTCCGTAGCTCCTGTGCTGATGATCAGCTGTGTATCCGGATTTTCATCGATCCTGTCCGCATCTGTGTTGGGAAGTCCCAGAGTAATATCAACTCCTCCGCTTTCCAGGTCAATGGTACGGCTCGCGCTCTCGGTAATGATCCTGAACTTGATGGTCTTTAAAATAGAGGGCTCTCTCCAGTAATCATCATTCCTCTCAACCGTAATATTATCCCCTGCCGTCCATGAAACAAATTTGTAGGGGCCTGTTCCCACCGGCGCGCGTCCGAACGCATCGTCTCCCATGTCTGTTACTACTTTTTCAGGTACTATGCTGAGAGCTTCGGAACATACCTGGGCTTCTGTAAATGCCCACGGTTCCAGCGTCTTAAGAATAAAGGTATAATCATCGGGAGTCTCATAGCCTTCGGGGTCAAACTGAGAGGCTCCGTTGTTGCCCTGAGTTCCGTCATGGACTCTCTTAAAGCTGAATAATACATCGGCGGATGTGAGGGGATCTCCGTTGTGAAATTTCACGTCTTTTCTCAGGGTGAACTTCCAGGTCCGCTCATCTACCTGTTCCCAGCTTTCTGCCAGACAGGGGGAGGGAGTTAAATTCTCGTCAAACTCCAGAAGAGTATCAAAAATACTCCCATCAATCATACGTTTTACCACTACATTGTTTCCCAGAGGATCCAATGTTGCCGGCTCCCTGTCAAAGGCCACAATAAGGGTATCCCTGTCAGACTTCTGTTCTCCTTCGCTGGCTGCCACCGGACCTTTGTTTACTCCTGCCGCCGCCTCTTTTGTCTCGGCCGTTGTTTCCTGCAACGATTGGTCCGAGGCTGCCGTAGTTTCCGGCGGGGTCTTCCCGCCGCATGCTGCCAGAGACAGCCCCATGCACAGGGCCAGGGTCAGACTTAAAATTCGTCTTCTCATAATGCATTCCTCCTTCTGTATGTCTGCTATAAACGGACAAATGTATATGAAACATTATACATGTTTTCTGAAAATTTGTAAAATTTAATATTTTAATTATTTTGTTTTGTTTTACTTATGTTTTCTAAAAAATATGATATAGTAGAGCCAGCACTGTTTTACGGAGGAACCTATGAATCTAAAAGAACAGCTTTATGTATGCACTCTGGCAGAGTCAGGCAGTTTAACCCAGGCTGCCAAACAGCTTTTTATCTCCCAGCCGGCTTTAAGCCTTTATATCAGCAATCTGGAAAATACCCTGGGAGCACGTCTTTTTGACCGTATCGGCAAACAGTTTGTATTGACGCAGATAGGAGAATTATATGTAGAAACCGCCGCAGAGATGCTTCGTTTAAAAGATCATTTTGATACGGAATTTTCAGAAATTAAGAATGGACAGAATGAACGGCTCAGAGTGGGAATGCAGGACATCCGTTCCCATCATCTGACTCCAAAAGTTCTGCCGGCTATCAGCACCATGTATCCCAAAACCAAATTTCTGTGGTTTGAAGACAATTACAACCCTCTGGAGCAAAAACTTCTTGACAATGAGCTGGACATTTTTTTCTGCAACTGCAAGACACTGCGAAAGGAATTTGAATATATTCCCATTCTCAACGATGAGATCGTGTTCATAACCCCCAAAAACCATCCCCTTGCCCTCAGTACGGGAACCCTGCCAGGCCATTCATTTCCCTGGATCGACCTGACTCTTTTTAAAGATGAACGATTTATTTTGACCAGAGAAAGCCAAAGTCTCACCCAGTTCAGTTACCAGGTGCTGAAAGCCTGCGGCCTTGCCCCTAAAAATATATTTAACCTGAAAAAAATATTCAACATTATCAGTCTGGTCAATAACGGATATGGAGTAGGCTTTTCCCTTGCCGGCTACATCTCAAATAAATACATAAGCACCACGAATAATCTGGGAATCTTTTCTGTGGTGGATCCGCCTATCACCGCAACATTTTATGCCGTTTACAGAAAGGGACACAGACTTGTTCCGGCTGCCCTTTCTCTCATTGACATGATCAGGACATTGATGGATGAACAGGTTCATGATTTGCATTCTTAAGAATTTCAGCATATTCGCTGCTTTTACCAGGGAGGTTATTTTGGCTTCAGGCGTCCGGGACTGGTTGAGACAGTTTTAAGAAATAGTGCTTTTCTTACATCAAAATTAATGATATACTAAAAACAGTTCAGCCAGTGGAAATTGCCTGAAGGATATATTTTAAAAAAGAAAAAACCACACTTCGAAAGGAAAGGCGGACTTCCTATGGGTATCATGATGATAACTTCGTTAAATTCCTATGCCAAAACCATATCTATGGCCATGAAGTGGCAGAAAAGACAGGAAGAAAATAATTACGCTCCAGGCAGCACGGATCCCGGTTCTGTTCAGGATTCTTTCCAGAAACAGCCGGACCAGATCCGCTATCCCGGCTACGACCGTTCCAGCCAGATGGAGGGCGATATTGAGATCAAGCTGACAGCCGGAAAGAGGCTGAGTGCCGAGGAAATGCTGTATTTGAAGAACCATGACCGGAGCACCTATCAGAAAGCCAGGATCATTAACAGAGAGCGGGGCGCTTATGAGAAGGCACTGGCAGCCTGTAAGACCAGGGATGAGGTAGAACAGCTAAAAGCCAGGTACGCCGAAGCTGCAGTGAAGCGGATCAACGCCATCAGAAATAATCCCACCGCTTCCCGCGACTGCAAACGGGAATTGTTTCAGATGGAACACTATAAGGCGGCTGCCCTTGACGACGCCATGTACCAGTTTATAAAAAGCTCCGAATACAAGGCGCTTCCTTCAGCCCCATCACCTCTGGATACCTCTCCGGAAAACCAGTCAGCCATGGCCGAAGCCGGAAATCAAAACTCCGGATCACAAACTCCCGTCTCCGGACTGACTGCAGAATTTATCGAAAGGCAGCAGACGGCTCAGACCAAAGCGGCAGAAGAAGCCGCAGAATATGAGATTCCGGACTCTGCGGACGGCCAGGAGAAGCAGTTTGTTATACCAGATCAATCCGAGGATAACGCCTGTGAAGAAGGCTCCATTATGAAAGCTATTTTAGATGAAGAAGCCAGATGGGCACAGGAAAGCGAGGACGAAAGAAACGTTTCGGATCCTCAGGATGTCACTCCGGCTCATCCGGAAGAACCGTACCCGGGTTTCGGAGTAAAACAGGCCAGAGCGGCTTATCTGGCCGCCCGTTTCTACGAAGCCGGCACAAAAACACCTGTTATTGATGTCAGAAAATAACCAGGCTCTGGAAACCCCTTCCAGAGCCCGTTGTTACAAGATAGCTGTCACATATCAGAAATACTCCGGGTTCATAAAAATCGTCGTCAGACAGGAAATCTCTCCCCCTTCATCCACTCCCCAGTAGCCGCTGTACACCCCATCCCCCATACCGCTGGAAAACAGGACCGTCCGCTGCCCGCTCTCCGGCAAAGCCCACTCCAGGAAGGTTCCTCCCTGATTCTGGAACTGAGGATTCGCTTCGTAGCTCTCCTGGAAAAGGGGGGCAAAATAATCTGTATATTTGTTTTTCCCCTGATCTTCTTCTCCCCATTTTTCAAAAAATATCCGGCACTCCTCTGAAATTTTCTTATCCGCAAAGCAGGCAAGCCCCGTATCCACGCCGAAAAAGGTAAAGACGCCGGGCTTTCCCAGATCTTCTCTTTTCTTTCCCGAGGGCATGGCAATCTCATAGCGGACTGCCTGTTTATTGCTGATCAGGAGCCTGGCGGCAGAGATCCTCAGACCCGCGATCCGGGAAAGACAGACTGACAGCTCAACCGGATAGCTTCCGGCAGGAACTCTTCTGTCCAGAACCGTTTCATATTTGCTGCCCAGATATGCGATTGGGTCTGCCAGCACCACCTCTCCCGTGGGAAAGTCTGCCGTTCCCGCCGGGACCACTTTGATCTTACTGCTTTCCGTAAACAGCAGCCGGAAGAAATCTGTCGGATAGGTCTCCTGGTTCAGGAATTTCAGATTTTTCTCAAAGGCGATCTGGGCAGGGTGTTTCACCTTCTCCCTGATCTCCTCTCCCGTTCTTGTATCCACAAAATATTTTCCTGTCTTATCGCACCGGAATTCCAGATCAGCACCCACAGGCATATAAAATACATTCACCACCGAGGGTTCAATATTGGCCAGGGTGTTAAAGTCCACAATAGCCATATTCTTCGGGTCATCCACATATTCCTGGCTGTCCCTGTCCCCGAAGGCCACCCAGCCGTTTCCGTATTCGCTCTCCTGCCGGAACAGCCACTTCAGCTTTGACGTACCGTCCAAAATAGACCTGGTGACAATCGTTCCCCCGGCTCCCTGGATGTAGACCTTCGTCTCCTGTTGTTTTTCCTCCGGCTTTTCCTCTGGTTTCCGTCCCGATCCGTCTTCTTTCTTTTTGCCAAATAGTCCCATAATTCTTACTCCTCCATGATCATTTTTCTACTTTAAAAAATCTGGTCTTCACATACCTGATACGCTGTCGTTTCATGGAATACAGGCAATCAGCCTCTTTCAGCTTATCCAGTCCCCTCAGCAGCGGCGGGACGTAACAGGGAAAAGGAAGCCAGCAGCAGGGACAGCGCCAGAAAAATCCGGAGATATGGCATGTCTGATTCCTCTCCACTATGACGGCATCCTCCACTCTTATTTACCATCATCCGGCTGCTGTCCATCATGTGCTTTCCATGCGCATTCTGTCATCTCCATATCTGTAAAAATCGCTGTAAAACCGGAATCTTCCGGACTGCAGGCATAGATTCCAAAGCGAATTTTCCCCGCTCCCTCCCACATATGGCAAATGCGCATCTGCGAAAACTTCTCTCCATCCCGGGAACATTCGATACAGTAATCATCCTGCCTTCGGCTGAAGCGATACCACATGCTTTTTATACCCGCGGGAATTTCTGTCGTCGCCCAATCTGAATACCCATGATTGGTTACAACCGAGCCAAGATGCTGGAACTCATCATTTTCAAATTCAACTGAAGCTTTCAGCCAGTTTTCAGAATCAAGATACATGACAATCCCGCATTGATCAAAACGATGATTGCTGCCGCTGAAATCTGTTTTAACAATAAATGAGAAAAATTTCTCATCGGTTTCCATCTGTAATACAGGGGCATTATCATTGCAGAAATGATAATAAGTACGCTGCCACAAATCCGTGTGCGGTTCGGTAGTTATTTCAATTTTCTTATCATCTGCCGAATATCTCTTTGGCTCTCTTATCCATTGAAATTCTTGTTTATTCATGGTAATTTCCTCCTGAGTTTGGTTGTTTTCTCTCTGTGAGTTTTACCCGTCCTGGGTCTGCCTGTAAGTGATCTCTTCCACGATCTCTGTGGAATAACAGATCTTCCCCTGGTAAAATCTTACGTCATCTATGGCAGTATCCGCTGTCCCATTACTACAGGAAAACAAAGGCAGCCTGTGATCTCAGACTGTCTTTGTCTCCAGGCCTTTGAGAATTTCTATGGTTTTCTCATCCTGCTTTCCTCCATAAAACTTTTCCAGTACTTTGCCAAAAATTTCACATTTCGGATTCGCCGCCTGAAACAATGTCATAGAGGATTTCAGTTTTAAATTATCCGGCCAGCCCATCACAGCAAGGGCATCATCGGAATTCACTTCCAGCAAGGCCTGAGAAATTTCCATCAGATTCTTTCCCAGCATGGCGTCGGCCAGATATTCCTTTGCTTCGTCTAAATCCGCAATTGCATAATACTGAGCCATTCCGCTGCTTCCCAGGCCCTGAATCTGAGGAAAGATATACCACATCCAATGACTCTTCTTCCGGCCTGCTCTGATCTCCTGCAGAGCAGTTTGATAATCCTGCTTCTGTGGGGCCCGAAAGCGCTCTAATCGATCATCCATTCTTCTCTCCAACCCTTCATTTTCTAAATATCTGCCGCACATAAGCCTCT
>CAJUJV010000019.1:0-12320 GCA_910586845.1 uncultured Hungatella sp.
AAAGCCTGAGAAACCGGCCTCCGGCTCCTACAAAGTAGTCCACACCTACTACTTCAGAGACAGTTCCGGAAGAGACCACTTTGAGGGAAGAAGCGCCGTCTCCACTGTGGAAGCGGCCCTGGATGGCCGGACATACGACGCTGACAGCGTAACGAAGATCCTCACCTGCGAGGCCAACAACAGGACCTATGTTTACGACAATTCCGTCTATGGTTATGTGACCGGGGACACTGCCGATGACAGGCCGACGATCCAGGATCCCGGGGACACTCTGTAGCGGGCGGAGCCCCGGATGGAATGGGTGAAGGCCACAGAGAACGGAGATCAGATCATTATATTGAAATACTACCGCCAGACCAGCGGCAGCGGCGGCGGAGGATCGGATCCTGGTTCCGATGATCCGGAGGACCACACGACCAGATCCACAGAGCCGGCCACGGAGACCACGCCGGAGTCCGGTACGGATCCGGCCACAGAGACCCTGCCGGATCCGGAGAGGCCCGAACTGCCGGATCCCAACGCCCCAGACAGTCCGGATACTGTCACCATCATGGAAGACGGAGTGCCCGTCACATATGTGAAGGTATGGGATCCGGAGACCGGGCAGTACCGTTACATTCCCGAGAACGAGCTTCCGCTGTGGGGAATCTTCCTGCCGAAGACCGGAGATACCAGCAGGTCGTCCCTGTGGGGGCTGCTGACTATAAGTTCCCTGATCCTCCTGTGGGGAATGTGGTTTTTCAAGTCCAGGGAGAGAAAAGACAGCTGAGATCCGTTTTTTCATAATACAGTTTCAGAAAAAGAATCCCTGCCGGGATCAAAGTTTCCTTAATCTTTGATCCTGGCAGGGATTCTCGTTCTGTCTGTGTCAAGCCTCGCTGTCCGTAAAAGAAACCGCATCTTCATCGGGGATCAGAACCTGTCAGACGGAAGAATTTACGTTGTAAAAACCCCGGTAATATGATACTATTTTTATAGTATATTTAAGGAGGTTACTACAATGGCGATCAGTTTAGCAAAAGGACAGAAGGTAGATCTGACAAAAGGAAATCCCGGTCTCAGGAACATTATGGCAGGCCTTGGCTGGGATATCAATGTATTTGATTCAGGCGCTGACTTTGACCTGGATGCAGCCGTATTTATGCTTGGAGCAGACGGAAAATGTCCCACAGATAAGGAATTTATTTTCTATGGAAACCTGTCTCATGCCAGCGGAGCTGTAAATCATATGGGCGACAATCTTACAGGCGAAGGCGACGGTGATGACGAGCAGATCCGGATTGATCTCTCAAAGGTTCCGGCAAACATTGAGAGGATTGCTTTTACGGTAACGATTTATGATGCAGAGACAAGACGTCAGAATTTCGGACAGGTTTCAAATGCGTTTATCCGCTTGGTAAACGAGTCTGACGGAAGCGAGCTGATCAGGTATGATCTGGGCGAAGATTTCTCCATCGAGACAGCGGTTGTTGTAGGCGAACTTTACAGAAACAACGGAGAATGGAAGTTCAACGCCGTCGGAAGCGGATTCCAGGGCGGCCTGGCAGCTCTTTGCGGTCACTATGGTATTAATGCGGCGTAGAGACTAGGGATGAGGATTTTATGTACTGATTTAGATAACACGATCATTTATTCATACAGACACGATATTGGTTTAAAAAAGAGAACTGTAGAATTATGCCGGGGAAGAGCGATTTCATTTATTTCTGAACGGACATATGAATTATTGAAAAGTGTACAACAGGAAATGATGATCGTCCCCATATCAACGAGAACAGAAGAACAATACAGCAGGATCGATCTGGGCACAGGCGGCTTTAAGTATGCGCTTGTATGCAACGGAGGAGTATTGCTGGCCGACGGAAAGAGAGAGGCGGACTGGTATGAAAACTCCCTGAAACTGATCGAGCCGGGTAAAGCGGAGCTTGAGAAAGCGCTGGTCATTCTGGAGAAGGAATCGGGAAGAACATCTGAACTCAGATTCATTGAGAACTTATTTCTCTTCACTAAATGCAGCGATCCTGAAAAGGCAGTCGACAGACTGACAAGCCGGCTGGACCGAAAACGGGTTGACGTCTTTCATAAAGGAGAGAAGGTGTATGTTGTTCCTGTTCAATTAAGTAAAGGAAACGCAGTTATGAGACTCCGCGAGTATCTTGATCCTGAATATATTATTGCCGCGGGAGACAGCAGATTTGACCTTTCCATGGCAGAAGCTGCAGACTGGGGGATCGTTCCTTATGGGTTCACAAAAAAATATCGTGCCGTTTCGGCTTTATATGAAATGGATAAAGACAAGCTGTTTTCAGAAGCATTGCTGGAAATGTGCTTAAAGATCAGAGCGGAGAGCATAGAATGATCGTTAAAGAAAGCTTCCGGCCGATCCGTCCGGCTGCCGCGGAAACGGCCGGTCAGGAACGGACCTGCCGGAAGCTTTTGCCTTGGGTTAGTCTATCCCGACATGAATCCCGCCGCTTCTTTCGGAAGGCTGAATGATCACTGTGACATTGGAGCCGGCATGCCATTCGAACTGGTAAGATTCGCCGGATGCCTGTCCGATAAAGGTCTTCCATGATACGTCTGCCGTTATGCTCGGATCACAGGGGCCGTTTCCCACCCAGCAGATCACTGCATCAGGATCCACGGCTATGGTGTTATATGTGCCTACATTACTTAATACAATAGGGTTTCCGTCGGACAAAACGGCTACATAGGCATCTCTGCCGCAGGCTGTAAGGGTGGATGTTGCCAGTCCCTTTTGAGATACAACGCCGACGCCGATAAAGCGGACGCTGTAATTGCAGTCCTGGGTAAAGGCCAGGATGTTTTCTGATTCCACGGAAATCGTCTCTCCCTGTCCAAGGTGGTAGATGACGATGTGCTGTCCCTGATTTGCATAATATGTAACAGAATCACCGTTTAAGTTTACTTTCATAAGCGGTATATTTTCACCCGTAAGCCTGCGGGCCAAATGCCCTAACAGAGCCTGTCCGATATTATTCTGCGGTCCTAACAGGACTTTCTCAAACTTATAGTTTTTTGCACCGGCATTATCTCCGGCGATAAACGCGCCGGCTTTGACAAATAATACGTCGCTTCCGGTACAGGATACTTTTAAGGTGAGTTCATTTACCGTTTCAAATCGCAGCATTTTACATTTCCCCCTTTAGAATACAGACAAGACAGTATGTTTTATATTACCTGGACGCCATAAAATCCACAGAGGCCGGCCAGGTCCCTGGCGAGGCCGTTTCCGACCGCGCTGAATTTCCAGCTGCCGTTATGCTGATATATTTCACCTATTATCATCGAGGTGATGTTGGAATAATATTCAGACATCCTGAAGCTGACCAGTTCGGAGTTGTCGGCAGAATTGATAATTCTGATATAGGCATCTTTTAGCATACTGAAATTGAGATGTTTTTCCAGAGCCTCATGAATTGTCAGAACAAAAACGATCTTAAAGACATTTGGGTTTAATCTTGTGAAATCTACGGAGATGATTTCTCTGTCCTGTCCCTGACTGACTGAAAATTTAACGCTCCTGTCCGGACTGGAATCCTGACCGTAGAAGACAAACCAGTCGTCGCCGATTACCTTCCCTGATTGATTCAATAAGAAAGCAGATACGTCGACATCGCAGGCCGGATTTATAACAGTCCATCCTATCCCTGCCCGGATTTCAGACAGCTTAAATCCGTTTTCAAGAACTACTTTCTGCCCTTTCTGTACAGGCTTTTGAAGATCCGGCATTGGCCCGGAGGAAATATCGGCGGCAGAATTTATCTTTCCGTTGTTGAGAACTTTAATATTGTGTGAGGTTTTCGGCTCCTGTACATTGTTCCGGTTTATAGACATTATGGTCTGCCTGTTAACGGCGCCTGACGTCTTCATTGGTACGCTGATCATATATATACCTTTCACAAATCGATATGGTAAAAACCCTGCAATTTAAAATTTACCCCAGTTTTTTGAAAATGTCAAGTGATTTGACATGTGGCTGGAATATGGCTGCCGCAATCCAACTGGATCCAGACAGCGGGTTAAGGCAGCTAGAACCAGTACCCTCCGTGAACAAGGACGTGTGTCCCCTTGTCCACGGAGGGTAGTTCGTGTTATACTATACATCATAGAAATGCAGCGAGTATAGAGATATAGTTTCTGCGATGAATGGGGACCGGTTAAACGGGTTTACCGGGATCAATGATACCGTGTACTTTATTATATAGAAGGGGGCAGCGCTCGTGAGGGCGTATGCGGAAAGGAGCAGGAGATGTATAAAAATGCAGAGAAACAGGCAAAGATCAAGCCGGAAGATATCCCTTATGCCGTGTCCGGGGAAGAAAAATTTGAGATGCAGCTTACGGTTTTATTTTGAAAAAGGTCCTTATCGTCCACGGCTGGATGCATTCTGCAGCCCGGTATGAGCGTCTTCGGAGAGATCTGGAGCAGTCAGGGGACTGCAGGGTCACGCTGTATGAATTTCCCGGATTCGGAGACACCACGGGAAAGTACAGAAGGAACATCCTGGACAATTACACCCGGGATATGAAAAAATATCTGGAAACACGGAAATTTGATCTGATCGTGGCTCATTCTATGGGCGGCAACGTGGTGCTGAAGGGCCTCGAAGGAACCAGGGATCTTCCCGGAGACGGAGAGCAGAAACTGATCCTGCTCAGCCCGGTCTACGGCGGAGTGGCCGGTTTAAAGCCTCTGATCCTCTTTTATCCTCTGACGGTCATGGGAATCCGGTTGGTTCAGAGACCCTTTGTCCTTTGCCGGCTGCTGATCCGGCTGTGTTCTCTGCTTACCATCCGCCGCTGGAGGGACGTGGATGAACGGATTATCCAGGATGCCCGGAGAGCCGATGGGGCTGTGGCGGCCGGCACCCTGTCTGAACTGACATTTGACCGCTGGAGACTGGGAGAAGTCCGGCCCCGGCTCCGGGTTCTCCTGGTTCTTGGAGAGAAGGACCGGGTCATCAGCAGGAGGAATATGGCTGTGCTGAAAAAAGATCTGGGCAGCTGCCGGGTGAAGATCCTTAAAGGGATCGGTCACACCGCTGTTGCGGAGGATTATGAAAAACTGCTTAAGATCGTGAAAGGAGAACTGTGATGGTGACCATCGCCATATGCGAGGACGAACCCCGGTTTGCCGAAGAACTGAGGGAGAAGACGGACCGGTATCTGACAGAGAGAGGACTGGAGGGACGGGTCCGGATTTTTGAAGACGGGGAGCAGCTTCTGAATTTCAGACAGAATATGGATGTGGTTCTCATGGATATCAGGCTGCCGGGCAGAAACGGCATGAAGGTGGCCGAAGAGCTGAGAGCCGGAGGAAGCTTATGTGAGATCATCTTTATCACGTCTTTTCGTGAGTATGTGTTTCAGGCCTTTGACATGGATGCCGTCCACTATCTCATAAAACCTGTAAGCAACGAAAAATTTTGTTCTGCCATGGACAGAGCCGTAAAACGGGCGGTCCGCGGCCGGGAAAAGACTCTGCTGGTGACAGAGGGAGACAGGACTGTGCGGCTTTTTCTGAGAGAGATTATCTGGATAAGGCTGGCGGAGAGGCCGTGGTGGAGGGAGGCGGCAGGGTCCTGATCTCCCGGAGAAAACAGCAGGAATTTACAAAAAGGCTTCTGCAGGTCTGCCGGGGAGGAGACAGCTGAAAATGAACAGAGTGTTTTATCATGTCTGGTGGCTTCTGGTCAATGAGATCGTCTGTTATCTGGCCTTTGACTTTCTTCTGGAGGTTACGGGGAGAAAGGAGGGCAGAAGGTATCTTCCGGCATGGCTGGGTGTGAATGCGCTGATGATCACGGCAGCGCTCTGTGTCCGGCTGCCGGGACTGTTTCTGGCGGATGTGGTGCTTCTTGCCCTGTTTGCCAGACGGTTTCTGAAGCTGGCATGGGAGGAGTTTCTGGCTCCTCTGACTATCCTGTTTACCTTCTATGTTTTTATGGAAGGCTTCTCGGCGGTTATAATGTCCTGGATCTCAACAAATATGAGCTCGCCTCTGTACGGGCAGGCGGTTCAGGTGCTGGTCTCCCTGCTGCTGGACGGTCTTTATTTTCTGTGGCTGCGGATCGTCCGAAAAAGATATCTGTCCAGCCTGCACAGATCCGTCTCATCTTACCTGTATATTCTTTTACTGCCCTGCGGGATCATGGCCTGGTCTGTCCGATACGGTCTGAAGCTGGACAGCCCCTTTTTTGAGGAGTATCTGTCCGCTTCCGGAGCCGGTCTGCGGATCTCTGCTTTTTTCCTGATGACGGCAGGGGTCCTGATGGTTTTCATGATGATCCAGGTTTTCAGCAGGATCATTGCCATGACGGATCAGGAGCGCCGGGGGGCTCTTCTGAAAGTCCGGCTGGAGGAACAGAAAATTTATATTGAGGAGGCCAGAAAACGGAATGAACAGTTTGCGTCTTTTCAGCATGACATCGACAATCATCTGCTGGTGTTGTCCGGACTGATCCGTGAGAAACATTACGAGAAGGCCGGCGAATACATCGACAGGCTCCGGGCCGGCAGCGAGGTCCTGTCCTTTCCCGTATCCACAGGCAATGAAGTGCTGGATACTCTTCTGAGAGAGAAAGGGGGATATGCCAGAGGAAACGGTATTGAAGTGGCCTGCAGGGTGCGGATTCCCGAAGAGTTTCCGGCAGACGATATGGATTTGTGTATCCTGTTTGCCAATATGATGGATAATGCGGTGAGAGGCTGTATGGAGAGCGGTCAGGAGAAACCGTTTCTCACCATCTGTACCAGGAGAAGATCCCGGTTTCTGGTGATCGAAGAGGTTAATTCTGCCGCGCCGGGTCAGTCTGTGACCATGGGAACGGGACTGAACAATATCCGGGATATTGCGGAAAAATATGAGGGAACCATGGAACTGGAAAAAGGCGGAGGTACTTTCCGCATCAGTGTACTGCTTTGTTCCAAAAAGACGGAAAAACCGTCTGCGAAGTGAGGAGAACCGTTGGCGCAGAAGGCCTATGCCGGGAGAAAGAGCCTCCGATAATAGGCATAAGACCTTCAGGACAGTTCCTGATAAAAAGGAGGTACCAAAATGTCAATGGCCATCAGACCGGGTTATGTGAACCCCTTAACTACTATGAAAGAACATGTCCGGAACAGGAATCCGGAGAAGCCGGCAGCCGGAGCGCGGGAAGGAGAAAAGGATCAGGTGCAGAAGCTTCAGATCGAACAGCAGCAGCTTCTGACCGGGATGCTTCTCCTGAAGTCTTCGGGATCGGACAGCGGCGTAAATTCCGAAGAACAGCTGGAGAAGATGGAGACCAGACTTGCACAGGCGTCTCATGATCTGAGGAGAGCCAGAATGGATACTTATGAGAAAGGAAATGAGGACAGGGAATCCCCGGGGATCTATCGCGTAAAAGAAGGCAGAAGATTCTGAATCTGAAAAACTGAGAGAAAAGGACGTCCTGAAGGTCGCGGATTAATTTTCCGGTTTTTCCAGCCGATATTATGGACAGGATCAATAACGGCCCAATGCAGCAGTGATCTGCCAGAAGTGCGATACAGTGACAAATGTCACCTGGAAAATGACGGCTGACATCTACCGCAAGAATCCTCTGATGTGTATAATAGAGACATCACAACAGGGAAAGGGGAATGAACATGGAATGGCTCTTGATTCTGTTTATATGGCTGATAGCTCCTTTTGCGGAGCTGGGAATCATTATCTGGTTAGCAGTAGAAAACAATCGATACAAAGACCGGATCCGGGAACTGACTCTGAACAGGAGACAGTCGGCGCCGGCAGGACAATGGCCGGATCCGGATGCAGGGAAGCGGACAGAGACGCTGACGACTGCAGAGGCAGCAGGGTCGTACACGAAAGAGTCTGATGAGACAGAGACGCTGACGGCTGCGGAGGCATCGGAGTCGGGCGCGGAAGAGTCGAGTGAGGCAGAGACGCTGACGGCTGTGGAGGCATCGGAGTCGAGCGCGGAAGAGTCGAGCAAGGCAGAGACGCTGACGGCTGCGGAGGCATCGGAGTTGAGCGCGGAAGAGTCGAGTGAGACAGAGACGCTTACAACGGCAGCCGATCCGGAGCCAAACCGGCAGGAAGGCTGGACCGCCATGGATGAGCCTCATCCGGAAAAGGCTGTGCCCTACAGGCCAGCTCCCCGGTTCCAGGAGCCGCCTCTGTATAAGCCCCGGCCGGCCTTAAAGGCGGAGAAGAACATCGGAAACGGTCTGGGAACTGCCGCACTGATCATCGGCGTCATCTTCGTCGTGCTGGCAGGGCTGATCTTTGCCACCACCACCTGGCGTGTGCTTCCCGATGTGTCCAGGGCTTTTCTGGTCATGGCCTGTGCAGGACTGTTTTTCGGAGCCAGCTTTCTGGCCGACAGGCAGTTCCATATCCATAAGACCGGCAATGCGTTCTATATTCTCGGAAGTACCTTTTTGTTTCTGTCCGTGCTGGCGGCGGCCTATTTCCGGCTTCTCGGGCCGGAGTTTATCCTGGTGGGAAGAAACAGGTGGAAAGTTTTGTGGGTCGGAAGTCTTGTGATGGAAGCTTCCTTTTTCGCAGGGATCAGGCGGTTTAACGACAGGATCTACACCCATGCTACCCTGTGGGGAATGAGTGTTTCCCTGTTCTTTATGAGCCAGGCCCTGAATATACGATGGGACGGGTTCGTGTCCATTATGATGATCTATGCGGTTGTTCTCGTGGCTGTAAGAGAGTATCTGGAGGGTCAGACCGGTCATGAGGACGGCAGAGAAGAAAAAGGAGTCAGAGAACTCCTGGCAGAAGGCTTTCGGTCTTTTGTGCCTGTCCATTTCTGGTTTTTCGGCATCATCACCATGATCCGGGGCTTCTCTGCCGTGGGACGCATGGCGGCAGAAGGGTCCATGGGAGTTTACAGCCGGTTTCTTGACAGATTCTTTCTCTTTCGCTTTACCTGGTTCGGCCTGGCTGCGCTGGCGGCTCTTGTGTTCGGTATCTTTGTTCTGAACAGACAGAACAGGGAAGACTCCTACGCAGGCCTGCTGAAAGCGGCGGCGGCGGAAACGATCTTTTACGGAGCAAGCTGTCTGACGGGAGCCTTTGTCTATCGGATGCTGGCCATCAATCTGGCGCTGCTGCTGATCTGCATGATCCGGGTGATCCGCCGGAAAGAATCCTCTCTTTTCTGGGATGTCTGCGGCTGCGCGGCCCTTCTTGTCACGGTTATGGGATTCTACGGAGGCGGAGAGGGGAGAGCGGAGGGACTGTTCTGGTGTCTCATGGCTTTTGCAGGATATTATGTATATTTTTATCTCGGAGACCGACAGTGGCCCCACCTCTTTGCCGCAGTCAGTATGCTGCCCATGCCTTTCATCGCCCGGTCTCACCTGGACCTGACCTTTGACCAGCTGGGCTGGGGAGTGGCGGCGGTGCTTGTGGCTTCCGGTGCTCTGGCGCGGTACGTTCATCCCATTGTCGAGAAGGACGAGAGAGTCCAGGGCGGCTGGCGGGTGGACTGGTTTCAGGTACTGTCTATCTTTGTGATCCTGCTTATGGCTGCCGGGGGAGATGACAGATGGTGGTTTGCCTATGTTCTGCTGGGAGCCGTCTCCGTTCTTCAGTATACGGAGGCAGAGCCCTTAAAGAAAACGGCCTTTTCCGTCTCAGCCTGTCTCCTGGCAACAGCGTTCTGGGGTCAGCCTTTTGTCACATGGCCTCCCGTCATAAGCCTGGAGCTTAGGCTGCTGCCGGCGGCCTGGCTGATCTGGACCGCGGGAAAGATCTGGGGGAAGAATCCCTGGCTTCGTGTGATGCAGAATCTGGGCTATGGCATCTGCCTCTTTCTCCTGTGCCGCGACGTATTTTTGCTGGGACAGGTGGCGGACGCACTGATAATGGAAGCTCTCTGTCTGGCTATATTCCTGTGGGCTCAGGTGAAGAAGGATGTGCCGTGGGCGCGGGTCTCCGGAGCCCTGATCCTTCTGATCGTGGTGTTCCTGACCAGGAGCTTCTGGCTGAGCATCTCCTGGTGGGTGTATCTGCTGGCAGCAGGAATCCTTCTCATCCTGTTTGCTGCCACAGTCGAGAAAAAGAGGCGGTAAAAAGGAGGAGCCATGACAGAGATCTTACTGCATCTGTCTTATCTTGCAGCCATAGGATTCTGCTGCTGCACTCTGGGATGGCTCTGGCTGCAGGCGGACAAAAACCCTGTCACCAGAGCCCTGGCAGTCTGCCAGATACTGATCATCATCTGGTGTCTGCCTCAGCTGTTTCTGGTATTTTCCGGGAGCAGGGAAATGAAATATGTGCTCTACGGCATCTCTTATGTGGGGATCAGCTTCATCGGGCCGGCGTGGCTTCAGTTCTCCTTTCTCTACTGCGGCCGGCGGATCCCCTCCCGGATCCGTCTTGCTCTGGCCGGTCTGTCTCTGTTTGATTACGCCATGTTCTGGACCAATGGTCTGCACCATCTGTTTTATCTTCAGTTTGATCTTGAAAAAGTGGTCTATGGTCCTGTATTCTACTTTCATATGGTCTGCACCTATATCTGCGTGGTGACGGGCATGGCTGCCCTGTTTCTGAGCCTTGGCAGAAAGAAGGCCGCCCCGATGGCGGTGATGATCCTGGCGGCAGCCATTCCCCTGGGCTTTAATCTTCTCTACCTGTCGGGAACGGTGAAGACAGGATTTGATCTGACGCCTCCGGTGTTCGCCCTGTCCGGATTCCTGCTTCTGGTGGCTGTCTTCCGCTATGATTTTCTGGATGTCAATGTTGCCGCCTCCCGCCGGATCTTTGAGTCCATGGCCGAAGGAGTGGTGATCTTAAGCAGGCGGGGAACCGTGGCCTACTGCAACCATCCGGCGGCTGCCTGGCTTAAGACAAAGCCGGGAGACGGGTATGAGGTTCTGCAGGAAAAGATAGAACTCATGAAAAAGGCATCTCCAGGGGACAGGATCCAGCTGAAACAGTATACGCTCCATGACAGAAAGGGGACAAAAACAGGCTGGATCTTTCTCCTGACCGATATGGGAGAATACTATGAGCGTCTGCGGCAGAGCCGGGAACTGGCCGTGTCGGAACAGAGGCTGGCCATCGAGCAGGAGAGAAACAGGATCGCCCAGGAGGTCCATGATACCACGGGACATACGCTGACCATGATCAATTCTCTTCTGAAACTGATCCGGATCCGGAGACAGGCGGGGGAGAGGCAGGAAGGAGAAGAGGACAGGGAGACAGAGGAGTATCTGCGGCAGGCCCAGGAGCTGGCAGCCGGAGGGATCCGGGAGCTGCGCTGGTCCATCAGCCACCTGCGGCAAGGCAGTGCCTGCGGGCTGGTGACAGAGGGAGTGTATCAGCTGGCAGCCGGTGTCCGTGAACTGGAGGTGGAAGTGGAGATCCAGGGAGAGGACGGCCCCCAATACTCCCACCTGTCTTCGGTGGTCTACCGGTGTCTCAGGGAGGCACTTACCAACTGTCTCAAATACGCCCATGCCGCCCATATGGATGTGATCGTCAAATTTGCGGGGGACAGTATCAGTGTCTACATCTTTGACAACGGGCAGGGCTGTTCTTCCATAAAAGAGAGTCATGGGCTGGCCGGCATCCGAAGGAGAGTTCAGGAGACCGGCGGCCAGGTCCGTTTTCTGTCGGCTGAGGGAGAAGGATTCCAGATCTTCATCCGGCTTCCCGTGAGAGAGCTCTCTGAACTGTGCAGCGAAAAGGAGGGGAACAAGATATGATCCGGGTGGTGATCGCAGATGATATTCAGATTCTGAGACAGGGATTAAAGGCCATCTTAAGTCAGGATGAGGAGATTCAGGTGACGGGGCTGGCGGCAGACGGAAAAGAGGCATTTGAGTGCTGCAGGAGAGATCTTCCGGATGTGGTCCTGATGGACATGCGGATGCCGGAATTTGACGGCGCATGGGGAATCAGTGCCATAAAGAGCGAGTTCCCCCAGGTGAAGATCCTGGTACTGACCACCTTTGACGACCAGGAGACCGTGGAGGCGGCCATCGGGAGCGGAGCCGACGGATATATTCTGAAAGAGATGGAAGACGAGAAAGTGATCCGGTCCGTGAAGGCGGTCTGTGCGGGGATCCGGGTCTTCGGGGACAGTGTTTTCGAAGGGATGCGGCGTCAGATGGCGGCCACCAAATCCGGGACACAGGCCAACCCTCTGACAGAACAGCTGACGCCCCGGGAGCGGGACATCATGCGCTGTGTCGCCAGGGGGATGGATAATAAAGAGATCGCCGCCGGGCTTTTTCTGGCTGAGGGGACGGTACGGAATAACATTTCCCGTCTTCTGGATAAACTGAAATTAA
>CAJUJV010000019.1:12330-16302 GCA_910586845.1 uncultured Hungatella sp.
GGACAGGACTCAGCTGGCGGTGTTTACGGTGAAGAATCAGCTGGATTAAGGCTGCGGAAGAAGGATCACAGCATCTCCCCCGGGATCGCTTCTCCTGTGTACTGCCTCCAGATCCGGTCTTCCGGTCTGGCATCGCTGAGGTATAAAACCATGAGAAAGAACCACTCCAGAGGTTTCATAAGCAGATACACCGCATCCGAGGCATAGGGAGAGCGGATGAGTCTGGATATGGGAAGCCCGTAAGCGTCATAGAATTTCCGGACACGCCTGTGGACAGCCGGGACCCGTTCTTCCAGGACCTGTTCAAACGCATTGGCGACACACAGCTGGCGGTTGACCATAATGGGACTTCCGTGCCGGATTCCGGTGCGGATGGGCTTTACCAGTCTTGTGTGGCCGCAGGCAGCCACGGTGCAGAGATAGTGTCCTGAGACCATGTCGTTAGGCGGGGAGATATGGGCGGACAGATTCCACTGGCTGGTCTCGGTCCATGCCCGGATCAGGTTGTCAGGCCGCTGGCCGAAGAGCGCCAGGATCATGACGGATACTCCGGCCAGCGGCCAGACCAGCAGAAAGGCCCACAGAGGCCAGGAGGCGGAGTCCATGACTTTCCGGTTCAGATATTCCAGGAACGGGTTGGAGAACCGCCTTTTTTCTGTCTCTTCTATGGCCTTCCAGTCAAGGACCTTCTCCCTTATGACGCGGATGCACAGGAAGATCCAGTTGAGAGGAAACAGGCACAGATAGAAACTGATACTGTCTATGTTGATCAGCTGGATGATCCAGACCAGGCACAGGGCCATACCTGCATACATGGCGGAAAGGCTCAGTACGATCCACAGGGGAGGCATCTGTTTAAGATCCCTCCATCTGATAAGGGCATACCCCAGAAATCCTGTAAGGAAAAAGAACAGGACCGTAGGCCATGCCTCGGGCAGGACAGGAGAGTGCATTTCAAATCCTGAGAGCGCCTCAGTCCAGTGAGCCCGGAAATTAATATCGGAAAAAGCAGCAAGCAGGAGGCTGAACAGCACCCCCAGGACCAGGGTGGCGATCTCGATCTTCACGGCTGCGCGGCGCATCTCCTTATCCCGGGGTTTCCTGACACAGAAGACCAGGTTCAGGACCGTAAGGACAAAAGGGTATATGAGAAACAGACTTACGACCGGCAGAACGGCAATTTCCGACCAGTGGGAGAGCCCTGAGAAGATGAGACACAGGCCCATGGACAGGAGAAAGGAACTGAGGACAGGGTGTTTTTTTATATGCTTCATAGGTAAAGGCTCCTTTGACAGTATTGGTATAGGAACAGTATAGCCGACAGAGGAGAAAAATGTTTTAAGATTGTCTCATTTTTTTCTTATCTTTTTCCGGATATGAGCTGTGTGTGAGACAGGGACGTTCCGGCCTCTTCTGGTTGCCATTTTCTGTTTCGTATATTATAATGTCCGAAGAAATCACAGAGGAGGATTAAAGGTAAGATGAGACCATTGATTTTGCTGACCGCCGGCTTTGAGACGGTTCGGGGCATGGACCAGCGTCAGCTGTTTCAGAATTATGCAGATGCGGTCTATCAGGCAGGGGGACAGCCCCTGCTGGCTCTGGGAGCGGACAGAGAGCTGGCCGACAGGGCCGACGGCCTGTTTCTGACCGGGGGAGTGGATATTGAACCGGAGCGTTACCATATGGAAAGGAGAAGCTGGTGCGGTCCTGCGGATCACAGGAGGGATCAGGAGGAGCTGCAGCTGTTTTCCCTGTTTGCGGACAGAAGGAAACCGGTTCTGGGAGTGTGCAGGGGTCTGCAGCTGATCAACACGGCTCTGGGAGGAACCTTATGGCAGGACCAGAAGGAAGAGTGCTGCGAGGAAGGCCACGGAGACGGAGCCATCCATCAGGTCAGCCTGGAAGAAGGTTCTCTTATACACAGGCTGTTCGGAGATCGGGTCATGGTCAACAGCTATCATCATCAGTCCGTCAGGACCCTGGGACAGGGGCTGAGGACCAGCGCCAGATCAGGAAAGATCATAGAAGGAATTGAACATGAAACCCTTCCGGTGTGGGCTGTCCAGTGGCATCCGGAGCGGATATACGAAGAGATGGAGCCTCTGTTTGCCTGGTTTGTGAGAACCTGCGGCGACGGCAGGGAGTGCCCGCAGGCAAAAGAGGAGGACCGTACCGGAAGCGTCCGGGAACAGGGACCGGGGGAAAGAGAGGGAAGGGAATAGGACATGGCTATGAAAAAGGATTTGACACAGGGCAGTGTGGCCGGGACCATGATCCGTTTTGCAGGCCCCATGATCCTGGGAAATCTTCTTCAGCAGTGTTACAATATTGCAGATACGCTGATCGTAGGCCGCTTTTTAGGGCCCGACGCCCTGGCAGCCGTGGGATCCGCCTATACCCTTATGACGTTTCTCACGTCGGTCCTCATCGGACTCTGTATGGGAAGCGGTTCCGTATATTCCTTTCACTTCGGAAGAAAGGACGAAAGACAGATGAAAAACAGCATGGTCATGGCCTTTGTTTTTATTGCGGCCGTGACCGTGGTGATGAACGGCCTCGTATTTCTCTGGTGCGGCCAGATCCTCAGGCTGCTCCAGGTGCCTGATTCTCTGATGGAGATGATGAGGGAATATGTGTGGATCATCTTTATGGGGATCTTTTTCGTGTTTTTGTACAACTATTTTTCGTTTCTTCTGCGGGCTCTGGGAAACTCGGTGGTACCCCTCTGGTTCCTGGGCATCGCGGCGGTCATGAATATCGTTCTGGATCTGGCTTTTGTGGTCGTATATTCCATGGGCATCGGCGGCGCGGCGGCTGCCACGGTCATAGCCCAGGCATTTTCCGGTCTGGGGATCGCCCTGTACACCTGGATAAAGGAGCCGGAACTGAGGCCGGGGAGAGAAAGCTTCCGTTTCAGGAAAGAGCCTGTTAAGGAGATCCTGCGGTTTTCCACGGCAGCCTGTATCCAGCAGTCGGTGATGAATTTCGGGATCCTGATGATCCAGGGGCTGGTCAACAGCTTCGGAACGGCGGTTATGGCGGCGTTTGCGGCGGCTGTGAAGATCGATTCCTTCGCCTACATGCCGGCTCAGGAGTTCGGCAACGCCTTTTCCATTTTTACCTCTCAGAACCACGGCGCGGCCAGACAGGACCGGGTGCGCCAGGGGGTAATCAGCGCGGTGAAGGTGTCTGTCATCTTCTGCCTGCTGGTGTCGGCAGCGGTGTTTGTGCTGGCTCCATGGCTGATGATGATCTTTGTGGACGGCTCCGAGGCGGAGATCATCGCTGTCGGGTCCGGATATCTGCGGATCGAAGGGGCCTGTTACTGGGGCATCGGCCTTTTATTTCTCCTGTACGGATATTACCGGGGCGTGGGAAGGCCGGAGATGTCCGTCGTGCTGACCGTGATCTCTCTCGGTACCCGTGTGATTATGGCCTATACTCTGGCGCCGAAGCTGGGAGTGGCCATGATCTGGTGGGCTATCCCCGTGGGCTGGATCCTGGCAGACGGCGCAGGGCTGGCTTACATGAAAAAAATGAGATTATGATGCGAAAAAGTCCGGGGAACCGGACTTTTCTTCAAAAATAGGGAGGGCCGGCAGACGGGGGGACATCTGCCGGCTAGAGTATGAAAAAGTTTTGAAAAAGGTGTATCACCTGTTTACAAAAGATAGTATATCGGATAAATGTGACTAATTTTTGATTAGAATATGAAGAAATTGTTAACAATGAAAAAAATTTTCTCTTTTTATGATCCTGTTCTCAGCCGTTTTTCTTTCGGGAATACTCCTTATAGATCCTTGTAATCTCCTGAAGAGCATTGATATGCTCAAAATCTTTGTGATAGATCATATTGATCTCCCGGGTCATGCTCAGATTCTCGATGGACAGGCCGGCCATCTTGCCTTTTCGCATCTCGGAGGCAAAAGTGCTGCGGGGGAGGATGGACACGCCGAAATTCCTCCGGAC
>CAJUJV010000019.1:16312-19737 GCA_910586845.1 uncultured Hungatella sp.
ACACTCTTTCCCTACACGACGCTCTTCCGATCTAGATCCTTGATCGTGGCCACGTTGTCTACCTCAAGGATTACGTTAAACTCATCCAGGGTCACGTTGTTGCTCTCCAGGTGGGACATAAACAGATTTCTGGTGGCGGAGTCGGGCAGGCGCAGGATCAGCTTCTGCCGTTTCAGCTCATCCAGAGTGACAATCTGTTTCTGGGACAGAGGATTGTCCCTGGACACGGCCAGGATCAGGGAGTCGGTGTCCAGCATGACGGAATTAAAGTTGGGATCGTTGATGCGCCCCTCGATGATGGCAATGTCCAGGACATAAGTTTTCAGTTTATAATAAAGATTATTTATGGTGTCAGAAATAATGGTTATATGACTGCCGGAGATCAGGTTGGTGTAGCCGGCCAGGACTTCCGCGATGACGCTGCTCTCGGAGGAGTGGGTGATGCCTACGGACAGCCGTGTGACGTTGCGTTTTTCGTCCTCCAGACTCTGGGCAAGATTCTGGTAGAGAGTCTGGATCCGGCGGGCGTATTTGACCACGATCTCCCCTTCCGGCGTGGGCTGCAGCCCTTTTTCTCCCCTGATGAAAAGAGTGGCATCCAGATCGTGCTCCAGCTGCTTGATGTGCTGGCTCACTGCCGGCTGTGTCAGGGACAGCTGTTCTGCTGCTCTTGTAAAATTTCGTGTCTCATAGACTTTCAGTAAGGTCTCCATTCTCGCATCCATGATCATTCTCCTATCATAACGGATCATTATGTTTCCAGTAGAAATCATAATTTGCATTTATCACATAAGTCACTATAATAATACCATAGATTCAACAGAAGTGTTGAAAAAAATAATCGAGGGGGATAAATAAATGGCTTTTTTGTATTCTGGGATGGAAGAGTCCACTGCGGTGCTGTGCTCTCTTTCCATTATTTTGTTTGCAGGGTTTCTGGTGACCCGCCTGACCAAGCGGATGCGGCTTCCCAATGTGACGGGATACATCATCGCGGGAGTTCTCATCGGGCCCTGCTGCCTTAAGATGGTGCCGGAAGGCATCCTGACACATATGGGATTTATGAGCGATATCGCTCTGGCGTTTATCGCCTTTGGAGTGGGAAAATTTTTTAAGAAGGAGATCATAAAAGAGGCAGGCGTCCGTGTGGTGGTAGTGACTCTGTTCGAGGCTCTGGCCGCCGGCATCCTGGTGACTCTGTCCATGAAGGCCATGTTCCACATCACCTGGGATTTTGCGCTGATCCTGGGAGCCATCGCCACGGCCACGGCTCCGGCCAGCACCATGATGACCATCCATCAGTACCATGCAAAGGGGGAATATGTGAACACCTTACTGCAGGTAGTGGCATTGGATGACGTGGTCTGTCTCCTGGCCTTCAGTATCGTAGTGGCAGTGGTCAATGCCAGGAGAGACGGCCAGATCTCAGTACAGGATGTGATCATGCCTTTTGCCAGCAACGGTATCGGGATCCTTCTGGGCGGAGGGAGCGGAGTCATCCTGTCAAAACTTCTGACTCCGGACAGGAGCAAGGATAACCGGCTCATCCTGTCCCTGGCCCTTTTGCTGGCCCTGTCGGGAGTCTGCGCACTGCTGGGAGTTTCTCCCCTCCTGTCCTGTATGGTCTTCGGCGCCGTGTATATGAACCTGACAGACGACAGGAAGCTGTTCAAGCAGATCAACCGGTTTACGCCTCCCATCATGAGCATGTTCTTCATCATCTCCGGCATGAATCTGGATCTGGGAGCTATCCCCACTGCGGGAGTGATCGGACTCACCTATTTCCTGATCCGCATCATGGGAAAATACGCGGGAGTCTATCTTGGCTGTATCGTTACCGCCATGCCTGTGAACATCAAAAAATACATGGGCCTGGCTCTGATTCCTCAGGCAGGAGTGGCCATCGGCCTGGCATTTCTGGGTCAGAGGCTTCTGGCGCCGGAGATCGGAGATCTGCTTCTGACCATCATCCTGGCCTCCTCCGTGCTCTATGAGCTGGTAGGTCCTGCCTGCGCCAAGGCCTCCTTCTTCCTGTCAGGGGCTATCAAACGGGAGGTCATCGAGTCTGTAAACAGGTATCAGCCGGCCCAGATGAAGAAACGGGTCAGCTGAACCGAGATCAGAGATGCCTGTGGGAGATGTACACAGACAGCTATGAGCCGGCTTCCTTCCGGACAGAGCGATAAAGGACATTGCCCTGCTCTGCCCGGAGAAAGCCGGCTCATGGCCGTGCCGGACGCCGTTTCTAGTCCAGATTCTTCATATCTCTTTTATTTACGAGACGGATAATCCCACACCCGATCTTTTCGCCGGAATTTCCGGCAGGCTGGGAGCGGAGATCGTCTGCGGCCTGGTGGATGACCACGGACCGGCCCAGGATCTGGGGGATGGTAAACCGCTTATCATAGAAAGAGATCCAGGCATATCCCTGATTGGAAAACAGAGGAAGCAGATCCCCCGTGTGATAAGGGTGGGCAGCGCCGGCGGGATTATAGTGGGCTCCCGTATTCTGAAAACCGCTGCCGCAGTCTCCGTTTTCGTGAATATGCATTCCGTAAAATTCGGAAGCTCCTGTCTGATATCTGTCGGGAAGGCCGAAAAGCTCTGCCTCGATCAGGGTGCCTCCGTAGGGAGTCTCATAAAATTTTACCAGCCCGGAAAGACCGGGCGCCCGTGGACCTCCCGTAACCCAGGCCATAGCCATGGGTTCATTGTCTTCTAAGATCTCCGCGAACAGGTCCGCCGGAGTTTTCTGTCTGTCAGCCATATAAAATCCCTCCTTTGGTGTAGAATATGGAATGAGAACGGCCGGGGTGTCTGTGTTAAGGAAATATTTAGTAGAAATTTTTAAGAAGGGGTGGTAAACTATGGCTATAGGCAACGGGCTTATGGGGCCGGCGCCAACCCCACAACATATCGA
Source organism: uncultured Hungatella sp. (assembly GCA_910586845.1). Classification (GTDB taxonomy): domain Bacteria; phylum Bacillota; class Clostridia; order Lachnospirales; family Lachnospiraceae; genus UBA3402. Next base: position 19,233 of record CAJUJV010000019.1, read on the forward strand.
GGAGGAACCAGAACAACTATGGAAAACAACAAAAAAAAGATCATACTGACCGGAGACCGGCCCACGGGGCGGCTGCATGTAGGCCACTATGTGGGCTCTTTAAAACGGCGTGTGGAGCTTCAGGAATCCGGAGATTTTGACGATATCTTCATCATGATAGCCGATGCCCAGGCACTGACGGACAATGCGGACAACCCGGAGAAGGTGAGACAGAACATCATCGAGGTGGCCCTGGATTATCTCTCCTGCGGCCTGGACCCGGAGAAGTCCACCCTGTTTATCCAGTCCCAGATCCCGGAACTGACGGAACTGACCTTTTACTACATGAACCTGGTGACTGTGTCCAGACTCCAGCGGAATCCTACAGTGAAAAACGAGATCAAACTGAGAAATTTTGAGACCAGCATCCCGGTGGGATTTTTTGCCTATCCCATCAGCCAGGCTTCCGATATCACCGCATTTCAGGCCACTACCGTGCCGGTGGGGGAGGATCAGCTTCCCATGA
>CAJUJV010000019.1:19747-35354 GCA_910586845.1 uncultured Hungatella sp.
CGAACAGACCAGAGAGATCGTCAGAAGCTTTAATCATATCTACGGGGAGGTTCTGACAGAGCCTGACGTGCTCCTTCCGGACAACAAGGCGTGTCTGCGCCTTCCGGGGATCGACGGCAAGGCCAAGATGAGCAAATCTTTAAATAACTGCATCTATCTGTCCGACACGGAGGAGGATGTGAGGAAAAAAGTCATGAGCATGTTTACGGATCCCAATCACCTGAAGGTGGACGACCCGGGACAGGTGGAGGGCAATCCTGTATTCATCTATCTGGACGCTTTCTGCAAAGACGAACATTTCCGGAAATTCTGGCCCGAGTATGAGGATCTGGAAGCCCTGAAAGCTCACTACACCAGAGGGGGCCTGGGAGATGTGAAGGTAAAACGGTTCCTCAACGCCGTGCTCCAGGACGAACTGGCTCCCATCCGCGCCCGCCGCAAAGAATATGAGAAAAATATTCCCGAGGTTTACCGCATCCTCAGGGAGGGCAGTATGCGGGCTCAGAAGGTGGCGGCCCGGACTCTGGCAGACGTAAAGGCTGCCATGAAGATCAACTATTTTGACGATGAAGAACTGATCAGAAGCCAGGCGGAGCGCTTCCGGGACAACGCCGGGGCGTGACAGATAAGAGATAAGGGAAAAGACATGAGACAACGAAAAAGATTGACGGCTCTGTGCCTTGCCTTCTGCCTTGTGCCCTGGTTTCCGGCCGGGGCACAGGCGGCAGGTCTGACGGAGGCGGGAAGGAACATGGCGGAGGCTGCAGTGGCAGGTCCGACGGCAGGGGGAGGACGGATCCTGGCCGCAATTACAGGTCCGTCTGCGGAAAGCCCCGGTTTATCCGGTCCCCAGGGACCGGGAGTTTCGGAGAATACAGCCCTGGTGATCCCCGAGGACGTGCCCCGGCCCCAGATCCAGTCGGAGGGAGCCGTAGTCATAGACGGGGCCACGGGAGCGGTTATTTATGGAAAGAACGAGAACAGCCGGTTTTACCCTGCCAGCACCACCAAGCTTATGACGGCTCTTCTGGTGCTGGAGCGGACCGATCTGAAGGATATGGTAACATTTTCCAAAGGAGCCACCACCAACCTGGAGGCAGGGGCTTCCACCCTGAACCTGACCGAGGGGGACCGTCTGACGGTGGAACAGTGCCTTTACGGACTGCTGTTAAAGTCTGCCAACGAGATCGGCAACGCTCTTGCAGAACATGTGTCGGGAAGCGTCAGCGGGTTCGCTGCGTTGATGAACGAGAAGGCGGTCCAACTTGGCTGTAAGGGGACTCATTTTACCAACCCCCATGGCCTCAACGACAGCGAACACTATACCACCCCCTATGATATGGCCCTCATCGGGAGAGCGGCCTTTCAGAACGAGACTCTGTGCAAAATCGATACGACTACCAGCTACCGGTTTCCCGCCACGAAGAACGCAGAATCAAAAACCATCTCCATGGGCCACAAGATGCTCTATTCCACGGATTCCAGATACTATGAGGGAATCATCGGAGGAAAGACAGGGTACACCTCCCTGGCAGGCAACACTCTGGTCACAGGAGCGGAGAGAAACGGCGTGCGCCTGGTGGCAGTGGTGATGAAAAGCAGATCCACCCACTATGAAGATACCAAAGCCCTGCTGGATTACGGATTTGCGGTGATGGAGAAGGCCGGCGCACAGCAGACTGGTTCCGTCCGGAATCCGTCTGAGGGACAGCAGGCCGGGCCGGGCGGGGTACCGGAACACAAGACTGGCTGGGAGAGAGACGGCGGGGGCTGGTATTATATTAAGGACAAAGGAGTCCGGGCAGCCGGAGAGTGGCTGAAGGTGGACGGAGTGGACTACTGGATCGATCCTGACGGGTATATGGCCACAGGCTGGAGAGAGTTTACCAACGGAAGCTGGTACTATTTTAAAGACAGCGGGGCCATGGCAGCAGATGAGTGGGCGGCGGACAACGGCAAATGGTTCTATCTGGGCAGCCAGGGAGCCATGCTCACGGGCGTAAGGACCCCGGACGGATATGAGCTGGGAGCAGACGGGGCCTGGATCCCGTAACAGGCAGATGATCATCAGGAGAGAAACAGATGAAAGAAAAATTATATACCATTGAGCTGCACGATGCCCTGACCTCCGGAGACGAGTGTCCCTTCTGCTGGCTTGAGAGGAAGCTGGAACAGGCGGCTATTGAGTTTGTCCTGGGTTCCTCCTATATGGAAAGCGATATCCGGGACATGACGGACAGGAGGGGATTCTGCCGCAGACATACCAAGGCCATGTATGATTACGGCAATACTCTGGGTAACGCCTGGATCTTAAAGACCAGGATGATCTATCTGAGAGAAGAGCTGAAAAAACAGACGGACCATTTTACCCCTGAACCGGCCGGGATGTTCGGACGGCTGAAGAAGAAAGAGTCCGGAGGGAATCCGGTCAGCGCCTGGGTCCAAAAAGAGGAGAGCCACTGCTATGTCTGCGACCGGATGGACGAGACTTACCGGCGGGTTCTGGATACCTTTGTCCATCAGGTAAAGCACGAGAAAGAGTTTCTGGAGCTGGTCAGATCCTCCAAAGGATTCTGTATCCATCATTTCGGGGATCTTGTGGATGTCTGTGAACAGCAGCTGGGAAAGAAGGAGCAGGATCAGATATTCCCCCTGCTGTCTGACCAGATGAACCGGGAACTGGAGCGGATCCAGGGGGATATCGACTGGCTGATCGAGAAATACGATTACAGAAACGCGGATAAGGACTGGAAAAATTCTCAGGATGCCGTACAGAGGACCATGCAGAAGATCACTGGCGGTCATCCGGCGGACCCGGTATTCAGGAGTCAAAAGTAAACCTTCATACCGCCATTTGGCGGCGGACTTTTAAAGTAAACTTCCATGCGACCTTTGACATTGCACCAGCCACCCTATGAAAGTCGATTGCTCCGGGCTTTGCCCTCACGCAATCGCCGCCAGTATTCGTAATCCGGCCTGTCGGCCTACTTACTCATACCGGCTTGCCCATCCGATATCCATGTGCCGGTTCATGCAAGCATGACTGTCCCATGGCTGCCGTCTGGGACTTTCATAGTAAAAAATAAGGTATAACATCAGGTATACTGGCAGATACTACTTCTATCAATCTATTATCAGGAGGTAGTTGTGATGCAGGATCTGAAAAACAGTGAGACTCTGAAGAATCTCATGAGGGCTTTTGCCGGAGAAAGCCAGGCCCGGAACCGTTATACCTTTGCTGCGGGGGTTGCCAGAAAGGAGAATCTTCCGGTGATCGAGGCCCTGTTCCAGTTTACGGCGGATCAGGAGAAAGCCCACGCAGAGCTTTTCTATGACTATATGAAGGAGCTGTCCGGCGATAATATCCATATCGACGGGGGGTATCCCATAAACATTTCCCAGAAGACTCTGGATCTTCTGAAAGCAGCCAGACATAATGAATATGAGGAACACGATATCGTGTACAAGGATTTCGGAGATAAGGCCCTGGCAGAAGGCTTCGATGAGATCGGGAGAGTGTTCCATCAGGTTGCGGCCATCGAGAAAAATCACGGAGACAGATTCGGACTGTTCGCCGATCTCATGGAGCAGAACAAGCTGTTTCTGTCGGATGTGGCTACAGGGTGGATGTGCCTGAACTGCGGACACGTGCTCACCGCGGCCCAGGCTCCGGGCAGGTGTCCGGTGTGCAGGCATGAACAGGGGTATTTTGTGCGCCTGGAACTGGCGCCTTTTACGGGGCAGTGATGAATACGGTTCCCGCAATGAAAAAGAATCCTGCAGAGCAGGATTCTTTTTGCGGTACAGGGAGGAAGAAGACATGAAGAAACCGGTTGCAGGCATCAGGCCGGGGATCGCGGCAGGCGTCACGGCGGTGACGGCTGTCTGCTGTCTCAGATCAGACTGGGAGAGAAAGCATTTTGTTACCACAGAGTATACCCTGAGAACGAAAAAGACAGAGAAGGAAAAGACCTTTGTATTCCTCTCCGATCTTCACGACAACTGTTTCGGACAGGGACAAGAAGAGCTTCTGGCGGCCATCCATAAGGCAGAGCCTGACGGAGTACTCATAGGCGGAGATATGATGGTGGTGAAAAAAAAGGCGGATCTTCGGAGGACCCTGGCCCTGGTGAGGGAGCTGGCCCGGCGGTATCCGGTCTATTACGGAAACGGCAACCATGAGAACCGTATGGACAGAAAACGGAAAGAATACGGGGACCAGTATGATGTTCTGGTGAGAGAGCTTGGCAGGGCAGGGGTGTGCCATTTGTCCGACAGGGGGATCCGTCTGGAGGGAGGGATCACCTTAAGCGGGCTGAATCTGCAGCGGAGGCATTACAGGAAGATGGCCGACGACAGCCTGGAGGTTTCCTACATAGAGAAACGTCTGGGAAAGGCGGACAGGGGAAGGTATCAGATCCTTCTTGCTCATTCTCCCCTTTATCAGAAGGCTTATGCCGGATGGGGGGCGGATCTGACTCTGGCCGGCCATTTTCACGGGGGAACCATAAGGATCCCCGGACTGGGAGGCCTTATGACTCCTCAGTTCCATTTTTTCCGGAAATGCTGCGGAGGACTTTTGTGGACGGACCGGAAAGCCATGATCGTCAGCAGAGGCCTGGGCACTCATTCGGTCAACATCAGGCTGAACAACCGGCCGGAACTGGTGGTTGTGCATATCATGCCGGCATTTACAGAAACAGGAATGTCTGCTACAATAGAAGGACCGACGAATACACAGGAGAAAAGAAATGGCAGGGATTTCCTATAAACTGGAGAATTTTGAGGGACCTCTGGACCTTCTGCTGCACCTCATAGAGAAGAATAAGGTCAGCATCTACGATATCCCTATTGTCCTGATCACGGAACAGTATCTGGATTATGTGAGCCACATGGAGACCGAGGACCTGAATGTGGTCAGCGAGTTCCTGGTCATGGCCGCCACCCTGATCGACATCAAATCCCGGATGCTTCTGCCGGCAGAGACGAACGAGGAGGGGGAGGAAGAGGATCCCAGAGCGGAGCTGGTGGCCCGTCTTCTGGAATACAGGATGTACAAATACATGGCCCAGGAGCTTTCGGAGCTGGAGGAGGGGGCCGGCCGCCATCTCTACAAGGTTCCCACCGTGCCCGAAGAGGTAGCCAGATATGAACCGCCCGTGGACCTGGACCGGCTGCTGGACGGCCTGACCCTGGCCAGGCTTCAGGCGGTCTTTGAGTCGGTGGTAAAGCGCCGGGCCGACAAGATCGACCCGATCAGGAGCCGATTCGGCACCATCCGCAAGGAGCCTGTAAGTCTGGAGACCAGGATCGGCACGGTCATGGAGTATGCCAGAAGCCACAGGACTTTCAGCTTCCGTCAGCTGCTGGAGAGGCAGGCAGACAGGCTGGAGATCGTGGTGACGTTTCTGGCAGTGCTGGAGCTGATGAAGATGGGAAAGATCCATCTGACTCAGGAGGTGCTGTTTGACGATATGAACATAGAGACTCTGGAGCCGGAGGGAGAAGAGGAAGAGCTGAACCTGGACGGCCTGGAGGATTTTGAAGGGTAGACCGTAAGATGGATAAGAAAAAGAGAGAGAAGACCATGGAGGAAGGCGGCATTGACGTCAGAGAAGTCATGGTGATGGAGGATTACAGGGAACCGGACTCTCCCGACGGCGGCTCCGGGGAAGAGGGCCCCTATCCCAGGGAGCAGTGGGAAGCGATCGTGGAGGCAGTCCTGTTTACCATGGGACAGTCTGTGGAGCTGCGCCAGCTGGCTGCCGCCCTGGGCCAGAGCGAGAAGACTGCTGCCGACGTGGCCCGGCAGCTGAAGGAGAGGTATGACAGGGAGAAGCGGGGACTGCAGATCATTGCCCTGGATGACAGCTATCAGATGTGCACGAGAGTGGAGTACTATGAGAATCTCATCCGGGTGGCGTCGGCTCCGAAAAAGCACGCGCTCACTGACGTGGTGCTGGAGACCCTTTCTATCATCGCATACAAGCAGCCGGTGACCAAGCTGGAGATCGAGAAGATCAGGGGAGTGAAATCGGATCATGCAGTCAACCGACTGGTGGAATATAATCTGGTCCAGGAAGTGGGCCGTCTGGATGCCCCCGGCCGGCCGGCCCTGTTTGCCACCACAGAAGAGTTTTTAAGGCGGTTCGGAATCGGGTCCACGGATCATCTTCCCGCCATGGATCCGGTCAGGGCGGAGGAGCTGAGAAGCCAGGTGGAGGAGGAGCTGAAAGTAACCATGGAAGAGACAGAACAGGAAACAGGAGGAGAATCATGAGAGCCATCGGAGTTGTTACGGACAGCCACAGCGGGATCGGCCGGAAGGAAGCCGAAGAGCTGGGCATCTATGTGCTGCCCATGCCGTTTTACATAGACGGACAGTGCTATTATGAAAACATTACATTATCCAGAGAAGAATTTTTTGAGAAGCTGGATTCAGGAGCCGATATCTCCACATCCCAGCCGTCTCCGGCAGACGTCATGGGACTGTGGGACAGGGCCCTGAAAGAGTATGAGAAGATCCTTTATATTCCTATCAGCAGCGGTCTCAGCGGTTCCTGTGCCACGGCCGCGGCTCTGGCCCGGGAGGAGCCTTATGAGGGGCGGGTGCTGGTGGTGGACAACGGACGGGTCTCCACGCCTCTGCACCGTTCCGTTCTGGACTGCCTGGAGCTGATCGGGGAAGGATATCCGGCAGAAACAATCCGGGAGATCCTGGAAGAGGCCAGGGACAAGATGGTGATCTATGTGGGAGTGGATACTCTGGAGCATCTGAAAAAGGGGGGAAGGATCACGCCTGCCGCCGCTCTCCTGGGAAGCGTGCTGAATATTAAGCCGGTCCTGAAGTTTGATGTGGGGATTCTGGACTCCTTTAAAAAGTGCCGGGGCCTGGTGAAGGCGAAGAAGGTTATGATCGAGGCCATGAAGCAGGATCTGGCTACCAGATTTAAGGAGTGGAGAGACAGGGGAGAAGTCTATCTTCTGGCAGCCACCAGTTCCTCCGATGAAGAGACCGGCCAGTGGGTCCGGGAGATCAGGGAGGCGTTTCCCGGGCTGACTGTGATGTGCGACGATCTTTCCCTGGGTGTATCCTGCCATATCGGCCACGGAGGTCTGGGGATCGGCTGTTCCTGCAGACCACGGCGGGTATGAGATACAGGGAGGTGAACCTATGAAACTGTTTCTTACAAGCAGCCCCTGCAGCCCTTATAAACAAAAGGACGGCAGCGTGATCTGGGGATACAGCCGGGACAACGGCTTTCTGGACAGTCTGGCAGAAGGCTGGGAGCCGGGCTGCTCCTGCCTGATGATCAGCTCGGATCCGGGGGATTATGCTCATAATGATAAGATGAGAGAAGAGTTTCTGGGATTTTTCCGGATCAGCGGGATCCCTGTTTCCGATCTGATCATCTGTGATCACAGGAACCAGGGGCAGCTGGAGCGCTATCTGGGGGAGAGCCGGATCCTGATCCTGGCAGGCGGCCATGTGCCTACTCAGAACGCATTTTTCCGGGAGATCGGGTTAAGACGGCTGATAAGAGAGTTCCGGGGGACGGTCATGGGCATCAGCGCAGGGACCATGAACTGTGCAGAAGTGGTTTACGCCCAGCCGGAGCTTCCCGGCGAATCCTGTGATCCCGGATACCGGAGATTTCTGGAGGGCCTGGGCCTGACAGACCTGCAGATCCTTCCTCACTATCAGGAGGTGAAGGACAATCTGCTGGACGGGCGGAGGCTGATCGAAGACATTACCTGCGAAGACAGTTACGGCAGGACCCTCTATGCCCTGGTGGACGGCAGCTATGTGCTCTGTGACGGCAGGCGGCAGATCCTTTTTGGGGAGGCCTGGCGGATCAGGGACGGAGTCATAACAAAAATATGTGAAAAAGGCCAGAGGATAGAATTGTGATCTTCAGGGCAGACTTGAGAGAAGGATCTTGAGCCTGCCCTTTTTATGTACACGGGGCTGAGAGGAATACGGCTGCTCTAGCGGCCCCGCCCCGGCACGGCGAGCAGGGGAAAAAGCCTCCCCTGCCCGATTTGAGAAAAATAATGCTTGCAATATACCCCCATAGGGTATATAATCAGCTGTGTAAAGAGAAGCACTTTGCCGCACATGGGGAAGTTTACGGAAAAAGCGGAGAGGGGGAGTATCCATGGATAAAGAAGAGATACAGGGCTGTGAATGCTGCCATAAGACGAAAGAGCGTTCGGAGAAGGAGTACAGGGATCTGATCCACCGGCTCAACAGGATCGAGGGACAGATCCGGGGGATCCGGGGCATGGTGGAAAAGGATGCCTACTGTCCGGAGATCCTGATTCAGGTAGCGGCAGCCAACGCGGCTCTCAACAGCTTTAACAAAGTGCTTCTTGCCAGTCACATCAGGACCTGTGTGGCCAGAGACATCAGAGAAGGGAAAGAAGAGACCATCGATGAACTGGTGACGACCCTGCAGAAACTGATGAAATAAGAGACGGAACATAAGGAGGTTCAGATGGAACAGTATACGGTGACAGGCATGAGCTGCGCCGCCTGCAGCGCCCGTGTGGAGAAGGCAGTGTCAAAGGTAGAGGGAGTGACTTCCTGCTCCGTCAGCCTTCTGACCAATTCCATGGGAGTGGAAGGAAACGCATCGGCTCAGGCCGTTATATCGGCGGTGGAGGAGGCCGGATACGGCGCTTCCCTGAAAGGAGCAGGAGGAGATCAGAAGGCTGCCGGCCCGGCCCGGACAGAGGAGGATATGCTTCAGGACAGGGAGACTCCTGTTCTGAAGAAGAGACTGATCACTTCCGTAGGATTTCTGGCAGTACTCATGTACATTTCCATGGGACATATGATGTGGTCCTGGCCGGTGCCTTCCTTCCTGGAAGGCAATCATATGGCCATGGGGCTTCTGCAGCTTTACCTGACCGCGATCATCATGGTCATCAATCAGAAGTTTTTTATCAGCGGGTTTAAGAGCCTGTATCACGGAGCTCCCAACATGGATACTCTGGTGGCGCTGGGTTCCGGAGCTTCCTTTGTGTACAGCAGCTACGCCCTGTTTGCCATGTCAGATGCCCAGATGAGAGGCGACGGGGCGGGAGTCATGGCTTACATGCATGAATTTTATTTTGAATCGGCAGCTATGATCCTGACGCTGATCACTGTGGGGAAGATGCTGGAAGCCAGGTCCAAGGGTAAGACCACAGATGCCTTAAAGAGTCTGATGAAGCTGGCCCCAAAGACGGCCACGATCATAAAAGACGGCGCAGAGACGGAAGTATCCATAGACCAGGTAAAAACAGGGGATATCTTCGTGGTGCGTCCCGGTGAGAATATTCCGGTAGACGGCATAGTCCTGGACGGCACCAGCGCGGTCAATGAATCGGCCCTCACAGGTGAGAGCATCCCCGTGGACAAAGGGGCGGGAGACAGGGTATCGGCTGCTACGGTAAATCAGTCCGGATTTATCCGCTGCCGGGCCACCCGGGTAGGGGAGGACACGACCCTGTCCCAGATCATCCAGATGGTAAGCGATGCGGCGGCCACCAAGGCTCCCATCGCCAAAGTGGCGGATAAAGTATCGGGAGTGTTTGTGCCGGCAGTGATCGGTATCGCGGCGGTGACCATCCTGGTCTGGCTGGCCGCAGGGCAGACACCGGGATTTGCCCTGGCAAGAGGCATCTCCGTTCTGGTCATCAGCTGTCCCTGCGCCCTGGGTCTGGCCACGCCTGTGGCCATCATGGTGGGCAACGGCATGGGAGCCAGGAACGGGATCCTTTTTAAGACGGCGGTATCTCTGGAGGAGGCGGGCAAAACAGAGATCGTGGCTTTGGATAAGACGGGAACCATTACCAGCGGAGAACCGAAGGTGACGGATATCATACCCGCGGATCAGGTGCCGGAAGAGGAACTCCTGAGAGATGCCTATGCGCTGGAGAGAAAAAGCGAGCATCCTCTGGCCAGGGCTATCCTTTTTAGGGCCGAGGAACTGGGAACAGAGATCCGGGAAGTGACGGATTTTCGGGCTCTGCCCGGCAACGGGCTGTCCGCCGTTCTGGACGGCGCCGTTCTGGCGGGGGGTAATTTTAAATTTATCAGCACCCGGACAGAGGTTCCTCCGGAGATGGTAAGACAGTCAGAACGCCTGGCGGAGGAAGGAAAGACGCCTCTGTTCTTCAGCAGAGGAGAGAAGCTGACAGGTATCATCGCAGTGGCGGATGTGATTAAGGAGGACAGCCCCAGGGCAGTGAAGGAACTGCAGAATATGGGGATCCGTGTGGTCATGCTTACAGGAGACAACGAGCGGACCGCCAGAGCCATCGGAGACCAGGCCGGCGTGGATCAGGTTATCGCGGGAGTCCTTCCCGAAGGCAAGGAGAGCGTTATCCGCTCCTTAAAACAAAAGGGTAAAGTGGCCATGGTGGGAGACGGCATCAACGATGCCCCGGCTCTGACCAGGGCTGACATCGGCATCGCCATCGGAGCGGGGACGGATATCGCCATCGACGCCGCGGACGTGGTGCTGATGAAGAGCCGTTTAAGCGACGTGCCGGCGGCTGTCCGGTTAAGCCGGGCCACTCTCAGGAATATCCACGAGAATCTGTTCTGGGCTTTCTTCTACAATGTAGTGGGGATCCCGCTGGCCGCCGGCATATGGTATCCCGTCTTTGGCTGGAAACTGAATCCCATGTTCGGAGCGGCAGCCATGAGCCTGTCCAGCTTCTGTGTGGTGACCAATGCGCTGAGACTGAATCTGTTCCGCATCCACGATGCAGGAAAAGATAAAAAAATCAAAAACAGGAAAACGGAGGAAAAAACCATGGAAAAGACTATGAAGATCGAGGGAATGATGTGCGGCCACTGTGAAGCCAGAGTGAAGAAATGTCTGGAGGCCCTTCCGGAAGTCGCCGGGGCGGCAGTGAGCCATGAGGCCGGGACCGCGGTGGTCACCTTAAAGAGCGAGATCGCTGACGACGTGCTGAAAAAGACGGTGGAGGATCAGGATTACAAGGTGATATCCATCCAGTAGTTACCCTCCGTGTGTCCCCTTGTCCACAGAGGGTACGGGAAACAAAGAAGAAAACGGCGCCGTTTCTGCCCGGAAAGCAGAGGCCGCGCCGTTTTCTTTTCTCTCCCGGGAAACAGTATTGGCAAAAGTGGGAAAGGTATGGTATAATCTGAGATTATATCAGCGCCGGTTCGGCGTCACGAAAAAAAGGAAAGGAGAACCGGTTCATGGAGAGAATCAGGATCAAATATTTTACGGATAAGATCGACAGGCTGTGTTACATAGACGGAAAGTCGGACTGGATTGATCTTCGGGCGGCGGAAGATGTGGAGATGAAGGCAGGTGAATACCGGCTGATCCCCCTGGGGGTGGCCATGAAACTGCCCGCAGGTTACGAGGCTCATGTGGTGCCCAGGAGTTCCACTTTTAAAAATTTCGGGGTGATCCAGGCCAATTCCATGGGGATCATCGACGAGAGCTACTGCGGCGGCAGCGATCAGTGGTATTTTCCTGCCTATGCCCTTCGGGATACCATAATCCACGTCAACGACCGGATCTGTCAGTTCCGTATCATGGAACATCAGCCTGCCGTAGTATTTGAACAGGTGCCGGAGCTGGAAGACCCGGACCGGGGCGGTCTGGGGAGCACAGGGACCCGGTAGACGGAGGAAGAGCGAGATGAGAAGGAAAAGAAAGGGCATGGGGCAGAATCTGAGAAAAGGGCTGGCGCTTCTGTGTCTCGGAGGGATGCTCCTGGCATTTACGGGCTGCAGGAACCAGGAGAAGGAACGGCAGGAACTGCGGCTTCAGGGGATCACTCAGCTGGAGGCCGGAGATTATGAAGGGGCGGTGTCATCTTTTGAAGAGGCCCTCATGAAGACCTCCAACGGACTGGTGGGAGAATTTGAACTGGATATCTTAAAATACAGGGCAGAGGCAGAGTACGGTGCCGGAGACTATGAGGCCGCCGCCTACACTTATGAGATCCTTCTTCAGGCAGACGGGGAAGATACGGAGTACCGGACCAGGGCCTGTCTTCTGTCAGCCATGGCAGGACAGGCGGACAAGGCTAAAGAGCTCTATAAGAAGATGTATGAGCTGCAGCCGGACAGCCCCGACACGGCCCGGGCCCTCCTGCTTCTGGGGCAGCTTCTGACAGAACAGGACCGTTTCGGCGAGGCCATGGAGCTCTATGAGCAGGCGGTGAATGGAGGCATCAAAAACGGGGAAATTTATAACCGCATGGGGCTGTGCCAGCTGGAGGCCGGAGACTATGACAAGGCGCTTGAGTATCTGAAGCAGGGGATCCAGACAGGGGATGCCCAGGCCATGGAGAGCCTTTTGAGAAATCAGGCGGCAGTCTATGAGAAGAAACTGGATTTTGCCGGAGCCCTGTCTGTTCTGGAACAGTACGCCGCCGCTTACGGCGCAACGCCGGAGATCCAGAAAGAGATCGATTTCCTGAAGACCAGATAGAAGAAAGGAGTTTTGATTGACAGAATTGCATGAATTAAAAGATATCGAGGAACGGGTCATCCTTCTGGCCGTCAGTACGGGAGAGGAAGAAGATACAGAGGCCTGTCTCGACGAGCTGGAGGATCTGGTGGAGACGGCGGGAGCCGTGACCGTGGACCGGATGATCCAGAACCGGGAAGCGGTCCACCCGGTCACCTACCTGGGAAAGGGAAAGATTCAGGAGGTAAAGGACCGGATCTGGGAGCTTGATGCCACAGGAGTGGTCTGCGACGATGAACTGTCCCCGGCTCAGCTTCGCAGTCTGGAGGATGCCCTGGATACCAAGGTGATGGACAGGACCATGGTCATCCTGGATATCTTTGCGGCCAGGGCCAGCACGAGAGAGGGAAAGATCCAGGTGGAGCTGGCTCAGCTGAAGTACAGGGCAGCCAGGCTGGTGGGACTTGGCAGTTCCCTGTCCAGGCTGGGAGGAGGAATCGGCACCAGAGGGCCGGGAGAGAAGAAACTGGAGATGGACCGGCGTCTCATCCACCAACGTATCAGCCGGCTGAAGGAAGAATTAAAAGACGTGGAGAATCACAGAGAGGTACAGCGCAGACAGAGGGAGAGATCCCACATCCAGGTGGCGGCTATCGTAGGGTATACCAATGCCGGGAAATCCACACTGCTGAATTATCTGACCGATGCGGGGATCCTGGCGGAAGACAAGCTGTTTGCCACTCTGGATCCAACCACCAGGAGTCTGACGCTGCCCGGCGGACAAAAACTGCTGCTGACAGACACGGTGGGATTTATCCGGAAGCTGCCCCATCATCTTATCGAGGCGTTCAAGAGTACCCTGGAGGAAGCCAGGTACAGCGATATTATTCTTCATGTGGTGGACTGTTCCAATCCGCACATGGATATGCAGATGCATGTTGTATACGAGACATTAAGACAGCTGCAGGTGACAGACAAGACCATGGTCACCGTATTTAACAAGACAGATAAGCCGGAACATCAGGAGATCCTCAAAGATCGGTCCGCCGATCATCAGGTAAAGCTGTCGGCGAAAACAGGCCAGGGAGTGGATCAGCTTCTGCGGGTTCTGGAGACTGTCCTGAGAGAACGGCAGATCTGCCTGGAAAGGCTTTATCCTTACAGCCAGGCAGGAAAGATCCAGTCCGTGAGAAAATACGGAGTGCTTCTGGAGGAAGAATACCGGGAAGACGGGATCTTTATCCGGGCATATGTTCCGGCGGAGCTGTACGGACAGGTCCTGTAGGAATTTTCGATCATGGCAGAAGACAGAGTATGATAAAGGAGAATACGTATGGAGAGAGAAAAATTTTCTTCCAGGCTGGGGTTTATCCTCATATCTGCAGGATGTGCCATCGGCCTGGGCAATGTGTGGAGATTCCCCTATATTGTGGGAGAGTACGGAGGAGCGGCCTTTGTGCTGATCTACCTTCTGTTTCTGGTGGTTCTGGGACTGCCGGTAGTGGTTATGGAATTTGCGGTGGGAAGAGCCAGCCAGAAAAGCGCCGCTCTGTCCTTTGACGTACTGAAGCCTGAGGGAACCAGATGGCCTCTGGGGAAATATATCGCCATCGCCGGAAACTATCTTCTGATGATGTTTTACACCACTGTGGCAGGATGGATGATTCTCTATTTTGTGAAGATGCTTTTAGGCGATTTTGACGGCATGGGTGCGGAACAGGTGGGAGCTCAGTTCGGAAACATGCTGGCAGACCCGGTAATCATGATGGCCATGATGGTGATCGTGGTGCTTCTGGGGTTTGCCGTCTGCGGCATGGGACTGCAGAACGGCGTGGAGAAGATCACCAAAGCCATGATGGTGTGCCTGCTGCTTCTCATGATCATCCTGGCAGGCCATTCCATGATGATCAAAGGCGGCGGAGTGGGACTGGAGTTCTATCTGAAACCGGATTTTTCCAGAGTCATGGAGGCAGGCATCGGGGAGGTGGTCTTTGCCGCCCTGGGTCAGTCCTTCTTCACCCTCAGCATCGGTATCGGCGCTCTGGCCATCTTCGGAAGCTATATCGGAAAGAAGAAGCGTCTGACAGGTGAGGCAGTCAGCGTGCTGTGCCTGGACACTCTGGTGGCTTTTATGGCAGGCCTGATCATTTTCCCGGCCTGTTTTGCCTATGGGATCCAGCCGGATGCAGGGCCGTCTCTGATCTTTATCACTCTGCCCAATGTATTTAACCATATGGCAGGAGGAAGGATCTGGGGAGGCCTGTTCTTCCTGTTTATGTCCTTCGCTGCCCTGTCCACCGTGATCGCGGTCTTTCAGAATATCGTGTCATTTGCCACGGATCTGACAGGCTGCAGCGTGAAGAAGGCGGTGGTGTGCAACGCCCTGGCTATGATCCTTCTCTCGATCCCCTGTGTCCTGGGCTTCAATATGTGGAGCGGTTTTGAGCCTCTGGGGCCGGGGACCAATGTGCTGGACCTGGAAGATTTTCTGGTGAGCAACAATCTGCTGCCCCTGGGGAGCCTGGTATATCTCCTGTTCTGTACCACCCGGTACGGCTGGGGCTTTGAGAAATTCCTGGAGGAAGCCAACGCGGGAACAGGTATGAAGTTCCCCAGGTGGACCAGGATCTATGTGAGCTATCTGCTTCCGGTGATCATCCTGGCGATCTTTCTCCAGGGGTACTGGGCCAAGTTTGCAGGCTGAGTTCCGGCGCATCTTGTCCTCCGGCCGGCCTGGCGGAAGAATCTGTGAATAAACGGCTCCCCTCCTGCATATAATGGCAGTAAATGGACAACCATAATATGATGCCAGGAGGGTGAACATGGAAAGAAGACATAGAAGGACCAAAAAAGAAAAAATGGAAGATGAGCTGATCCAGACGGAAGAGGCCATCAGACAATACCGGGAAGTTATTTCCACCATGGAGGAGAAGCGGCGTTCTCTTCTCGCAGAGATCGAGGCGGAGCATATCCGGGAAGTGACCAGACTGTTAAAAGAGAAGAATCTGTCTGTGGAACAGCTGAAAAATATGCTGGGAGACATGAGATCAGAAACTATGATGGAGCAGGGCGCCTAAGGCCCTGCTTTTTTGTGTATGACGGGCATGTTAACGGGTTTTCTCCTGAAACAGGGCTTTCTGTGACAGAAACTATTG
>CAJUJV010000019.1:35364-52591 GCA_910586845.1 uncultured Hungatella sp.
CCCTGCCGCCTGGTATGGTAAGATAGGGACCGAAAAGAAAGAGGGAGGGAATACGTGATGGAGAGTAAGAAAAAAGAGTTTCTGCTGCGGGTGGTTCTGGTGGTCGTGGCCAATCTGATCCTGGGGCTGGGGATCGCTCTGCTGAGGCTGTCCGGTTTCGGGACAGACCCGTTCAGCTGCATGAACCTGGGAGTCAGCAGCCGCCTAGGCATGGGACTGGGCATGTATCAGATGCTGTTCAATGTGGTCCTGTTTATTCCGGTGATTATCCTGGACCGAAAGAGCTTCGGCATCGGCGCGCTGGTCAATATGCTGGCACTGGGCTATTTTGTGGAGTTTGACATGTTCCTCTTTGCCGCCGTGGGGATCACCATCGAAGGCCTGGCGGCCAGTCTGGGGATCCGAGCGGCGCTGCTGATCGCAGGAGTCCTGGTGGTCTGCTTCGGAGTAGGACTGTACATGTTCTGTGATCTGGGGGCGGCGCCTTACGACCGTATGGGAGTGATTATCGAAACTTATTCCCACGGAAAGGTAAAATTTAAATGGGCCAGAGTCTGTATGGATCTGGTGAGTATTGCCGTCGGATTCCTGACGGGAAGCGTCATAGGCATCGGTACGGTGGTAGTGGCGTTTTTCACCGGTCCCATTGTCAGCTTTTTCAGGGAGAATGTGATCAGTCCCATGGTGGGAAAGATGGGGATCCATATAGAGCAGCAGAGGACATAAAATATTTATGGCAGATATGATTTTTTTATATGGAAAAATCAGTTGACACAGAGACATTTTTGTCTGATAATTGTTGAAAGTAAAAAGTTACTGACCTGGGCTGACATAAGATGCCGGTACATAAGGCTGGTAGGGAAAGGAAGGATAGAGTTATGGAAATCAGGATTGAGAGAACCACTTGTCCCAAGGAAAAGCCGGGACAGGACAACCCGCTGGTATTTGGAACCATCTTTACGGATCATATGTTTGAGGTGGACTATGAAGAGGGAAAGGGCTGGTATGATCCCAGAGTAGTCCCCTATCACAAGCTGGAGCTGGAGCCGTCTTCCATGGTGTTCCATTACGGACAGGAGATGTTCGAGGGGCTGAAAGCCTACAAGGCAGAGGATGGAAGAATCCTCCTGTTCCGTCCGGACAAGAATTTTGAGAGGGCGAACAGGAGCAACCGGAGGCTGTGCATTCCGGAGATCCCGGAGGATATTTTTATAGAGGGGATCAAGACCGTAGTCAGCGTGGACAGAGACTGGATCCCGACCAAACCCGGGACTTCGCTGTACATCCGTCCCTTTGTCATCGCTACGGATCCGTTTCTGGGAGTAAGGCCGTCTCATACCTATAAGTTTATGGTCATTTTGTCTCCTGTGGGGGCATATTATGCAAGCGGCCTTGATCCGGTGAAGATCTGGATCGAAGACGAGTATGTACGTGCCGTAAAGGGTGGCATCGGTGAGGCCAAGACCGGCGGCAACTATGTGGCTTCCCTGGCTTCCCAGGTGAAGGCCCACGACGAGGGGTATTCCCAGGTACTGTGGCTGGACGGCGTTCACCGCAGGTACATCGAGGAAGTAGGCGCCATGAACATCTTCTTTAAGATCAACGGCACCGTGGTAACTCCGGAGTTAAACGGGAGCATCCTTCCGGGAGTCACCAGAGATTCTGTCATCGCCCTGTGCAGAGAATGGGGAGTTCCGGTGGAAGAGAAGAGGATTTCTGTAGAAGAAGTGGTTGCCGCGGCAGAGTCAGGCGCCATGGAAGAGTGCTTCGGAACCGGTACGGCTGCAGTCATCTCGCCTGTGGGAGAGCTTCGCTATGAGGAAGCCAGGATGGCCATCGGCGGAGGAAAGATCGGAGAACTGACCCAGAAGCTTTATGATACCATCACAGGGATTCAGCTGGGAAGGGTAGAAGGTCCCCGGGGCTGGAGCGTAGAGGTCCGGTAATATGGCCGGGATGGAAGTTGTGCTGATGAAGGCCTTTGCCTTTGTGTTTATCATCGCACTGGGGTACGGGTTAAAGAGGATCGGATTTTTTCACGCTCAGGATTTTTATCTCCTGTCCAGGGTCAATATCAAGATCACCCTTCCTGCGGCTATCATCGCCAATTTCAGCAAGATTACCATGGATATGTCCATGCTGATCGTCTGCGGGGTCGGCATTGCCTGCAACGCGGCTACCATGGCGGTGGGATATCTGATCAGTATCGGGAAGGATCGGAATGAGAAAGCCTTTGACATGCTGAATCTGTCCGGCTACAATATCGGAAGCTTTACCACTCCCTTTGTGCAGAACTTTCTGGGCCCTGTAGGCGTGGCGGCCACAAGTCTGTTTGATACGGGCAATGCGGTCATGTGTACGGGGATGAATTTTACCGTGGCCAGTATGGTAAGCGGGGAGGATGAGAAGCCGTCTCCGGGACGGATCTTAAGGTCCCTGCTGTCTTCCGCTCCTTTTGATGTGTACGTGGTCATGACGACCCTCACCATGCTGAAATTAAGGCTTCCTCAGGCAGCCGTGACCGTGGCGGAGACCATCGGAGGAGCCAATGCATTTGTGGCCATGCTCATGATCGGGATCGGCTTTGAGATCCGGGCGGACAGGGAAAAGCTGAAGCTGATGACGCGGATTCTGACAGTCCGGTTCGGTATGGCCGTGGCCCTGGCTCTCGGATTTTATTTTCTGGCGCCTTTGGAACTGGAGGTGCGGCAGGCCATCGCCATCTGCGTGATCGGCCCCATTACCTCCGTGTGTCCTGCCTATGTGGGACGGTTGAGAGGAGATGTGGAGCTGTCCAGCGCCATCAATTCTCTGGCTATCCTCATCGGTGTGGTGACGACTACCGTGGCTCTGGTGATCATGCTGTGAGCTCATTCCGGAATTGATCGCAGGCATTGGATCTGCCCGCTTAATGAAAATTTTATAAATCAGCCAATAATACCCTCCGTGAACAAGGGCGTGTGTCCCTTTGTCCACGGAGGGTATCCGTATTTCAATATAATACGGACATTTTTTGGTTGATTAATGGATAATTACATGGTATAATGACATAGAAGACAATCAAAATCACCGCTTTTTATCCGAAAAGGAGGTCTTTTCATGACCATAAAAGAGATGAAAGAGCGCAAAAAGGAACTGGGATACACCTGCGCCCAGATCGCCGGGCTGTCGGGAGTCCCTCTCGGTACGGTACAGAAGATTTTCAGCGGAGCCACGGCCTCCCCCAGATACGACACCCTGACAGAACTGGAGAAAGTGCTTGCCCCGCCGGATCCTTCCTCTATCCGTGAGCCCCAGGCAGTTTACGGCGGGAAGCAGCAGGGAGACTATACCCTGGAAGACTATTATCAGATTCCGGATGAGAGGCGGGTGGAGCTGATCGACGGGGTGATCTATGATATGGCCTCTCCTACGTCCTTTCACCAGCTGATCGCCGGATTGATTCACATGAAGCTTCTGAGCCATGTTCTTGACAGGAGGGGAAAGTGCCTTCCCATGATTTCCCCCATCGACGTGCAGCTTGACTGCGATAACCGGACCATGGTGCAGCCGGATGTGGTGATCGTGTGTGACAGAGACAAGGTTATCGAGCGGTGTATCTACGGGGCGCCGGATTTTGTCATTGAGGTGATCTCCAGGTCTTCCGCCAGGAGAGATGCGGTGATCAAGCTGAACAAATATATGGCCGCCGGAGTCCGGGAATACTGGATAATTGATCCGGACCGGCAGAAGGTTCTGGTCTATCGGTTCCAGAAGGAAGAGTATCCCCTGATCTACGGGTTTGATGCTCAGATTCCGGTGGAGATCTGGGATGACGGCTTTGCCATCGATTTCCGGGAAGTCTATGAACATATCCGGTTTTTGTATGAGAGAGGGACATAATCCGATTACAATGAAGAATTGGTCTTGACAAACCGGGATCCGATGCTATAATCAAGAAAAGTGACATAAGTCAATGCGTTGACGGGAACAGTACGCTGTCGGAAGCCGTTCAGAGAGAGATGGGAAGGTGTGAGCATCTTACGGATCCGGTATCGGAAGACCATCCCTGAGCGGTCCTTAATCGGACACGGTGATTCCGTTATCATCAAGGAAAGTGGCCAGAGCAGAAGCGCTCCGGCAAGCAGGGTGGAACCGCGAAATTATTCGTCCCTTCTCACAGGCAACTGTGAGGAGGGACGTTGTTGTCGTGGGACCAAATACATGAAAAGGAGAACAGGATTATGAAGGTAACATTAAAAGACGGAAGCGTCAAGGAATACTCCCGGCCCATGTCGGTCATCGACATCGCGGCGGATATCAGCTCCGGCCTTGCCAGGATGGCCTGCGGCGGAGAAATCGACGGGGAGAGCGTGGATCTGAGAACCATGGTGGATAAGGACTGTCAGCTGAACATCCTGACTGCCAAGGACGAAAAAGGCCTGGCGGCTCTGCGCCACACCGCCAGCCATGTGATGGCCCAGGCAGTGAAGAGACTGTACCCGGATGCCAGGCTGGCCATCGGGCCTTCCATCGCCGACGGCTTCTACTATGACATCGACTTCGCCGCTCCCATTACGTCGGAGGAGCTCCCAAAGATCGAGGCGGAGATGAAGAAGATCATCAAGGAAGCCCTTCCTCTGGAGCGGTTTACCCTGCCGAGAAAAGAGGCCCTGGCTCTCATGAAGGAGAAGGAAGAGCCCTACAAGGTGGAGCTCATCGAAGATCTGCCGGAGGGAGAGGAGATCAGCTTCTACAGGCAGGGAGAATTTACGGACCTGTGCGCAGGCCCCCATCTGATGAACACCAGGGACGTGGGAAAGGCCTACAAGCTGACCAGCATCGCAGGAGCCTACTGGAGAGGCAACGAGCACAACAAGATGCTGACCCGTATCTATGCCACGGCATTTGCCAGGAAAGAGGAGCTGGAGGCCTACATCACCATGATGGAGGAGGCCAAGAAGCGGGACCACCGGAAACTGGGAAGAGAGCTGGGACTGTTTATGATGCATGATGCGGGACCGGGATTCCCCTTCTTCCTGCCCAAGGGCATGGTGCTGAAGAACACGCTGATGGAGTACTGGAGAGAGATCCACAAGAAGGCAGGTTACGTGGAGATCTCCACCCCCATCATCCTGAACAGAAGCCTGTGGGAGACTTCCGGCCACTGGGATCACTACAAGAACAACATGTATACCACGGTCATCGACGAGCAGGATTACGCGGTGAAGCCCATGAACTGCCCCGGCGGAGTTCTGGTCTATGCCTCCGAACCCCGTTCCTACAGGGATCTGCCTCTGAGACTGGGAGAGGTTGGACTGGTACACCGCCACGAGAAGTCAGGTCAGCTCCACGGCCTTATGAGAGTGCGGTGCTTTAATCAGGATGACGCCCATATCTTCATGACTCCGGATCAGATCAAGGAGGAGATCATGGGGGTGGCCAGACTTATCGACGACGTGTACACCCTCTTCGGGTTCAAGTATCATGTGGAACTGTCCACCAGGCCCGAGGACAGCATGGGAAGCGACGAGGACTGGGAGATGGCTACCGACGGCTTAAGAAGCGCTCTTGACGAGCTGGGTCTTGACTATGTGGTCAATGAGGGAGACGGCGCCTTCTACGGTCCCAAAATCGACTTCCACTTAGTGGACGCCATCGGCAGGACCTGGCAGTGCGGCACTATCCAGCTGGACTTCCAGCTGCCCCAGCGGTTTGAGCTGGAGTATCAGGGAGCGGACGGGGAGAAGCATCGCCCCATCATGATTCACCGTGTGGCGTTTGGCTCCATCGAGAGGTTCATCGGAATCCTCATCGAGCACTTCGCAGGAGCCTTCCCCACGTGGCTGGCTCCGGTACAGGTGAAGGTCCTTCCCATCTCCGACAAATTTATCGACTACGGGGAGAGCGTGAAAAAGCAGCTTGAGGAGGCAGGGATCCGGGCAGAACTGGATACCCGCTCCGAGAAGATCGGCTACAAGATCAGGGAAGCCCAGATGCAGAAGATTCCCTACATGCTGATCGTGGGACAGAAGGAACAGGAGGAGGCCAGAGTGTCCGTCAGAAGCCGGTTTGAAGGAGACGAGGGCCAGAAGTCCATAGATGAGTTTATTGAGTCAGTGAAGGAAGAGATCGCCACCAGGGCAGTGCGCCAGGTGAATCAGGCTTCTTAGACATTTTTATCACAGGAAAGTGCTATTCGATTAGAAGAGAGAAGAAGAGTCCGTTCGGCCAGAGCGGGCTCTTTTTATTTCTATAGGAAAGTGCGTCCTATAGAACAAAAACCCTCCGCGGCTTGGCGGCAAATTTTGCAAATTCAGAGAAATATCCCGCAAAAAAGTTTAAAAACCGGTTGACAAATGCCTATGAATATAATATTATAATAACACATATAACGTTATATAACAACTTATAAAAAATAAGGAAAGCGGAGGACTAAGTTTATGAAACAGGAACACATTGATCAGATCAACGTTGCAGTAAAGGCCGTGGCGGAGAAGAAGCACATCAATCATTTTTATTTCGTGGCATGCGGCGGTTCTCAGGCATTTATGATGCCGGCGCAGTACATTTTTGACAGAGAGATCCCGACTCCTGCCAGCATCTATACTTCTAATGAATTTGTACACAGAGCTCCCGCTGCCCTGGGTCCGGATTCCGTCGTGATTACCTGTTCTCATTCCGGCAACACTCCCGAGACCGTAAAGGCTACGGAAGTGGCGAGAGAGAAAGGCGCCACCACCATCGCGCTGTCCAACCTGGTGGACTCTCCCCTCTGGAAGGCAGCCCAGTATCCGCTCCACTATGACTGGGGAAAAGAGGCGGATGCCAGCGATCTGAACAAGGGCGTGCTCTACTCCCTGATCTTCAGGATCCTCAACACCGTGGCTCCCTGTGAGAAGTATGAGAAGGCCATCGCTTCCGTGGAGAACCTTCACGAGGTACTGGAGAGGGCGAAAACCCAGTACGGGGATACGGTAAAAGCATGGGGTAAGAAGTATAAGAGGGAGAAACTGATCTATACCATGGGCAGCGGCGCCTGCTACGGGGAGACCTATTCCTTTGCCATCTGCCTGCTGATGGAGATGCAGTGGATCCATTCCAACTGTATCCACTCCGGCGAGTATTTCCACGGACCTTTCGAGGTGACGGATTTCGACGTTCCCTTTATTATCGTAAAAGGCATCGGTGC
Source organism: uncultured Hungatella sp. (assembly GCA_910586845.1). Classification (GTDB taxonomy): domain Bacteria; phylum Bacillota; class Clostridia; order Lachnospirales; family Lachnospiraceae; genus UBA3402. The sequence continues at coordinate 42,536 of CAJUJV010000019.1, forward strand.
TACCAGACCTCTGGACGAGAGAGCTTACAGCTTCTGCCAGAAATACTCCGACAGCATCATGCTGGTAGACTGCGAGACCTTTGACATGACCGGCATCGACGAGGAAGTCAGAGAGTACTTTGCACCCCTGGCAGCAGGAGCCGTTCTCCGTTCCCTGGCAGACGCCTTTGCCTACGAGAGAGGCCATGATCTGGGTGTCCGCCGTTATATGTGGAAGATGGAGTATTAATGGGAGATCCGTTTTCAGACAGACGGCATAAGCAGGAAAAGAGGAGGAAGGGGAAATGAAGATGAAACGAGCAGCAGCATTGGCGCTGGCTATGGTCATGACATTGTCTCTGGCAGCCTGCGGCGGCGGAGCCGGGGCAGGAGACCAGCAGCCGGGACAGACTCAGGGTGCGGGAGGACAGACGGGTTCCGGCACAGAGTCCGGCGGGGAGAAGATCGTCATCAATTTCTTCCACCGCTGGCCCAACGACCCGAAGAACGCCATGTTCAAAGAGCTGATCGATCAGTATATGGCAGAGAATCCCAACGTGACCATCAATATGGACTGTATCTTAAATGACCAGTACAAGGAGAAGATCCGTATGGTGGTAAGCACGGATGAGATACCGGATATCTTCTCATCCTGGTCGGGGACCTTTGCCCAGGAGATGATCGCCTCCGGCAATGTGGCATCTCTCAATGACCTGTATGAATCGGATCAGGAGTGGGCCGGAAAGATCGCCCAGGCCAGCGTTGACGGATTTACCTTTGACGGCCAGATCTACGGTGTGCCCTGGTCCCAGGACGGCAAGGTGTTTTTCTATAACAAGAAGATTTTTGCCGACAATCAGATCCAGATTCCCACCACATGGAATGAGTTCATCGGAGTGCTGGATACTCTGAAGGCAGCCGGATATGAGACTCCCATCGTGGAGGGCCTGACGGACAACTGGGCTATCCTTCACTATCTGGGAACCATGAACCAGAGGATGGTGGATCCGGAAGTCCTGGCAAAGGATTATGACGCAGCCACAGGAGAATTTACGGATCCCGCCTATGTGGAGGTCCTGAAAAAATGGCAGCAGCTGGTGTCCTACATGGGAGAGGTCTGTGTGGCCATTGACCATGAGACGGCCAGAGGTACCTATTTTGCCACCGGCCAGGCGCCTGTCATGTATCTGCAGCTGGCGGAGATCCCTCATATCGAGAAGCTGATCCCCGAGGACTTTGAGTACGGATTCTTCAACTTCCCTGCGTTCGAGGAGGGAAAAGGAGACACCAAAGCTTTGACAGGAGCCCCGGAAGGGTTTATGATCAGCAATAAGACCAGGTATCCCGAGGAGTGCGAGAAGTTCTTAAAATGGCTGGTGAGCAAAAACGGCGGCGAGGCTCTGACCGTCAAATGCGGAGACATCTCCAGCGTGGACGGAGCCGTGGATGAGACCAATGCCCTCCCCTCTCAGCTGGAAGCCATGGACATCATCAAGTCTGCCTCCCGGCTGGCACCCTGGTTTGACAATGCATGCGATGCCTCTGTCTATACGGTATACGGTCAGGGAGCCCAGGCGATCGCCACGGGAGACGAGACTCCGGAAAGCGTGATGAAACAGGTACAGGAGGCTGCTGCCTCTCTGCACTGACAGGGATATGATTTGATGCTGCACCGGTCACCCTGTGAAAGTCCGTTGCTCCTCGCCTTCGGTTTCATGCAGCCGCCGAAGGCGGGAAGCAATCCGGCCAGGCGTCAGGGACTTTCATGCAACTTCAGGGGAGAGGAAGGAGAAGCCTTTCCCCTTTTCAAAAAGATGGGATTGAGTTAGATTGAAAAAGAGAAGAAATCTGGAAGCTCTGGCCTTTGCGGTGCCGGCTTTGATCATTTTAAGCCTGTTTGTGTTTTATCCGCTGGTCAGAAATATGATCTACAGTTTTCAGTCGTTTACATTGTCCTCTGTGGCAAAAGAGTGGGTGGGGCTGAAAAATTACATGACATTATTTTCAGACAAGATCATTTTGACCTGTCTGAAAAACAACATTTTGTATGCGCTGATTTCCATAGTGATCCAGGTAGGCTTCGGGCTTGTGCTGGCGGCCGTTCTTGAGGACGTGGCTTTCCGGAAGCTGTCCCCGGTTTTGAGAAGCATCTATTTTGTGCCGACCGTGATCTCCATGACCGTAGTCTGCCTGCTGTTTGAGTTTATCTACAATCCTCAGATCGGTCTGCTCAACAGCTTTCTGGAGATCATCGGACTTCCCGGTCTGTCCAGGATCTGGCTGGGAAGCAAGAAGACGGCCATGTTTTCCGTCATCGCCGTATCTCAGTGGCAGAGCACCGGTTATGTGACCATGCTCTTTATCGTGGCGATCCAGAAGATCCCCAAGGACCTGTACGAGGCGGCCCAGGTAGACGGCGCAGGCAAGATCAAACGGTTCTTCTATATCACGGTTCCCCAGGTGCGGCAGATGTTTTTTGTCACCATGATCCTGACCGTATCCGGCGCATTTACGGTATTCAATGAGCCCTATATTCTGACAGGAGGAGGTCCGGGGACGGCTACCATGGTGCTGTCTCTGCACATGTATCAGACAGGATTTGTCAAGAACAACATGGGTTATGCTTCCACCATCGCCATGGTGATCTTTGTGATCACGGCCCTCCTGTCGTCGGTTCAGTTCTTCAGCTTTGGGGCGGAAAAGGGGGAACGGTAGATGAACAGAAGAAAACCAAAAAGGATCAGGGTGTACGGACCGGGTGAGATCCTGTGGCTTGTGGTGCTCTTTGTGCTGGCGGCTGCCATCGTCTACCCGCTGTTCTGGATCCTCATGTCCTCCTTTAAGGATTATCAGGGGATTTACGGAAATGTCTGGGGCTTTCCCAAGGTATGGCATGTGGAAAATTATATGACTGCCTGGAATAAGGGAATTTCCCAGTACTTTGTCAACAGCGCCGTCGTGACAGCGGTGACCATCGTGGGCGTGGTGCTCACGGCCTCCTTTGCCGCGTTCGGGATCTGCCAGACTACAGGGGCCCTGGGCAATGCCATCTTCCTGCTGTGCATGTGCGGGCTGCTTTTATCGCCTCAGGTCTGCCTTCTGCCCCTGTTCATGCTCCTTCGGACGCTGAAGCTGAAAAATACCCTGTGGGCCATGATCCTTCCCTACATTGCCTTCCGGCTTCCGGTGTCCATCATGATGATCCGCTCCTTCTTCGTAGGGATCTCAAAAGAGCTGGAGGAGGCGGCTACCATCGACGGGGCCTCTCTGTTCCAGATCTACCGGCATATCTATCTGCCGCTGTCAAAGCCGATTCTGTCCACTGTGGTGATCATGACCGCTTACTATGGGTGGAATGAGTTTATGTTTGCCGCCATTTTCGTGGACAGCTCCAAACTGCGCACCATCCCTGTAGGCCTTATGACCTTCCGGGACGGCCTGATGACAGAGTGGGGAGTGGTCCTGGCCGGCATGGTTATCGCCTGTCTGCCGATTATGATCTTGTTCCTGTTGATGCAGAAAAGCTTTGTCCGGGGCATGTCCGCCGGTTCAGTGAAAGGATAAGAGTATGAAATTAATAGCCATAGGAGATAATGTGACAGACTGCTATCTTGACGAAGGCGTCTATTTCCCGGGAGGGAACGCGGTCAATGTGGCGGTGAACTGTAAGAAGAACGGAGCCGAGAAAGTCAACTACATCGGAATCTTCGGAGACGACGAGAGAGCAGACTATATTAAGGAATGTCTAAAAGAAGAGGGAGTGGAGTTTGTACGCTCCAGAAGCGTCCATGCCCACACGGCTCAGCCCAGGGTCTGTCTGAAAGACGGAGACAGGGTGTTTGCGGCAGGACCGAGAGACAGCTGCCAGCACCTGTTTGCCATCAGGATCGTGGATGAGGACATGGAACTGATCCGGGAATTCGATATCTGCCATACCAGCTGTTTTTCCAATCTGGAATATGAGCTGCCGGCTCTGGCCGGGCTCTGCCAGGTATCCTTCGACTTCTCCGAAAGGAGGGAGGACGAGTATCTGGAGAGGACCTGCCCTTATCTCACCTTTGCCTTTTTCTCCGGATCGGATCTGGAGGAAGAGGAGTGCCGGGAGCTGCTGAAAAAGGTTCACGGACTCGGCACCAGGATCGTGGGGATCACCAGAGGGTCCAAAGGCGCCGTCTTCTATGACGGGGACAGAATCTACCATCAGGGGATAAAAAAAGTGGAAGCCGTAGACACTATGGGAGCAGGAGACAGCTTTATCGCCGGATTTCTGACGGCTTACGGAGACGGAAAATCCATGGAGGAAGCCCTGGATTACGCAGCCGGAAGGTCAGCCCTCACCTGTCTGGTGAGAGGCGGATTCGGCCATCCTCATCAGGCATAGGAAACAGCAATTTGGTGAAACAGTCCCAGGGGGAATCAGGCCGGTCCTGAAAGCCCTCCGGGACTTTTTATATGGTTCTCCCGGAACGAAACGGAATAAAAGCGGAACTATGAACCAGTTTTCACGGCAGCCGGATTTGCCGATTGATAGAACACGGGTTTTATTATATAATGATGCCAGTATCAAAAAGATAAGATAGTGAGGAAGGATATATGTTGGATCAAAATGCGGCAACCCCTCTGTATGAACAGCTGAAGCTGGCTATCAGGGAAGGGATCAAGACCGGCCAGTTTCAGCCCGGCACCAGGCTGCCCAGCGAGGCCGAGCTGGAGAAGCTTTATGATGTCAGCCGGATCACGGTGCGCAGGGCGGTAAAGGAACTGTGCGAGGAAGAGATCCTTGCAAGGAAACAGGGGAAAGGGACCTTTGTCTTAAACTCGGCTGATATCAGTTACAAGCGTCTGGACCGCACCGTAGGAGGTTTCCACGATTCCCTGGTTCAGGAGGGGAAAGAGGCGACCGTGGATATTCTGGAGAAATCCGTTATCCATGTGAATCCCTCTTATGCCCGGGACTTAAAGATCGACCAGGAAGATGACGTGGTCTGTCTGAAAAGGCTTATGTATGCCGACGGGGTTCCGGTGATGATCGATACGGCATATATTCCGGAGAAGCGGTTTCCCGGGATCTATGACAAGCTGGAGGGCAATGTGGCCCTGTTCCGGCTGATGGAACAGGGGTACGGCGTCAATCTGGAGCATTACTATAAAGTGCTGAAGGTTCGGAAGGCCACCAGGGAGATGGGCCGCCTGCTCAACTGCCGCGTGGGGGATCCCATGTTTGATCTCTTTAAGATCACTTACAACAATATGGGGATCCCCCAGAGTATCTCCGTATCCATATTAAAAGGGGAGGATACCTATTACGTGATCTCCAGCGAAAAGGAAGACCGGATCAATCAGAGCGGCTTAAGCTGGAAAGTCTGAGTTTCAGGGAGGAAAAGAGATATGAAAAAAAGATATGTGATCATGGCGGCGGCAGTACTGGTCTCCGCCCTGCTGCAGGCATTTACCATGAATATTTTTCTGGAGCCCGTAGGACTGCTGCCCAGCGGATTTACAGGCATTGCAAGCCTTCTGTCCAAGATCCTGGGGCTTTTTGGGCTGCATTTTTCCACTTCCTTAGGGATGGTGCTTTTAAATATCCCGGTGGCCATGTTCTGCTACCGGCAGATCGGCAAAAAATTTGTCCTGTTTTCCATGGTTCAGGTCCTTTTGTCCAGTGTGTTTCTCCAGGTGATCAAAAGCGAGCCTCTGTTTGACGACGTTCTGTTAAACATCTGTTTCGGCGGATTTCTCTACGGACTGGCCATCGCCATCGCCCTCAAAGGCAATGCCTCCACGGCAGGTATGGATTTTATCGCCCTCTACGTGTCCAACCGTCTGGGCAAATCTATCTGGCAGTACGTGTTTGTCTTCAACTGCGGCCTGCTGTGCGTCTTCGGCGCCATGTTCGGCTGGGAGTATGCAGGGTATTCCATCTTATTTCAGTTTATCGCCACCAAGACCATTGACAATTTCTATCACAGGTTTAAGCGGGTGACTCTGCAGATCACCACCCAGAAGCCGGAAGAGATCGTTAAAGAGTACATCAGCTTCTGCAAACACGGTATGTCCGTGGTAGAGGGATACGGAGGGTACAGCAAAAAAGCCATGGGACTTCTGCACACGGTGGTGTCCACCTATGAGGTGCAGGACATTATCTTCCACTTAAGGCAGGTGGATCCGGGTATCATCATCAATGTGATGCCTACAGAGACCTTTATCGGTACATTTTACCAGAAGCCCCTGGAGTAGAAGGAGGAGACTATGGAGTACATTCTGGTCAGCGCCTGCCTTCTGGGAGCCCGCTGCAGATATGACGGGGCCGAGAAGGCAGACGACAGAGTGACGGCGCTGCTTGACAGAAAGGATGTGGTCCTGATCCCCATGTGTCCGGAGCAGCTGGGCGGCATGGCCACCCCCAGAGAGCCGTCGGAGAGGAGAGACGGCGGCGTGTGGAACCAGAAAGGGGAGGACGTGACCTGGTATTACAGGAGGGGGGCAGAAGAGGCCCTGAAGCTGGCCCGGCTCTATGGCTGCCGCTGTGCCATATTGAAGGAGAGAAGCCCTTCCTGCGGCTGCGGACAGATCTATGACGGAACCTTTACCAGGACACTGATCCCCGGGGATGGCATCACTGCGGAGCTTTTCAGAGAGCAGGGCATCCGGGTCTACGGGGAGAGCAGCCTCTGAAACATGGAATCAAAGAGCACCCATCCGGCCCGGAACAGTCTCATAAGCTGCCACACAGCGATACCTTTCAGACCGTATGTCTCTACCAGCCGGAATTTTTCCTGCCAGCTTCTCACGTCTTCAAACCATACCTCATGGCTGATTCCGTACTGCCAGTAGCGGAAGTAAGGGGACTGAGCCGTCTGATCGTACAGGATAGGGACTCCGTAGAACACGGCCAGTTCCACTGCCTCCTGATTGCCCAGTGTGCGGGCGGCGGTGATGCCTCTTTTGTAGGGCAGGGGCCAGTCGTATCCGTAGTTAGGGACGCCCAGACAGATCTTGTCTGCCCGGATTTTCGTCAGAGCATATTCTACTACCCGTCTTACCTGATTGATCGGGGCTACGGCCATGGGGGGACCGTAGGTGTACCCCCACTCATAAGTCATCAGCACCACCCAGTTGGCGGCAGCTCCCAGGCCGCCGTAGTCGATTCCCTCATAGAGAAGTCCCTTCTGGCTGTCCGAATGCTTGGGCGCCAGGGCCACGGACACCTGGTATCCCAGAATATTGAGAACTCTGGCGGCGTAGGCCACGAAGGTGGTGAACAGATCCCGGTCCTCCCTAAGCACATACTCAAAATCAATATTGACGGCCTGATATCCTTTTTCCAGCAGAACGGCGGCCAGACCGTTGACCAGCCGGCGCTGCACCGCAGAGTCGCGTACCAGGACAGTGACAAGATTGTTGTTGAAGTGCCCGTCTGAGTCCAGAGGAGTCAGGGTCAGGGTGGCCATGGCTCCGGAGCGGACGGCAGCCTGCACCATCCACCGGTCGTCCAGCGTGGGAGGGATCAGATCCCCGGAGGCTGTGAAGCCATAGGAGAAAACCGCCAGCTCCGAGAGAGAGAGCAGGGTTTCTTCCAGAACCGACGGGGAGATGAAGGGATAGGCATATCCGCCTGCAAAGACCGGAGGTCCGGCCGCAGCGGCAGTATATGGATCCGTTAAGGAAGTTTTTGCGGGAAACAACAAGGCCTGCCCGACGGCAAGCCTGTAAGGATAAACCAGCTGATTGATCTCGATAATAGAGCGGACATCCGCCCCCTGTTCTCTGGCGATGGTATCTATCGTATCGCCCTGACGCACTACATAGATTTCCATGGAAATCCCTGCCGTTTTTCACAGTATATTCCGGAGGAAGTCAGATCATTCCTCCGAGATCCTGCGAAACCACACATAACTCATGATATAGGGGATGATGGTGGCGGCCATAACCGGAACGAAAAGAAGGATCATCTTGGCCCGGTCGCCGGGAAGAAAAGCCCCGGCAAATCCCAGGATGCCGGCTCCGAACATCAGGCGGCCTCCCAGCCGGTGAGTCTTGTTCCACACCGTCTCGTCGGACAGGGCCCAGGGAGTCCTAAATCCGCAGAAGAAGTTCTGGCGGAATTTGGGCATCATATTTCCCAGAGTCATGAACAGGATCCCGCACATGGCCGTGATCACGGTGCTGACGCGGATGGTTCCGGGGCGGAAGCTTTCCACGACGATGATGGACGTGGTAACCAGGAGAAAGACCTGCATAAACAGCTGAAAACTCTGGTAAACCTCCGGAAATTTGCTGTAATTCTTTCTCTTGGGATCGATCATGGGGAGCACCTGGAACATCCCTGCCAGAAACGGAGACATCCCGGCGATGATCCAGATGTTGTTTTTAGAACCATAGCTGACCTCCCCGTCTATGCCCCAGTTAGTGGGGATCTGTGCCGGAAGGCTCCGGTAAACTGCCGCTGCCAGCACAAGAGGCAGCAGAGACAGGATCCAGATCGCGGCCTGCTTTCGGGCAAACGCCCTGTCTTTTTTCATCTCATTCATTGTCTTTCTGCAATTCTTCTTTTGATTTTTTCATTGTGATCTTCTCCTTTCAGTCCGGAAAACCATCCAAGAAGTTCCTCCACTACTGACATGTTCAGTTCATAGAAGATATATTTTCCGCGGCGCTCATCCAAAATCAATCCTGCCTCTTTTAAGATGGACAGATGATGGGAAATGGTTGCGCCTGAGACAGGAAAATGTTCTCCGATCTCACCGGCAGTCATGGAGCCGTTCTTCAGCAGGTTCAGAATCTCACGTCGGTTGTGATCCGACAGGGCTTTGAAAGTCTTTTGAAATCTCATGAGTCTGTTCCCTGCCTTTCCTTTGCATGTCAACATTTAGATATATATCTAAATATAAAATACCATATCTGTATTCGGAAGTCAAGGATGTAAGAAATGCCAAAATGACTGCCCGGGGCTGCTCCCGGACAGCGGGAGCCTGATGAACAAAAGATTGTATTTTGAACCGGAAGTTGTTATACTTGAAAGGAAACAGAGACTGCCCCTTTTCTGCCGCGGTTTTGCCGGAGGGCGGGCAGCTTACAAAAAACGAGGAGGATATGAGCGATGACAACCGTAAAATTTGCTGTTACTGTAAATTCTGAAACAGAGTGGTCAGACGAGGCATTTAATTATTTGGCTTTAGGAAATAGCATTACAAAACATGAAATATGTAGTTATTGGTTTGATGAAGTGGGTATGGCGGCTACTTCTGAAAAAACTGATTATTTTCATTTAGTCTGTAATGCTTTACGGGGATTATTCAGGAAAGAACAATATAATGATGGTTTAAGAGCATATGCATATAATTTTTCTGTTTGGGAAAAACAAATTAATGATAGAACACAGATCTTAGGTGCCTTAAATGGAATCTTGGATGAAAGGATTGATTTGATTACAATCCAATTAGGTGAAAATGTAGATAATTTTGAAACATTTGAGAGAGATTATGAGGAACTGTTAGTATATATTAAGAAAAAATGTCCCAATACGGAAATTATAGCAGTAGGAAATTTTTGGAATTATCCCGAATGTGAGAATATAAAAACCTCTGTTACGAAGAGGCTTTTGATAGACTATGTAGATTTAACTAAGATATGGAACAATGATGAATATATTGCCGGAATGGGTACAGTAGTATATGGCGCGGACGGCAAAAAGTATATGATTGAACATGAGGGGGTTGCAACGCACCCTGGAGACAAGGGAATGAAATATATTGCAGATTCTATTATTAATAAAATAACTGAAAGGTGGAACCGGTAAAATTTTGGTGTTATGAAAGAAAGTTTAAGGATAAAAAGGAGCTATGTTGAAGTTTTCTATGAATAGCCTGAATAAATGTAAGCGTCAAATAAGTTCTTACATATGGACGGAGAGGTCCTAATTCCTAATAAGGAATAGACTATGTAGATTTAACTAAGATACCCTCCGTGAACAAAGGGACAACCGCGTGTTCCCTTGTTCACGGAGGGTATGGAACAATGATGAATATATTGCTGGAATTGGTACAGTAGTATATGGCGCGGACGGCAAAAAGGATA
>CAJUJV010000020.1:0-47214 GCA_910586845.1 uncultured Hungatella sp.
AGTGGATCAAGGCAGGCGCCTACGCGGTGGGAACCGGTTCCAGCCTGACCAAGGGAGCCAAGACCGGCGACTTCGCAGCCGTGACTGCCAAGGCAAAAGAATTTGTGGAAGCAGTGGCCGCAGCCAGGAAATAAAGACCGGCAGGAGAGAAAGATTACCGGGTGAGAAAGGCCTCCGGGAGAGCAATCACCGGGAGAAAAAGGCCTCCGGGGATAAAGATTACCGGAACAGAGAGGCCGGAAAAGAAAGACCCGGGGATCCGGGAACAGAGGCCCCCGGAACTATCCGTGTATTACAGGGGCCGGGATACTGCCCGGCTCCGAGATCAAATAGAAAAAGGAGAATGAATCATGGCAAAGATTGTAACTATGGGCGAGATCATGCTGAGACTGTCCACACCGAACAATGAGAAATTTATCCAGGCTGACGAGTTTGACATCAACTACGGCGGCGGCGAGGCCAATGTGGCGGTGTCTCTGGCCAACTACGGACACGATGCCGAGTTTGTGACGGCAGTTCCGGCCAATCCCATCGGCGAGTGCGCGGTGGCGGCTCTGAGAAAATATAACGTAGGCACGAAGCACATCGCGAGAAGCGGCGAGCGTCTGGGCATCTACTACCTGGAGACCGGTTCTGCCATGAGAGCTTCCAACGTGGTTTACGACAGAGCCCACAGCTCCATCTCCACGGCGACTCCGGACGAGTTCGACTTTGACGAGATCTTCAAAGATGCCGACTGGTTCCATTTCACCGGCATCACACCAGCTGTCAGCGACGCTGCCATCGAGCTGACCGAGGCCGCTTTAAAGGCTGCCAAGGCTCACGGCGTCACCGTATCCGTTGACTTAAACTTCCGCAAGAAGCTGTGGTCCTCCGAGAAGGCCCAGAAGGTCATGACCAACCTGATGCAGTATGTAGACGTATGTATCGGCAATGAGGAAGATGCAGAGAAGGTTCTGGGCTTCAAGCCGGGCAACACCGACGTGACCTCCGGTGAGCTGGAGCTGGCCGGCTATGTGGACATCTTCAATCAGATGGCTGACAAATTCGGATTTAAGTACATCATCAGCTCTCTCAGGGAAAGCCACAGCGCTTCCGACAACGGCTGGTCCGCATGTATCATGGACGGCAAGACAAGAGAGTTCTACCACTCCAGAAAATATCATATCACTCCTATCGTTGACCGCGTAGGCGGCGGCGATTCCTTCGCGGCAGGCCTGATCTGCGGCCTGGTGGACGGCAAGGATATGAAGGCGGCTCTGGAGTACGCGGTGGCTGCTTCCGCACTGAAGCACACCATCCCCGGCGACTTCAACCTGGTGACCCGTGCAGACGTTGAGAATCTGGCAGGCGGCGACGGCTCAGGACGTGTTCAGAGATAAGCGATAACCGACAACACTGGCAAAGGACAGCTCTATGCTCACAGGAGCATAAGAACTGTCCTTTTCTAAGGCATTTTATGGAGCCGGACGGGAAGATCCGGTCCATGAAACGGAAGATTGAGAGAGGAAACAGGTGGAATATGGAAGACAAACGGACATTTGATCTGCTGACACTGGGACAGCTTCTGCTGCGTCTCTCCCCTCCGGGCAACGAGCGCCTGGTGCGGGGAGACACCTTCGAAAAACAGGTAGGCGGCGCGGAACTTAACGTGGCCGTGGGAGTGGCCCTCCTGGGGCTTCACACAGGCATTATCTCCAAGCTGCCTTCTCACGATGTGGGAAGCTTCATGAAAAGCAAGATCCGCTCTTACGGAGTCAGCGACGACTTTTTCCTGTATGATCATTCGCCGTCTGCCAGAGTGGGGATCTACTACTATGAAAACGGCGCGTATCCGCGGAAACCGAAGGTGATCTATGACCGGAGCAACAGCTCCTTCTACTCCCTGAACATTGACGAGATCCCTCAGGAAGTGTACAGCGCCAGCAGATGTTTTCACACCACAGGCATCACTCTGGCTCTGAACCAGAAGCTGAGAGATACTACGGTGGAAATGATCAGGCGGTTCAAGGCGGCCGGCACTCTGGTATCATTTGACGTGAATTTCCGGGGCAATCTGTGGACCGGAGAAGAGGCCAGAGAATGTATCGAGAAGATCCTTCCCTATGTGGACATCTTCTTCTGTTCCGAGGACACGGCCCGGCTGACTTTTAAGAAGACAGGGACTGCCAGAGAGATGATGAAGAGCTTCACCGAAGAATATCCCATCTCCATCGTGGCCTCCACCCAGAGGATCGTCCACAGTCCGAAACGCCATACCTTCGGATCTGTCATGTACGACGCTAAAAAGCAGGAATATTATGAGGAGGAACCGTACCGGGATATTGAGGTAGTGGACCGGATCGGAAGCGGGGATGCCTATATCTCCGGTGCGCTCTATGGGCTTCTTACCAGTGACTTTGACTGTGCGAAAGCCATTCGATACGGCAATGCCACCAGCGCCGTGAAGAATACCATACCGGGAGATCTGCCCTCTTCCAATCTGGAGGAGATCGAGACCATCATCAGGGCTCATTATCAGACGGGACAGCAGAGCGAGATGGCCAGGTAGCGCGGGGGGAGAGCCTCAATTCCAGTGGGGCTGTTTGACCAGGGACAGCAGGGCGAGATGGCCAGGCAGCGCGGGGGCGGCGCGAGCCGGGGATCAATTCAGAAGACAGCGCCGGTAGCCGGAATACGGCGGTCAGGAAAGGATTACCAGAAGTTGTGAGGGAGGAAGAAAAACAGCAGCCGTCAGAATGGGGGGAGAGCCGTCCGGACAGAAAGCCGGGCAGGAAAATGGATGCGGTATGAGACCATACCGGAGACGGCATGAAACAAAAGGGAAGCGATACCAAACAAACGGAGGTAAGATTTTATGGCAACATCAATGAGAGGCAATGTAATCGTAGGACAGTCCGGCGGCCCCACAGCCGTCATCAACTCCAGCCTGGCGGGGGTCTACAAGACAGCCATCGACCGCGGGGCAAAGAAAGTCTACGGCATGCTCCACGGCGTCCAGGGACTTCTGGAGGAGCGGGTGGTGGATATGTCCGAGCACATCAAAAGCGACCTGGATATCGACCTGTTAAAGAGAACTCCTTCTTCCTTCTTAGGCTCCTGCCGGTATAAACTGCCGGAGATCAAAGACGGGACCGAGCTGTATGACAAGATCTTCAGGATCCTGGAGAAGCTGGAGATCGAATATTTCTTCTACATCGGCGGCAATGATTCCATGGATACTATCAAGAAGCTTTCCGACTATGCTCTGTTAAACGGCAGCCAGATCCGCTTCATGGGCGTACCCAAAACCATCGACAATGACCTGGCCGTGACAGACCATACGCCGGGCTTCGGAAGTGCGGCCAAGTACATCGCCTCCATCACAAAAGAGGTTATCCGGGACGGTCTGGTCTACGATCAGGAGCAGGTGACCCTGCTGGAGATCATGGGCCGGAATGCAGGCTGGCTTACGGGCGCCGCGGCCCTGGCCACAGGCGAAGACTGCGAGGGCCCCGACATGCTGTTCCTGCCGGAGATCACCTTTGACGTGGATCATTTCATGAAGAAGGTCACAGACCTGCAGAAGGTGAAGAAATCCGTGGTGGTGGCCATCTCAGAAGGCGTCAAGGTAGCCGACGGCCGGTATGTGTGCGAACTGACGGACAACATCGACTATGTGGATGCCTTCGGCCACAAGCAGCTGACCGGAACCTCCCGCTACCTGGCCGGCAGGATCTCCAAGGAGATGGGATGCAAGACCAGGGCCATCGAATTCAACTCTCTGCAGAGATGTGCCTCCCACATCGTGGGCCGGGTGGATATCACCGAGGCCTTCCAGGTAGGCGGAGCTGCGGTAAAGGCCGCTTTTGAGGGCGAGACAGGGAAGATGATCATCTTAAAGAGAGTGTCCGACGATCCTTATATCTGCGTGACGGATATTTACGACGTCCACAAGATTGCCAACATAGAGAAGAAGGTTCCCAGAGAGTGGATCAATGAGGCCGGGGACTATGTGACTCAGGACTTTGTGAATTATGTGCGGCCCCTGATCCAGGCGGAGCTGACGCCGATCATGGTGGATGGACTGCCGAGGCATTTGCGGTTGGAGGATGTGTAGGGAGATAGAGATCGGGTAGAAGTTGCTGTGAGGGGAAAGTGAATATGAGGAAAGAGGCTGCGCTGTGGGGCGCGGCCTCTTTTTCTTTTTGGAGAGGGGATTGAAGGTTTGTTTTCTGTTTGGGAAAAAGCGGTGGAAATGTTGGAGGAATTAGTGTAGAATAAAGAGATAGCAGTGTGACCAGAGGAGGAGAGGGGATGTACCAGGAACGGGTGGAATTGTATAAGGAATTAGAAAAGGAATATAATAGTAAAATACTTGTTTATATAACAAGCGACAGAAATAATATGGAGGCTCAGATTGTTGTTGATATGGATTCTCAGGATTTATGTGATGTTGAAGGCAGGGGATTATAAGATTGTCAAGCTGTATCTGAATTATAGGGGATTTAGTTAGAGGAGGAAAAGATAGAAACTATTAAAATCAAAGATGAGCAGATAAGATTTTAAATAGGAGATACATATATAATGTTTAAAATAAAATGGGATTTGGATAATAATGGTGTGATATTGTCAGAATATATTGAGGAAAATGAAGCTTTAAATGCGCCACGACCGGTTTATGTCGAAGAATTAAAGATGCTTGAACTGGATAAAGTATTTAATCTCCCAAAGGAAAATGTTCCTGTCTGTTGGGAGATTGACAGAAAATATTATTATTATGGAGAAATGATTGCTGAGACTCAAAAAGGAAATATTTATGAGGACCCAGCGGTTATTATTTCAGAAGAATACAGGGGAAGAAGCTTAAAACCTATTGATATAGAGATGTTGGTACAAAATAATAAAGAATCATTGGAAGTGGCAGAAGATGAAGCCATGGATTTTATTAAGTTGAAATATGAAGAATATCAAAAGAATAAAAAAATTGCAGGCTTTGTGGTAGCCTTCAGCGGAGGCAAAGATTCACAGGTTACCTTGGACTTAGTCAGTAGGGTAATACCTCATGGGAATTTTAAAACGGTTTTTACCAATACCGGAATGGAACTCCCATGTACTATAGATTTGATGGAAAGCACGGAAGAATTCTATCGCAAAAAATTTCCTGATTTTAAGGTAGAGAAGGCAGAAAGTAAAAAGTCTGCATTAGAGATGTGGAAAAATTATGGGCCCCCAAGCCGCATGAATAGATGGTGCTGCTCGGTATTAAAGACAGCTTTATTTGGAAGAAAGATGAAGGAACTACTTGAAGAGACCTCACAGCCACGTCTAGTTGTTTTTGAGGGTGTCCGGAATGATGAGAGTTCCAAACGTGCGGCATATAATCGTATAGGTGAAGGGGTAAAGCATGTTAATCTTATAAATTGCAGGCCTATACTGAAATGGAATACGACAGAGATTTATCTGTATATGTATAAGAATGGGGTACAGATAAACCCTGCGTATACCCTGGGATTAACCAGAGTTGGATGCGGGGTTTGTCCATTTGCTTCTGACTGGTCGGAATATGTCATAAGGAAGCGCTATCCACAGATTGCAACAGACTACATCAGTGTGGTGGAAGAAATGGCAAAAAATATTGGCATTACTTCAAAATCTAAGATAAATGAGTATGTCTCATCTGGAAACTGGAAGAAAAATGCAGGAGGGAAGGGGCTTGCGCAGGATGCTTCCAGAATGGACATTATATCAAAAGAGCCTGATTTTGAATGTATTGTTCAAAATCCAAAAGTGGACTGGGAGATATGGTTTTCTACGATTGGAGAGTATTTTCTGGAGAAAATAGATTCAAACTACTATAAAGGTGAAATGAAATTTGAAGATGAGATCGTTAAGTTTGATGTTAGTTACAATCATAATTCCATTCGGTTTAAAGCCACAGGTACAACCAATAGAATTATGCTTGTCAGCTATTTGACGAAAGCATTTGCTAAGACGGCCTATTGTGAATTGTGCGGAGTATGTGAGATCGAGTGTCCTACAGGGGCTTTAACAGTTCGGGAGTCTTTAGAGATTGACAGGTCAAGATGTGTTCATTGTCACAACTGCTTTGGAATTAATGCAAAGGGTTGCATCATTGCAACAAGAAGAATGGTTTATGAGGGAGGGAAAGCTGTGGGCGGAATAGCGACAAAGACATCAGGAATTGATAGATATTCCACATTCGGAATGAGAGATGAGTGGGTTGCTTCTTTCTTTAATCAAATGGATGGATGGTTTGACGGAAATGCCGGTCTTGGACCTAAACAGGTACCGGCAATGTTAAACTGGCTTAGAGAGGCAGAACTTGTTGAAGATAAGGAAAAGAAGGTGACAGAGCTTGCCAGACTGCTGAAACCTTTGTATGAAACGAACCCGCTGGTAGTATGGCAGATTATATGGATTAATCTTTCTTTTAATTCAGCAATTGTAAATTGGTATGTGAAGAATGCAAAATCTGAGGTAGAGTATTCCAAACAGGAAATGGTTGAGCTTTTGAAAGAGGAGTATCCCACATTAAAGGGCGCGACTCTTAAGAATCCGGTAGATGCTATGGTGAATATGTTCTGTTATTCACCTCTCGGTTCAACAGATATGTATGATGACAGCAGTTTGTGTGTTGGATTTATGGAGAAGAAAGGTGTTCAGGTGAAGAGTGTACGCAAGTGCGGCACTTCAAAGATTTCTTCAGCGGCAGTTGCATATATTCTTTATAAAACTGCGGAAATGAGTAATGAGTATGAATTTACTGTTTCGGATTTTTATGATGAAAGGTATATGGGAGTATGCAATGTTTTTAATATGGACTGTGAGAATTTTTTAAATGCTTTGAGGGGGCTTACCAATAGCGGAGTCCTCTCGGCGGATTTATTGGGCGGACTGGAAAATATACATTTGGCAAAAGAATTTACATCATTTGGGGTTTTGAGCAGGATGATTAAGAGGATATAAAGGCATGAAAATATGTGTGAATTGCAGCAGGAATTTGACAACGGATGAGGCTGCGCTGAACAAAAAAATGCTGGGAAAAAAGACAAAGCAGTTTCTTTGTTTAAGCTGTCTCAGTGAATATTTGAATACGGATCAGGAGATCCTTCTGGAAAAAATAGAGCAGTTTAAAGAAGAGGGTTGTACTTTATTTTTGTAGGAGGCTATATGAAATATTCGGAGATTATCAGTGTTGAGAAGCACTTTAAGTCGGCCTTTGATATTACCTCAGATAGTGGGGAGGCGTGGAAGACATTTATATCAAATGAGAGATTTGAGAATAATCTGTCTCAAATAATCAACTGTTTTACTTCACCGGTTTTTAACAATCGTAAATCTGTCTGGATTCAGGGTACATATGGTACGGGGAAGAGTCATTCTTTGTCGGTTATCAAGCATTTGTTATGTGATGATTATGGGGATATTGAGGACTATATACCGAGAATTAATCGAAGTCAGTTGAGAAGCCGTATATCGGCTTTTAGAAAAGAGAAAAAGGTATTTCCGGTAGTGCTTAAAGGTATTTACAGTATTACGGATGTTGCTGATCTTACTTATGTTATTCAGCAACAGGTTGCCGCTGCTCTTGGTGATATGGAGATTTCTACGAAGACAGATTTTGAATCTTTGTTAGAGATATTAAAAAATGGAGTATTGGACTCTTTTTTTGAGAATGTGCTGGAGAATAATATAGAATTACATAGTTACGCAGCCAATAAACAACAGTTGATTAAGGCTTTGGAACGTAATGATACGAAAGTTATAAGAATTATTGCAGATGAATTGAAGAAGGCTGGTCTGGGCGGATTTAGAACGCATAATATTATTGAGTGGCTGACGGAGATTAAAAGGGAGCTTCAGGAAAGAGGAATCGCTGATTACCTGATGCTGATGTGGGATGAGTTTACATCTCTGCTTGAGATTATGAACAGGAGAAGTATTTTAAATGTAATGCAGGATATTGCGGAACTCAGCTGTTCGGAGGTGAATAATAACACAGATACTCTTGGAATTTACCTTCTTCTTGTGACTCATAAAAAATTGGAGGCAACGGAATCTTATAAGGAATTAAAGGAAGATGAACGCAGTATGGCGAAAGCCAGGTTTGTTGAGCTTGACTATGGTATGCAGCCGACAACCACCTTCCATATTCTTTCAGGGGCATTGGAACGTAAAGAGCCGGAGATTTTAAAGGGTCTTATTCAAAAGAATTTCTTGGATGTGCCAAGCGTGAGAACTCTTGTTGATAGGGTGGTTGACAGTGATTCTGTAAATGCTTCTGAGATTAAGGAGAAAATAATCAGCCTCTATCCTTTTCATCCCTATACTTCTTACTTGGCCACATTTGTTTCAAGAGTTGTTGGCGAGGCGGAGAGAAGCATATTTGGTTTTTTGAATGATGAAGAGACTGGTTTTAAAAAGTTTATTGAGACGGATATTGATGAGAAGAAATTTTTGACACCGGACTATGTGTGGGATTTCTTCTATAAAACCTTTGAGCAGAATGCTGCCGGGCATTTTGATGTTATCACCAATAAGTTTAAGTTGTCGGGTGAGATTGTGTCAGAGAAGGGAGCGGATTATTATGCGGTCTTCAAAACAATTTTGCTTTTGAATATTTTGTATCGTGTGACGACTACGGATGCGGATGAATCTGAAAAGAGTATGGTGAATCCGAGAACGGAGAATCTTATTGCGGCATTTAGCGGAGTACTGGATGAGAATGAAGTGTCTGCTATTCTTGATTATATTGATGAAAATCAGATATTACATCGCAATCCGGATGGTGTCTTTGAGGTTTCTTCGTCCTCTCTTCCTCAGAAAAAGATACTTGAGGAGAAGAAACGATTGTATCCTAACAAAGAGGATGTCAGCAAGATCGTGGAGGAATATGCGATTAGGTGTCTTGGCAAATTAAGGACTTCTGTTTCCAGAGATATACCGCGGGAGTTGGATGGGCAGGTTTTTTGGGGTGGTGAGAAGGAACATCTTATTCGTGGAAAGTTATCTGCGAAGTTTAAGGAAGGATACACGGTGAATGTAGCATTAGTACTATATCGTGGTTCTACAAAGGAATTGGATGAGGTTCTCGGAAGAAGTGAGACAAGTCAGGAAGCTTCAAGGGATATGATTCTTCGGCTTTCAAAGGAAGAAGAGCTGAGGAATATTGTTTTTGTTGTGATTAATACGGAATTAGGACATAAAAGATTTGAGGCGTATCTTGACAGTCTTGCTCAGGAGGCAGTTGCCAGGGCTTTGCAGATGGATGAGGAGCGGATTGAGGGGCAGCAGAATGCGGAAAAGTGGATTAGTCAATGGATCGATGAGATTATTCTTTCTGGAATGGCTGATATGATCTTTCGGGGGGATATTATTCATGTGCCTTTTAGTCAGTGTCATAAATATTTGAGAAAGAATTACATCAAAGTAATTTTTAAATATGGTCTTGATTTTCTTCCTGTGGCTAATACGGCGTGGAAGCACCAGACAAGCAAAAGGGCAGTGGAATTGGTTTTATATGCTTCATCTAAGAGCGAACTGGAGAATAGCGTCAGCGGCCCGGAGGCTGCGCTGCGATCTTTGCTTATAAATGAAAGCAGTATGTTGTTTAATGAGAGACTGGAGCTGATTTCTGAGGACAGCAGTATTCCGGTAGTTAGAGTTTGTCAGGAAGTGAAGGAAATTTTTGAGCAGAGGAAAAAGGAGCCTTCTATAAACCTGGCAGATGAGTTTAAATATTTGATTGATCCTGAATATGGGTATTATCAAAACAGATTGTTTATGGGGGCTTTGGCTCTTGCCCTTAGGCCGTATATAGGCAAATTATACACATCTGGAAATGGACAAAAAGTTGATAAGATTGTCATGAAGGATATTGTACTGGCAATTTTTAATTATTGGGAGAATAATAAGTTCAGTGATAAGTTTCTGGTGCGGATGAGCACGGAGGAAGAAAGCGCTCTTACGGATAAGCTGAATGTTATTTTTAGTATTCAGGATCAGGAAGGGCTTTTGGCAACGAAGTGGGCTATGCGCAAGAAATTTCAGGATCAAAGTAAGGCACCTCTTTGGGCTCTAAAATATGTAGGCAATCCTACGGACAAATATAAAGTATTTATTGATAAATTGTTTAAATTCTCAAAGAGTACGGATGATAATATTCAGCAAAGCTTTATCATTGAATTATTGGAAGGGGTAAAGAAATTCAGTGTTGAGCTTTCTAATGCTGTTGTCAGCGTAGAGAATATACAGTGTCTTGATTCCTATATTCTCGGAGAGCTTGAAGGGGTAGATGAAAATGAAGATTCCCTTTCAAGTGTGAAGGAATATTTGCAGGGAGTAATGTCCGGAGATATTGTCTTTTGGGAAGAGGATGATGTACATGAACAAATATTGCGTTGGAAGATAAAGAAAAATGGATCTAAGAAGGCTGCTGAGGAATCGGGGGCACAGGGCCTGGGTAATAAGCAGGGGGAAGCTCCGGAGAACCAGACTGGAACTTTCCAAAATCAGCCTATGCCGCAAAATGAGATGGCGCAGCTGAGAACCAGGGTGAAATCTAAGATTGACCGATATAAAGGAGACAGCAATAAACTTTATGATATTTTAATGGTACTTTCGGATAAATATTCTGATATTTTGGAAGAGATTGATCAGCTCTTGTAGAGTGGGAGGCGTTTGCATGGATATCACGTTGTTAACTGAATTAATGGATGAGGATTTAAGGAAAAATGGAGCATATGACAGATATCCAGTACGCTTTTTTAGTATGAAGTATGAGAGCGGGGTATCGGATACATTAATTCAAATACAAAAATTTTTAAATGGTGTTGAATTTTTTGATATTAATGATCAGTTACCTCATGAGGATGGTTGGATTACGAAGGATCATTTCAGTAAAATGATATACGGATTGGAGTCTCAGAAGAGTTTTATTGTGATGGGATTTTCTGAGTATGCAAGATTTTTGGATGAGAAGGATTTTTTATCTCTGCTCATAAATTTGTGGGAGATGGAGAATCCTGGTGATAATCCGAAAAGGAGAATTTATATCCCCTGTTTTGCCCTATACAGTCAGATAAAAAAGTTGGTGAGTATGTACCACAGGAGAATAAAAGCGTATAATCCATTGCTGAATGAAGAGGATGTGGAGGATCTTCCGAGGATATTTTTTGTCAAGCCTGAATTGAACGCGGAGTTTCATTCTAATGAGGTGGTAAATTCTAAGGAATGGTTTGGCATGTGGAGAAATCCGGATGTAGATACCGAGAGACCGATTATATGTTCTTCAAAGACTTTGTCTTATTTTTATGCTTCGGCCAGCCCGGATAATGTGTATAATATTCAATCTATAGAGAACTATGAAGATATGCTTAAGCATATGTATCAGATTGATCATTTATGTGGATATAAGAAGGACCCGGAAGAATATTATAGACGTTTGCTGAACTTTGTTCAAATTATGGGAGGGAAAAGGGTTGAGGATATTATATTGTTGGAAGTGAATGCCCGAAGTATAGATATCTCTAATATTTATCATTTGTGGAAGTCAAGTGATACCTTTAGGCGATGGCTGATTCAGAATTATGTTCTTATGAGTCTGCCGGAAGATTCCTATATTTATAAGGTTATGTGTTCTATGGAAGAACTTTCGGACAGGGAGTTTTTAGAGAAGGTATATCTGGTGATTTTTGAGGAGAAGGATTGCTCTTTGTGTGAAGAGAGAAGGCAGATTCTTGTAACGGTAAAGAGAGCAGAAAAGGATATTACTTTCTCAAATAGGATGACAGGGTATTATAATTCGTTGTTGGGAAAGATTGTTCAAAAAAAGACTGCCTGTTCTATGGAGCCTGTTGATTTTACGAGGGACAACGGGATTCTGGTTGAAAACAGAGAGGTATTGAGGGAAGCTATAGGGGAAGAGCTTGTGGGCTATCTGACTTGCTTTAGCAGGTATGAACGTCAGATGATTATATGGCTTTATCGGCAGGGGTTTATTGGTGAAGGGTGGCTGGAGGATCATTATTCGGATCTTTGGTATTATTTAAGGCATATGGAAAGTGATGTGGGACCTGAAGGTTTTGCGGAAAAATTTGCGGAGTATTTTAAAACATATAGGGCTTTGCGTATGAGGATAGAGGAGGGCTCTGGGTATGATATTGCTATAAATCCGTGGAATAGAAATGAGGCTGCTTTTTATGCCTGGTATTTTAACAGTCAGATCGAATATCCGGAAGTATATTTGAAAAGGAAAGAGTTTAAAGGCAGGGTATATGTTCTGGATGGAGTTGGCGCGGAATTTATGGGTTATATTTTAAAATTATTGGAGTTAAAGGATTATTGGGCGGAATTTTCAAGTTATACGAAATGTCATCTGCCTTCGGTTACTTCGATAGCAAAGGAATTTTATCCGCCGGATTATGAGTGGATTGAGGATTATGATAGTAAGGTGATTCATGGCGGAACATATTATCATGTGCAAAATATGGAGAGTTCTTTGTCTGAGATAAGGGCCATGATCGATAGGATCATAGATAATGATGAGGATGGCTTTTTTGCGATTACGGCGGATCATGGTTCTACGGTTGGACATAAAATTCAAAAAAGGGATAAGAGCTATCAGTTTGATCAATCGGAGCATGACGGGAGATGTTATTACAATAAAGACAGACAGCGGATAGAACCTAGTGAGGACTATATTATTTATGATGATGAGGCGGGAAGGCAGTGGGTAATCGCGTTGAATCAGCAGTCGCTGTATAACAATTCAAAGTATGCTGTCCATGGCGGGGCTACGCCTGAGGAAGTGCTTGTGCCGGTTATCATTGTTCATAAAGGGAAAAGGGCTGTAAAGCATTACAGGGTGATGGCTGTGAATCTTAAGGTTTCTGGGCTAAATAGAAAGATTGAGGTAAAGATTCATCCTGTGCCTAGGGATGTAAGGGTTGTGTTGAAAGGGAAGGATGGCACGGATGTTGAGATGAAATGGAACGGTGACGGAAATGTATGGACAGGGGAATTGAGAAGGGGTATTGAGCAGGATATAGAGATTGTTGTCGACAGCCAGGTCTCTAAGTTCAGGACGATTCCGCAGACAAGGATGGGAGATGATTTGTTTGATGACTGATTTGGATAGAAAAATCCGGGATATATTCCCGGAGGAATCGATTTTTAAGACTCCGATACGTTATAATATGTTTGCCGGTGTGAATGTTCCTTCGTTTATAAAGGACTGGCTGATCAAACGTTATTCGGATGAGAGGGAAGAGGTTGATAGGGAGGCTTTGTTTGCCTTTTTGGATAAGCATATTCCTATGAAGGACAGTGATATAAAAAGCAGGTTGTTAAAGGGTGAAACTATACAGATTCTGGTGAGAGTCATTGTGGAGTCTGATTTAAAGACAGGTATTTTTAAGTTTTCGATTCCGGATATTGGTATTAAGAGCAATGAGGGGCGTGTCAGCGAGTTTGTCATGCGGTCTCAAAAGGAAAGTATGAAGGAAGGGGAAAATTGGGGAATCGTAACTCTGGAGTATGTTCGTCCGGAAAATGGTGATAAGGGTTATGCGGAATTGGTAAAGTTTAAGCCTTTTAAGCCTTATACACCGGATATTGATTATTATTGTGAGGCCAGAAAGCGGTTTTCTATTTCGGAGTGGATCGATTTTATTATTCGCTGTATGGAATATAACCCTATGTCGTCACAGTTTGAATCTTATTCGCAGAAGCTTTTGTTTATTTCCAGGCTTCTTGTGTTTTGTGAGCCGAATTTGAACATCATTGAGCTTGCGCCGAAGGGGACGGGCAAGTCTTACATTTTTAATAATCTGTCTAAATATGGCTGGATGATCAGCGGGGGTAAGGTCACCAGGGCGAAACTGTTTTATGATATGGCGTCTAACAAGCCTGGTATTATTCCGAATTATGAGTTTGTTTCCATGGATGAGATTAAAACCATTGTTTTTGGAAACCAGGAGGAGCTTCAGGGTGCTTTGAAGGGTTATTTGGAAAATGGGTCTTTTACCATGGGGCAGGCGAAGCAGACATCGACAGCGGGGCTTATTTTGCTTGGAAATATTGATCTTGACAGTCATAGGATGCCTGTTAATAAGAGATATTTTCAGGAGCTTCCGGGTGTGTTTCATGATACGGCGCTATTGGATCGTTTTCATGGGATGATTGAGGGGTGGTATCTGCCGAGGATTACGGAGGATTTAAAGTTAGAGGGGTATTCTCTTAATGTGGAGTATTTTTCGGAACTCTTGTCTATGCAGAGGAAGATGTCAAAATATGCGTCTGTTGTCACGGATATGCTGGAGATTCCTAAGAATGCGGATACCAGGGATACGACTGCTATTATTCGGCTTGCCACGGGTTATATGAAGATTCTTTTTCCTCATGTGAAGTCTGTCAGGGATATAACAAAGGGGGAGTTTGAAACGTATTGTTTTCGTCCGGCTTATGAGAAGCGGAAGATTATTCGTGAGCAGCTTTCTATTACGGATATGGAATACAGTTCTAATATGCCGGATATCAGAGTGAGGAATTTTGGATGATTAACTTTGACTGGGAGCTTTGTGAGATGGCAGCTGACAGGAATCTTATGAACAGCTATAAATTGTATTTTCTTAAAGCGTTATTGATAAATGTTTCTAATCATAAGAGAGAGTTTGGTTTTTATGAGATGGCTTGTTGGATGTGTGCGTATTCGTTTGCCGGAGTTTGTGGTTTGGGCAGGCGGATTCGTTCGTTAGATAAGTTGTATGATGCTGCGGTTCTTGCTATCGAAAAGGAGAATTTAATGCAGTCTTCAAGAATCGCTGAGGTATATCATGCGGTTTCTGAGACCGAGAATAAGGAATTGAGAGCTTTGATAAGGTCTTTATGTAATTATGTACCATATAGGCTGTTGGCGTATCTGTGGCCCCGGGAGTTGAAAGGAAAGACGGACAAACAGAAAAATATTTTGATTGAGGAGCTTTCACGTAGTGAGGGCAGATGCCTGTATGCTATTTTTTCAATTTTACAGAGCAGAAAGCGTATTGAGGTGAATCAGGAATGGGCTTCTTTTATTACGGTTAACAGAGAAAGACTGCTTGGGTGGATTGATGAAAGGATTGATTGCTTTGTAAAGAAAGGGGAAGGGAATGATATATGCTGATAATGCCGCCACTACTAAATTAGATATGGATGCTTTTGAGGCAATGAAACCATTTCTGTTGGAGGATTATGGAAATGTGTCTCAGCCTTATTCTTTTGCGAGAGCGGGAAAAAAAGCATTGAGGCAGGCGCGGGTGGTGATAGCGGATTGTATTGGCGCGTTGCCGGAGGAGATTTATTTTACTTCTGGGGGCACTGAAAGTGATAACTGGGCCATAAAGGGAATAATGGTTGGCAGCAAGGGTTCTATGATAACATCGGAGGTTGAACATCATGCGGTGTTACATGCATGCAGGGCTGTGGAGGAACTGGGGGGGGAAGTGCTGTATCTGCCGGTAAACAGAAGGTGTGAGGTTCAGCCGGACGTGTTGGAGGAGGCAGTTACATCGGATATAAAGTTGGTATCTGTTATGATGGCCAATAATGAGGTTGGGAGTATTCAGCCTATTAAGGAACTAAGTCGGATATCTCATGAAAAGGGGGCATTGTTCCATACAGATGGAGTCCAGGCTGCAGGTCATGTAGAGATTGATGTAAATCGGTTGGGAGTTGACCTGCTGTCTGCCTCAGCCCATAAGTTTAATGGCCCAAAGGGGATCGGTTTTTTGTATATCCGAAAAGGCACGGCGATACAGCCCTATATGGATGGTGGTTCTCAGGAAGCCGGAATGCGGGCGGGAACGGAAAATGTGGCAGCGATTGTGGGGATGGCAGCTGCATTGAGAAAAAATTGTGATCATATGCGGGAAAATCAAATAAGATTGCGGAAACTGGAACAAATTATGGATGATACTTTGAGGAAAAAGGGTATTGATTTTATCCGCAATGGAAATTTTGGGATTCCTGGCAATATAAGTTTGTCTATTGGCGGTGAAGAGGGAGAGGTATTGCTTCATCGGCTTGATTTAAAGAATATCTATGTTTCTACAGGTTCGGCTTGTAATTCAATTAATACAGAAGTTTCCCATGTTATTAGAGCTATGAAAGTGCCTCGTGAGTATGCGGAAGGGACCATTCGCGTTTCTTTTGGGGCTGGAAATACGGAGGAGGAGGCGCTGGAGGTCGCGAGGGCGCTGGTGGAGATTTGTAAATAATGTATATTGCATGTAATTGAAAAAATGAAGGAAGGTTAAATTGATTATATGAAATTAAATAATACGGAATTAAAAGAAGAAATAAAAGCGAAATATAAATTTTTTGGAAGTGGAATAGAAGATGATTATGATATGCAGGAGGATGAATTTCCAGAAGATTATGATGAAATAAAGGAGAACGTGATTGGAGATGTTTTGAATTGTTCGATTTCTTCTGGTATAACTGGTCTGCAATTTGAGTCTATTATTAATTCATTGAAATCGGGATATTTTATTGTTCCTGGATTTCAGCGTAAATTTATATGGACCAAAAAGCAAGTAGCATCGTTAGCGCTTTCGATAATAAAGGGAATACCTGTACCACCCCTCTATGTATATGTTGATAACAAGACAAAAAAACAGGTGATTTTAGATGGGCAGCAGAGAGTTACCGCTATATTTTTGTACTTCTATGGAATTTTTTTTGTAGGTGAAAAAAAACGTCAGAAGTTAGATTTTAAGGATGTTGCTCAAATAAAGGAGAAAATAGATGACATAGATAAGCGCATAGAATATCATACCTGTTCTGGAAATAAAAAAACACAGAATGTGAAAGATGAAATCAGACGGTTAAAAACGGAACGAAAAGCCTTATGTGATGTTTTAAAATCAAAATACGGACTAGGAATAACAACATTTACAGTAGAGAATGTAAATAAAGAAAGTGTCGATATATCATTTTCTATTTTTGATGAGGATTCCAGAGAATATTTATTAAGAAAAGATTTTAATATTGCGGTTGTAAGGTGTAATGAGAGACAACCACAAAAAATTTTCGCAAATATCTTTAAAGTATTAAATACCGGAGGGAAAATATTAGGAACACAGGAAATCAGAAATGGAATATATTGGGAAACGGAATTGTATAAAAAGCTATTTGAATTAAATGAAGAAAATGAAAATTGGAGAGAAATTTATGGCAGTATAAGCCAGTTTTCTAAGGATGTAGAGATTTTACTGAAAATGCTGGCTTTAAACCATTATACTGTATATGAAAACGATAGAATAGAGACAGATTATGATGGTACATTTAACTGGACGAATATTATGGAGGGGTATTCAGAGTCTTGTATTGATTTATCTGAAGAATCGATAGATGCAGATATACAATTGCTTATGAACTACCTGGATGTATTAATCTTTGATGATGATACAAAAAAATGTAATAAAGCAGTTTTTGAGGCAGTCTTTGTGGCGTTTTGTAAACTTGGCCTTTTGGATAAATACTATAGTTCAGATCTAAAGTTAAGGCTATCCTGGATAAAATCGCTTGAAGAGCAAACTGATATTTTTGAAAAGGTATTATCAAATAAAGCAAGTGTAGAGTCGCGATTAACAGGTACCATAAGTGAAGTGAGGGCAGAGTATGCAAAATATATACGAAAGTGTAAGCAAACTATATGATGATATAGTAAATGAAACCAATTTTTATAAACATAGAAATTTGATTATAACTGGAAGCAATGCTATTGGAAAGACACAACTGATAAAGGATATCCTGAAGAGATCTTTGAAAGAAGCACAGAACCTTTTTTATTATATTGACCCCAAGAATAGAGTTATGGTAGATAGGGATAATATTACGCTTGTAAAAAAATTGTCAGAATTATCAACAGAGGAAATTTTGGAACATCGCTTAAAAGATGGGGTGTTTACGGTTTTAGATGAGTTTGCGCAACAAAATTCGGGAGGGGCTGTTGCATTTGATGAATTGATAGAGAATATAGAAATATACAATGACATGTATCAGGAATTTTTTGGTTTTTCTGTAGAGAAAGTGACAACAACAGATAATTTCCTATCCAGGCAAATGATAATCGTGAATGGAAAGACGAATCTAACCATGATTTCAAACAGCGAAGCCGCTAAAATGAGGATCTTAATGGAGGTAAACTATGCAGTAAATAATGGAATCAAGGCAATTGTTATCGATGAATTTGATGCATATTTTTCGGAAGAGTCTATTCTTGATTTTATGAATAAGCTGACTGAAAACTATCCGGATACCCGCTTTTTATTTGTGATTCATTCTTTGGCTGTAATTGTTAGTGTAGAAGAAGTGGACGTTGCCTTAATAAATAATATGCACCAGGACGATGTTAGAGAAAATTTGGTTTATTTCTTTGATGCTGATAATATAGAGCAGATTGGTCAGATTGAAAAGATACGGAATGTAATGGTGAATATGGAACATCGTGACGAGAAGTGGTGGGAGGAACGGGTAGCCATGATAGTTGATGGCAAGAATCTGGATGATGCTGATCTGAGAAAGATTAAAGAGACCGTCAGATCAGACCTTAAAGCGAAAGAAAAAATACTTTATGATTTTATAGTGAGGAACATAGGAGAAAAATGAAAATTTGTTTGCCGGAAAAGTTTGATATTCTTTATCCGAAAGAAAATAAGGCCTATTATGCAAATGGTAATTCAAGGGTACTACGGAAACTCCTTTCTTTGGCATCTGATTCCTATTGCATGTATTGTGGAACTTCATTGAGAATTGATGGAAAAGACAATTTCCATTTGGAACACTCGGTTGATAAGGAAGGCAACTACAATCAGATTGGGAAAAATAGTATGTTGAGAAATTGTAAGTTTAACTTTTCGGCATCTTGTGCGAGGTGTAATCTAATATATAAAAAGAGAATTGAAAAGATAGATTTCAATAAATATGAATTAGTAGAGAAGTGTCCGGAAAAGTGTGAAAATATTTGTGGTACATATCAGCTAATGAGAGAAGATTATTGCAAAATTAATTCGATTATTTTGCAGCCAACAGGATATAAAAAAGGTGGTCTTTCATACAGGGTACGGTACAATTTACTAAGACATATTTATGAGGCTGATATTGATGGTAAAGATGAAGAGACAATATTTTTTATCGAACATCATATTATGCGTTTCCGCTTAAACGGAGAAAATTTTTCGGAAAGTATTGTAAATATTTGTATAGAGATTAATGATCTATTTGAAAAAGGAATTACTAGAATATCAGACTTGATTGAATATGAACAAGAAAAAAGGCATGAAAATATTATAGGCAAGCTGTTTGTTCAATTCCTTAGGGAGAAATTTCTTTTGAAGGATGTTGATGAATTGATTGAGTTTTGCAAGTTGTTGGTTGTTTTAGAGGCAGTTGTTTAAACTGAATAAAGAACATCTCAGTTATCATTTTTGACGATATCTGTTCCATAAAACACTAATTCGGAACCTAATATTCATTCAGGGCGTGGTACCTTACTCATAGAGGTTGATAATGATTTGTTTCCAGAAGGCTGAAGTCCTGTCCTGAGCCAAGGAGACTCTGGGAGGACTTCCAGTTATTCTATTATGGAGCGTTGATGAAGAAGAGATCCTTCGTGATATAAATAAACAATCAGGCTGAAACTGAATTCCAATAGTGGATACCTTTTTAGATCTCCTTAAATCATATTTTATATAATTATATGATTAGTACAGATAGAGAGTAGGTATAAAGATATAATGAAATTCAAAGAGCAGATAGCAGACATATTCAATCACAAAGAAAATCACAGCCACAAAACCAGGAATGCAGAGCATAAAACTCCCCCTCATCTTCCTTCCCCTGCCAAAAGGCAGCATCGTACCCTGGAAGAACGCGTACAGGAATACGGTGGGAAACTCGGGCCTTATGAAGAGTTTAACTGGGGAGCGCCTGCAGGCAGGGAGAACTGGCAGATATGACGATTCAACAGGCCAAAATAGTACTACTAAAAATGCACCCAAAATGTACCTTAAAAATCCTCCCACCAATTGACAATTCCCCCGCAACCCGCTATAATAAAACTACCTTACACATCTGGTATAAGGGAAGATGATTGTTGTCAACACCTCCTTTGCTGCTTCTGCGAGGGCCAGACCTGTTGATGATCGGTTCGAATTCGAATTCATATATCCCGACATCACTAGCGTCAGGGTAAGTTCCATGAGACTTACGTTGATATACATGTCCTGCTTGATTGTAATCCAGTTAAGCATTGCGTTTAATCGGATAGCTGGTAACATGAATCAGTCGTCGATAAGATGGCGAAAAGTGAATACCACGTTTTGTTTGTACCCGCTGGCTAAGGAATGCTATCCTCCATGCCGGCGGGTATCGGCATTTTTAGGGGGAACTATGATAGATCTTGAAGCCTGGAGGACATCAGAAAAGGCCGTCAAAAAGAGTCAGAGATACTATGCTCATTTTGATTACCGCACGGATCTGACAAAGTGTTGGGATTATATTTCGGATCCGAAAAAGATTTGTAAGCACGGTTTTTATCCCTTTATCCACTACAGGAAAGACATGAGCAAATATTCTGCGGAAAAGGGAGGAATGAAAGAAAAGTACAGAGATATCTGCTACGCCGCCCATATTGACCGCTGTATTTTTCAGCTCTATAATTTTATACTCAATGAGCGCTATAATGAGGAATGCGTCCGGCTGGGGATCCAGGATGCTGCTGTCGCCTATCGGACAAATCTGAGAAAACAGAACAATATTGATTTTGCCAAGAAGGCGATTCAGTTTATCCTCGACAGCGGTGACTGTTATATCATGATCGGGGATTTCACAAAGTTTTTTGATCGTCTGGATCACCGATATCTGAAGGAACAGTGGTGCAGTCTGCTCCATGTGGACAGGCTTCCGCCGGATCACTACGCGGTGTTTAAGAATATCACAGGGTATGGTTATGTTGAACTGACCGACCTGCTGAAAATACACGGCCTGGAGGACAACTCAAAGGGGCGGCGGGCGTTAAATGAGATGAAGCGTGTTTCATCGCCGGATGAGTTAAAGAAGAACGGGTTTCGCATTCAGAAGAATCAGAATCCCGGGATTCCCCAGGGGTCCCCTATGAGCGGAGTGCTGGCGAATGTATATATGCTGTCCGCGGATAAAGTGATTTCTGACTATGTGTCAGAGTACCATGGTTTGTATATGCGGTACAGTGATGATTTTATGGTCGTGCTGCCCCATATCGGGGAGGCGGATGCCAGCTATATTTTGATGAGGATCAGTGAATTGTTCAATGGTTCGGATTTCCCCGGATTGGAACTTCAGCCCGCTAAGACCCAATATTATCATTTCTATGAGAATCGGATAGAAAACTGCGGGAAGACGATTCATGAGAAAGCGGGCGGTTCAAAGAACTATCTGAATTTTCTTGGCTTTACCTTTGACGGAGTTCATGTGAACTTTCGGGCGAAAACGATCTCCAAGTATTACCAGCGGATGCGCCACAAGGCGAAGTTGATCGCGAAAAGCAACGGATACACCAAGCTGGGAAATCATATCAGCAAGAGGAATCTGTATATCAGGTATTCGGTGAGAGGGGCATCGGGCAGGCGGGGAAACTTTTTTACCTATGTTAGGCACGCTCAGGAAGAAAACAGATTCGGAGAAAATGAG
The DNA here is from genome assembly GCA_910586845.1 of uncultured Hungatella sp. Classification (GTDB taxonomy): domain Bacteria; phylum Bacillota; class Clostridia; order Lachnospirales; family Lachnospiraceae; genus UBA3402. The sequence goes on from CAJUJV010000020.1 coordinate 21,715, forward strand.
CAGATGGGGATTATTTCTGAGAGAAATATGGCAAAGATCGCCCGTTGCCTGAAACAATAAATGATAAGGAGATATTATAAAATGGATTCTGATAAAAAATTTAATTATAAGAGTTTTCTTTTGCCTGCTGTCTTTGTAGTTCTTCTGATTTTAACAGTTATTTTTCACAGGCAGGCGTACAGTCAGGATAAAGAGGCGCTGGGAGAGGAAGTTTTTGTAGATGTGCTGGAGATGAAAACAAACTCCTCCGGATTAAATCCGGGGGGACTGAATGTTACGGTTTCCTATCAGGGCCGCACTTCCAGACTGCGGGGCGTACCCGGCAGCGCGCAGTTTGTCATGGAAAACAGTATGACATACCATCGTTCTGTCTCCGCAAAGCTGTATGACGGCAAATTGTATTATGATTCCGCAAGTATTTTTTTGCTGTCGGATCAATTGTACTACGGGGCTTTGGCGGCCACGTTCTTTGTTTTTATTCTCATGTTTGCAGAGCTAAAGAAAAAATTACAAGGATAAAAATATCCCGTCTAAGGAGGTCCTCTATGGGATTAACCACTCAAACTGCCACCGCGCCCCGGTGCGTCTCCATGGCCCTCATCGGCACCGTCTCCATGGGCCGTCAGTACGCCCGGATGCTTGTTGGCGGCGCGGTCCCTCACATGAGACTGACCACGGTCTGCTGCCGGAGCGGCGAAGCCCGGGCCTGGGCCGGAGAGACTCTGCCGGGAGAAGTTTTGGTCTGTTCCTCCTCGGAGGAGGTCTACGCTCACCCGGACCGGTATGACGCTGTGCTGATCGTGACGCCCCACAGCAGCCATGCGGAGCTGGCGGAACAGGCCTTTGCACTGGGCAAGCATGTGTTCTGTGACAAGCCGTCAGGGATGAGTGTAGGCGATGCGGAGAAGATGAACCGGGCAGCCGCCAGATGGGACAGGAAATTTGCCATGATGTTCCATCAAAGACTGTATGCCAGGAACCGGAGGATCAAGGAGATTCTGGACGCCGGGGAGCTGGGGAAGCTTCAGCGGGCCGCTTTAAAGAGCACGGAGCCTTACCGTACCTGGGCCTATCACAGTTCGGGCACATGGCGCAGCAGCTGGAACGGGGAAGGAGGAGGCACTCTGATCAATCAGGGACAGCATCCTCTAGATCTGTGGCAGTGGTTTTTCGGGATGCCCCAGGAGGTCTACGGCAGCATCGTATTTGGGAAATATAATGATTTTGCGGTGGATGATGAAGCGCACATTCTCATGAGGTATGAAAACGGCATGACCGGAAGTTTCTTCCTGTCCACAGGTGAGGCAAGAAGCCAGGATTCCCTGGAGATCGTGGGAACCAGAGGAACTCTTGTTACGGACCGGGATACCATCACTATTTGCCGGTATTCTCAGGATTCTCTGGAGTATGGGAAGCATTCCGGGTACCATACCAGAGAGGGCATGAGCTTTGAGGAGTCTGTGGAAGTCTGTCCGACCAGGAAAGATTATGAGGGGATGCTGGAGAATTTTGCCATGGCGGTGCTGGAGGGAGAACCTCTCATAGCGCCGGGGCAGGAGGGATACAAGGCTCTGGAACTGGCCAACAGCGCCTATCTGTCTGCCTGGACCAGGCGGCCGGTCACACTTCCGCTGGATGTCCAGGTATATGAGGAAGAGCTGAGAAAGCGGATGGAGGAGGAAAAGATGACATTTCCTGCCAACCATAAGGAAGTACTCCGGCTGTATAATTTGCGTGAGATGGCACAGATTGATTATAACAGCGGAATGCAAAAAGCGAAGTCTGACTAAATAAAAGCCTGCTTTCCCGTAGAAATGTATCAATTAGGGTAATACTGATATACACTGCACTACGTAAAAACATATGAGTATACACAGCAATATTTTGTATATACTCATATTTTACAGGAAATTCTGTTTTTGAGACATCAAACATATGTATTTTAGGCGCATCCGTTCATTTCCCGCCCCTGCCTGTTGCAAGGCCAGGAATCTTTTTCTTTTACAGATCCAGCTTCAGATCCCCCTCCCTGATCCATCCCGTCTTCCGGAGCGCTTCTCCGAAAGCCCAGGTGAGCACGGCGGGGAGCACAAAGCAGACAAGCAGGATTCCCAGCCACATCTTCATCCCGCCGCCCATGGCGGTGTACACTCCGATGGGCCCCACCAGGCCGCAGGTTCCCATACCGGCGCCGGTGGGGATGTTTTCCATGCGGAATATCATAGTGGCTATGGGGCCGGTGATCATGGAAGCCAGGGTGGGCGGAATCCAGATTCTGGGATTTTTTACGATGTTGCCCATCTGGAGCATGGAGGTGCCCAGGCCCTGAGCCAGAAGGCCGCCGATGCCGTTTTCACGGAAGCTTAAGACGGCGAAGCCGATCATCTGGGCGCAGCAGCCTGCAGTGGCGGCGCCTCCCGCCAGGCCGTCAAGGCTGAGCATGATACAGATGGCGGCGCTGCTGATGGGCAGGGTCAGGGCGATGCCGATGAGGGCGGATACCAGGATCCCCATGAAGAAGGGCTGCATCAGGGTGGTGGTCTTCACCAGGTTGCCGAACCCTGTCATGAAGGCGGACACGCCGGGGCCTGCAAACTGAGCCATGAACACGCCGGAGATGATGGTGACACCGGGAGTCACCAGGATATCCACCCGGGTCTCTTTGGACACCATCTTGCCCAGCTCCACGGCCACGATGGCGGCGACGAAGGCCCCCACAGGCCCTCCCAGGTCATTGCCAGCGATGCCTACGGTGGCGGCGGACAAAAGTACCAGCTGAGGCGCTTTGAGGGCATAGGCGATGGATACGCCCAGGGCCGCGCCGGTGGCTCCTTTGGCGTACTGGGCTATGGTGTTGAAGACCTGGATGCCGGATTTCTCGCCCAGAGTGGCGAAGATGGTACCGATGAGCAGGGAGGCAAAGAGACCGAAGGCCATAGCCCCCATTGCGTCGATAAAATAAGTCCTGAGAGTAAAATTGATATTTTTCCGTTTGAAAAATGCTTTGATTCCTGTTGATTCCATAGGAACGTCTCCTTTGCTGATGTAATTGGGTTCTACACACATTTGACTTCCCAGGGTCAAAGCAGTTTCTGTTGGTTCCATATTTTATCATAGATCCCGGAAAAAGCAAGAGATTGATAAAAATATAACAAATAGCGGAACGATGTGACAAAACAGGAAACCTGTGCTATAGTAAGTGCAGCGATACCAGGAGTTACAGTTGATCATTCATGGAAAGAGAGGCGTTATATGCAGAGTGTTAATCCGGATCTGATAAATCAGATGAGGAGAACGGCCAGAGCCGTGAAAAGGCTGATCTTCGGAGGAGCCGCCATTGCGGCAGTGCTGGTTGTGGGATTTGGCTCTTTTTATAATATCGAGGAGCAGGAGCAGGCAGTGCTGACTACCTTCGGAGTGGCGGTGGGAGTGACGGAGCCGGGGCTTCATTTTAAGATCCCCCTGATCCAGAGAGTCCAGAAAGTGAATACCACCATCCAGGGATTCGCCCTGGGATATGACCAGGAAGACAATGAGAGCCGGGAAGAGGATTCTCTCATGATCACCAGGGATTATAATTTTGTGAATGTGGATTTTTTTATCGAGTATAAAGTAGCGGATCCGGTGAAGGCAGTCTATGCCTCTCAGGACCCGGTCCTGATCCTGAAAAATATCAGCAAAAGCTGTGTCCGCACGGTCATCGGCAGCTATGACGTGGACGCGGTGCTGACTACGGGGAAGAATGAGATTCAGGCTACCATCCGGAATATGATCGTGGAGAAGCTGGAAGAGCATGATATCGGACTTCAGGTGGTCAATGTGACGATACAGGATTCGGAGCCTCCCACAGTGGAGGTGATGGAGGCGTTTAAGGCGGTGGAGACGGCCAAGCAGGGCAAGGAGACAGCCATCAACAACGCAAACAAATACCGCAACGAGAAGCTGCCGGGAGCGGAAGCCGAGATCGACAGGATCATGCAGGAGGCTGAAGCCCAGAAGACTCAGAGGATCAATGAGGCCAACGGGGAAGTGGCCAGATTCAATGCCATGTTTGAGGAGTACCGGAAAAATCCTCAGGTGACGAGACAGAGGATGTTCTATGAGGCCATGGAGGACGTGCTGCCGGGCCTGAGAGTCATCATTGACGGTACGGATCAGACCAGCACCATCCTTCCTCTGGACAGTTTTGTGGGACCGGGAAGCCTGGAGGCGGGTGCGCCTTCGTCGGCCGGAAACGGAGGCCAGGCAGCAGGGTCAGGCCAGACCACGGGCAGCCGGACCGGGGCGGGAGCATTTTCCCCGGACGCGGGCAACGGTGACACCGGAACAGGGCCGTCATCCGGCGGCAGCCGGTCCGGATCTTCGGCAGACCATGATTCCAGTGCGGAATAGAGAGAGGTGAGCATATGAGAAAGATCATCGGCAGGTTTCTTACAATTATCATCGTCCTGGGAGCGATCATAGGACTCAGCGGGTCCATGGTAGTGACCCGGGAAAACGAATACAAACTGATACGGGAATTCGGGCGGGTCAGCAGAGTCATCGATCAGGCGGGCTTAAGCTTTAAGGTCCCGTTTATCCAGACTACGGCCAGTCTGCCGAAGGAGATCCTGATCTATGACCTGGCGGCTTCGGATGTGATCACCATGGACAAAAAGACCATGATGAGCGACAGCTACGTGCTTTGGGAGATCACGGATCCTCTGAAATTTGCCCAGACTCTGAATTCGTCCATCCTGAACGCGGAGCGGAGGATCGACACTACGGTCTACAATTCCATTAAAAATGTCATCAGCAGCATGAGCCAGAACGATGTGATCAGCGGCAGGGACGGGGAACTGTCCCAGGCCATTATGAACAATATCGGCGACAGTATGGAGCAGTACGGAATCCGGCTTCTGGCAGTGGAGACCAAGCAGCTGGACCTGCCGGCGGACAACAAGGCGGCAGTCTATGAGCGGATGATCTCAGAGAGGGACAAGATCGCCGCCACCTATCAGGCGGAGGGTCAGGCAGAGGCCAGGATGATCCAGAACACCACGGACCGGGAGATTGCCATCAGCATCTCCAATGCACAGGCAGAGGCTGCCGCCGTTACGGCGGAAGGGGAGGCCGAATATATGAGGATCCTGGCCGCCGCCTACAACACGGAAGAACGGGCAGAATTTTACGGATTTATCAGGGCATTGGATGCGGCCAGAGCTTCTCTGACCGGCAGTCAGAATACCCTGATCCTGCCGGGAGATTCTCCCATTGCCAGGATCTTTACAGGCCAGTAGGCAAAAGGCCGGAGGGAGACGGATCCTCCGGCCGGATGGTTTACAGAACAGGAAAGGAACAGGGGAAGAGAGAAATGAAGATCAAAGATATACTTGGCCAGGGGAGACCAACGCTTTCTTTTGAGGTGTTTCCGCCTAAGACCCAGGATAAATATGAGACCGTGGAGGCGGCAGCCCGCAAGATTGCCAGGCTGTCTCCTGATTTTATGAGCGTCACTTACGGGGCAGGCGGAGGTACCAGCAGGTATACGGCGGATATTGCCGCCGTGCTGAACAATGAGTTTCATGTGCCTGCCCTGGCCCATCTTACCTGTGTGTCTTCCACCAGGGAGCATGTCCGTCATGTGCTGGGAGAGCTGAAGGAGAGGGGCATCGAAAATGTGCTGGCTCTCAGAGGGGATATTCCGGCGGACGGAAGGATCGCCCATGATTACCGGTATGCGTCGGAGCTGATCTGCGATATCCGGCGCAGCGGGGATTTCTGCATCGGGGCCGCCTGTTACCCGGAGGGACACGTGGAGTCGGCCAACAAGACGGAGGACATCACCCATCTGAAAGAGAAGGTGGAGGCGGGCTGCGATTTCGTTACGACCCAGATGTTTTTTGACAATAATATCCTGTACAATTATCTGTACCGGATCCGGGAGAGAGGGATCACGGTGCCCGTGGTGGCGGGAATCATGCCCGTGACCAACAGCTCTCAGATCACAAGGATCTGCCAGATGTCGGGAACGTATCTGCCCTCCCGGTTTAAGGCCATGGTGGACCGGTTCGGAGACAGGCCGGCCGCCATGAAGCAGGCAGGCATCGCCTATGCCACGGAGCAGATCATCGACCTGATCGCCAACGGGGTCAACAACATCCATGTATATTCCATGAACAAGCCGGACGTGGCCGCCAGGATCCGGGAAAATCTCACGGAGATCCTGGGGATCTCTTCCGAATCTTCAGGAGTCCGGCGGCAGGAGGCATAAGATGAATCTGAAAGACACATTCCGGTATCTGGGATACGGGAGCAGCCAGGCCGACGAGCAGACCTTAAAACTGGCGGAAGAGTGCTGGGAGGAACTGGAAAGGACTGCGGTTAAAAGGTCCTGCTTCCGGGAATATCCTCTCTCCTTTCCGGAGGACGGCAGGATGGACCTGGGATGCTTTCAGGTGGCCAGCAGGGCGCTTTTTAAAAATCTGGAACACTGCCGGGCCGTGGTGCTGTTTGCGGCCACTCTGGGGACAGGCCCGGACATCCTGATCCGGAAATACAGCCGGCTGCAGATGAGTCGGGCCGTAGTCATGCAGGCGGCAGCGGCAGCCATGCTGGAGGACTACTGCGACCGGATCAATGAGGAGATCCGGGAGAATTATGAGAAACAGGGATATTATCTCCGTCCCCGGTTCAGTCCGGGGTACGGAGATTTTCCGCTGGACTGTCAGCCGGCGCTTCTGGCGGGGCTGGATGCGGGAAAACGGATCGGTATCACGTTGACGGACAGTCTGCTGATGGCGCCGTCCAAATCGGTGACGGCGGTTATGGGAGTCGCCTCCGTAAGGTCAGACTGCATCATAGAAGGCTGCGAGAGCTGCGGCAGGGCAGACTGCAGATACAGAAGGGACAGAGTATGAGCACGACTATTTTAGAGGAGATCAGAAGAAGAAAAGTATTTTTTGACGGAGGGATGGGAAGTCTTCTCCAGGCCAGAGGGCTGAAGGCCGGGGAACTGCCGGAGACGTGGAATCTGCTCCACCCGGATATCCTGAGATCTATCCATGAAGAGTATCTGAGGGCCGGCTGCGATATCGTCACCACCAATACCTTCGGAGCAAACCGGCTCAAATATCCGCACGGTGGAGCCTTTTCTTTAAAGGAGATCGTGGAGTCGGCCGTGGCCAACGCCAGAGCTGCGGCAGAGTCGGCAGGGCACGGGTTTGTGGCCCTGGACCTGGGGCCTACGGGAAAGCTGTTAAAGCCTCTTGGGGACCTTGATTTTGATGACGCCTGTGATATCTACAGAGAAGTGGTGGCGGCTGGATGTGAGAAGGGAGCGGATCTCATCCTGGTGGAGACTATGAGCGACGGCTACGAGGCCAAAGCGGCGGTGCTGGCGGCCAGGGAGAACAGCTCCCTCCCCGTATTTGCCACCATGATTTTTGACGAGAAGGGAAAGCTTCTCACAGGCGGCAGTGTGGAGTCGGCCGTGGCCCTTCTGGAGGGGCTGGGGGTATCTGCCCTGGGCATCAACTGCGGCCTGGGGCCGGTGCAGATGAAGGGGATTCTGAAAGAGGTTTTAAAGTATGCCTCCGTGCCGGTGATCGTCAATCCCAATGCAGGGCTGCCCAGAAGCGAGGGTGGGCGGACAGTCTATGATATCGATGAGGATCAGTTTGCCCGGGTGATGGAGGAGATCGCCGATATGGGAGCCAATGTGCTGGGCGGCTGCTGCGGCACCACGCCTGATCACATCAGAAAGCTGGTGGAGCGCTGCAGAGACAAGGAGCAGATCCTTCCGGAGGAAAAGGACAGGACCGTGGTCTCGTCCTATACCCATGGGGTGGTTATCGGCAGGGATCCGGTGATCATCGGAGAGCGGATCAATCCTACGGGAAAATCCCGGTTTAAGCAGGCTCTCAGGGATCATGATCTGGAATATATCCTTCAGGAGGCGGTGACCCAGCAGGACAGCGGGGCCCATGTGCTGGATGTGAACGTAGGCCTCCCGGAGATCGACGAGGCAGAGATGATGGAGGATGTGGTGAAGGAACTGCAGAGCGTCATCGATCTGCCTCTCCAGATCGACACTTCCGACATAAAAGCCATGGAGCGGGCCATGCGTATCTACAACGGAAAGCCTCTGATCAATTCGGTAAACGGGAAGGAAGAATCCATGGCAGCCATATTTCCCCTGGTGAAGAAGTACGGCGGCGTGGCGGTGGCTCTGACCCTGGATGAGAAAGGGATCCCGGATACGGCAGAGGGCAGGCTGGAGATCGCCAGGAAGATCTATGCAAAAGCGGCGGAGTACGGGATCCATCCGAAGGATATCCTTATAGATGCCCTGTGCCTTACCGTAAGTTCCGACAGCAGAGGCGCTCTGACCACGCTGGAGACCTTAAGGCGTGTCAGGGAGGAGCTGCACGGCAGGACCATCCTGGGCGTGTCCAATATCTCCTTCGGCCTTCCGAAGAGGGAGACCATCAATGCCGCGTTTTTCACCATGGCCATGGCGGAAGGCCTTAATGCGGCCATCATCAATCCCAATTCCCGGGCCATGATGCAGTCCTACTACAGCTTCCGGGCTCTTTGGGATCTGGATGAACACTGTCAGGATTATATAGAAGTCTGCAGGAATCAGACAGAAACGGAGAGCAGTGACCGGCAGGGAGCCGGCTCTCAGGGGGCAGGTCCAGAGAAATTCCGGGAAGAAAAAGACAGCCGGGTACAGGAGGGTATTGGCAGGACTCCTTCCTCTGCCCGCCGTCAGGAACCGGCTGCCGGCGCCGTCATGAGTCTTGGGGACTGTATCTGCAGGGGCCTCAGAGAGCGGGCCTGCGAGGCGGTAAAGGTTCTTCTGCCGGAGAGAGATCCCCTGGATATTATCAACAGGGAGATGATTCCTTCCCTGGATCGCGTGGGAAAAGGGTTTGAGAAAGGGACCGTGTTCCTTCCCCAGCTTCTCATGAGTGCCGAGGCAGCCAAGGCGGCCTTTGAAGTGATCAGGGAGCAGATGTCGGGAACCGGGGAGAAACAGGAGAAGAAGGGAATCATCATCCTGGCCACGGTAAAGGGAGATATCCATGATATCGGGAAAAATATCGTGAAAGTTCTGCTGGAGAATTACAGCTATGAAGTCATAGATCTGGGCAAAGACGTGCCGCCGGAGACGATCCTGCGGGAAGCCGTGGAACGGCAGGCGCCTCTGGTAGGCTTAAGCGCACTGATGACCACCACGGTTCCGGCCATGGAGGAGACCATCGCCCTGCTGAGAGAGCAGGCGCCCTGGGTAAAGGTCATGGCAGGAGGAGCGGTGCTGACGGAAGAATATGCCAGGTCCATCGGTGCTGACAGGTACTGTAAGGACGCCATGGCCTCGGTGAACTATGCGGAGGAGCTGTTCCTGGAGAGGAGAGCTGCCCATGGCCTGGGAATTTGAGCTTTTGTCTGCCCTCCAGAGGATCCACACACCCTGGCTGGACAGGATCATGGTGTTTTTCACCACCCTGGCCAACCACGGAGAATTGTGGCTGTTTCTCGCATTTCTGTTTTTATGTGTTCCCAGGACAAGACGGCTGGGGCTGGGGATGTTCCTGTCCATAGGTCTGGGATTCATCACAGGTAATCTGATCCTGAAGAATCTCTTTGCCAGAAGCCGCCCCTGCTGGGTGAGACCGGAGGTTCCCCTCCTGGTCCGGTCTCCCGGAGACTATTCCTTTCCTTCAGGGCATACCCTGGTGTCATTTGAGGGAGCGGTGTCCATATGGTACCATGACAGGAGATGGGGGGCGGCGGCCCTGGCAGCAGCAGCCGTGATCGCCTTCTCAAGGCTGTATCTGTTCGTTCATTTTCCCACGGATGTGGGGGCAGGGCTGCTGCTGGGAATCTTTCATGCGTGGGCGGCCGGACAGATCATGGCTTTTGCCGGGAGAGAACGAAAGTCATGACTCTCGCCCACACGGACCGGTTCTGCTTCCACACGGACTCATACTCGCTCACAGGCATGGGACAGGCCACACTTCCGACCTCAATGGTGATGCTGGGAGGCGCCTGTCCGTTTGTCTGTACCCAGTCTTTGTAGCCGCCCTTTCCCATATCCGGATCCGGAGCATATCCGGTGACACGGGAGACGGCTTCTGCCAGAGCCAGAGAAGCGTCGGCGCACCGGCTGTTCTCCGTATCCCAGTAGATGATATTTCCCATGGAATGATAGCTGACAGTGGCGGCCCAGGTCCGTCCGGTGGTCAGATCAGCCAGGGCCCGGCTCTCCGGTTCCGACAGGGGAGCCGGGCCTTTGTAATTGGCATAGGAACCGGAGGCGGCAGGGAGCCGGTCCCACTGAGCCGGAAAATTGTGGTTGAGATCCACACCCATGGCGTTGCTTTTCCAGCAGGGGAGATAGGCCTCCAGATCCAGGTCGGTCCTGCCGGTCTCCACATCTCTCCGGTAGCTTGCCAGGATCTGTTCTTTCAGGGAATCGGACCGGATGGCAGAGAGACCGTACTGGGAGAGAGCAACCCCGTCCGGATTGGTCATGGGAACGAAATGAAGAGCCACCTGACCGAACATGTCTGACAGAGCCATACCGTCATAATGGCCTGTATCATAATTAGCCAGAGCCAGTTCGATCTGGTTCATTATCAGGAGAGGAGTCATGGATTCCCGTCCGTGGATGGCGCCCTGGATCAGTACATGGCAGGGGGCATCTTCCCTGCCTATCACAAGTTCATAGAGATTCCGGCCGTCGTGGGACTGTCCGATGACATGGACCTGGAGTTTGTCCTGGTACCGGTCTTTCAGGGCCCGGATGTCCGCCTCCATCTGTTCGTGAGAATAGCGGTCCGTCACTCTGACCACAGGATCCTCAGGGGCGTGATCGAGAAAATCGTTGCGGACCGGGATCACAGGCAGCAGCGTGGTGCCGCCCGGGGTCATCTCCCCGATACCGGGGCCGGTCTCCCTCCCGGCAGAAGAGACCTGATCAGAAGGGCCAAAGGCCCACCCGGTTATGGATCCCTGACCTGCGGACAGGAGCGCGGCGCTCCAGAGAGCGGCTTTCAGTGCTGTATGAGCTGACAGTTTCATCCTTTATCCCTCCTGATCTGGCGTTTCCCGTTGTACTGTAAATGTATCCCGGTGCCGGAAAAATATTCTTATTTTTTTCCCGGGATTCAGACATAACGTTCCCGCAGAAGCCGGATCTCCTGGCCGTAGCCTTCCAGCTCGTTGGGAGTCTCCAGATAGAAGGGGAGGGATCTGAGGGCCGGATGGTTGATGATCCGCACCATGGCTTCCAGACCGATACAGCCCTGGCCGATTTTGGCGTGGCGGTCCTTGCGCGCTCCCAGAGGGTTCATGCTGTCGTTGAGATGGACGGCCTTCAGCCGTTTTAACCCGATGATCCGGTCGAACCGGTCCAGAACCTCATCCAGCCGGTTCACGATGTCATAGCCTCCGTCCCATACATGGCAGGTATCCAGGCAGACTCCCATGTGGTCGGACAGCTCTACCCGGTCCAGGATCTCCCGCAGTTCTTCAAATTCCCGTCCGATCTCACTTCCCTTGCCAGCCATGGTCTCCAGGAGCACGGTGGTGGACTGACCGGGCCGCAGGATGCCGTTGAGCATGGAGGCAATGTGGGCGATGCCTGCCTCCGTTCCCTGGCCCGTATGGCTTCCAGGATGGAAGTTGTAGCAGTTGCCCGGAGTATACTCCATGCGTTTTAAATCGTCTGCCATGGTATCGGCGGCAAATTGGCGGATATGTTCATCGGCCGAGGCGCCGTTTAAGGTGTAGGGGGCATGGGCCAGGATCTTTTCTATGCCGTGTTCCCGGGCGTATTCCAGAAATACGGCGATATCAGCCGGGTCCAGGGCTTTGGCCCTGGCTCCTCTGGGATTGCGGGTAAAGAACTGGAAGGTGCTGGCCTGGATTGATACGGCGATCTTTCCCATGGCGGCATAGCCTTTGGAAGAGGACAGATGACAGCCGATATTCAACATAAGATATTCTCCTTTAAAAACCCCCTGAAGACAGGCTTCAGGGGGTTGTGTATTGTTATTCTACAGTGATACTGGTCTCTTTGGCAGAGGCACGGGCTTTCTCGATGGCTCCCAGGATATCCCCGTGAGGATCCCGAAGGCTCATGGTGGCGCCGGATATGCCGTCCAGCTCCTGTTTCTGCTGGTCGGACAGAGCCTCATATTTCTTTACGTCTTCTTCTTTCTCTGAGGTTCCGTGGAGAGGCCGGCCGTTTAAGTCGGAGCAGGCAGCCTCGTACCAAGCGGTGACTTCCTCTGTGGTCATGCCGGCGAAGAAGCCTTCAAACAGGTTCATCTCGTCGGTCCAGGTGCCGGAATTCAGCTTATAGGTATCTCCCCGCTCTCTCTTCGTAGCCCAGGTCTGGATCTCGGCCAGGAAGGTGTCGTCGGTCTGTTCCAGAACCGTGTCAACCTTCTCGTCGTGGTTTTCATCGGCGTTGTAGGACTGTCCGGGGAAACCTGTCAGGTGAGGCATGTGCTCTCCGTCATAGTTGGGGGTGGCGATCTCCATCACGTCGGTGTAAAGGGCGACGATCTTTCCGTCTCCGTCGTAGCAGGCGCCCACGGCCTGAGTATTGAAGCTGTATACGCCTGTCTCCTTGTCATCCTTGCCGGGGCCAAGGCGGCCGGTATTGGTGATGCCCAGGCCGATGGAAGCGATGGTCTCTGCCTCCACGGGCCGCCGGTATTCGTAGGCTTTCTCGATGGCGGCGATGATGTTGCCGTGGCCGTCGTTGAGAGACATGGTGGCGCCGGAGATGGCATCCAGGGCGGCTTTCTCATCAGCGCTTAAGGCCTCGTACTTCTTCACGTCTTCTTCTTTCTCCGAGGTTCCGTGGAGAGGCCGGCCGTTAAGATCGGAACAGTAAGCGGCATACCACTGATTTACCTCATCCATGGTCATGCCCCGGAAGGTCTCCTCAAACAGTTCCATCTCGTCGGTCCAGGTGCCGGAGTTCAGCTTGTAGGTACTCCCGCGCTCTCTCTTGGTGGTCCAGCCTTCGACCTCGGCCAGGAAGGTGTCGTCGGTCTGTTCCAGAACCGTGTCGACTTTCTCGTCGTGGTTCTCGTCGGCGTTGTAGGACTGTCCGGGGAAGCCTGTCAGGTGAGGCATATGTTCTCCGTCATAGTTGGGAGTGGCAACTTCCAGCTGGTCGATCTCCAGATCCAGGATCCGTCCCTCGTCGTCGAAGAGAACATAGGCAATGACTTCATTGAAACTGTAAACACCTGTCTCCTTGTCATCCTTGCCGGGGCCCAGGCGTCCGTTGGAGGAAAATCCGATACCGTGGGAAACGCCTGTGGCAGCCAGTTCTTTCTGATCCGTGCCCTGGCCTCCTTCCGGTTCGATGCCCATAGCGGTCTGGATGGCGCCGAAAACGCCGTTGGAAGTCCAGGTGGCGCCGGCTACTGCATCCACGCCGTCTATGGCTCCCTTTTCGATGATGGCAGCCTGCAGGGCCTCCAGGGCAGCGCCGCCGATGGCAGGAGTCTCCTGATCACCGGTAAGCTTCAGATCCACGATCTTGTCGTCTTCCAGCGTCACCTCCGCCGTAATGGGTCCGCCGTATCCTTCGGCTTCTCCTGTGACCACAGTGGTCTGTGGTACAGCTTCGGTCGTGGGAGCCTGGGTGGTCTCCGGAGCAGCCGTTGTGGTGGGGGCTTCTGTAGCCGGCGTCTGGGGATTGTTCTGTCCGCATGCGATAAGTCCTGCGGTCATTGCCAGAAATGCTCCGGCCAGTACTTTCTTCCTCATAAAGTTGTACCTCTCTTTTTGAATTTTTGTAGCTAAGGATAGTTTACCATTATTGTGCAATGGTGTCAATTGTGGTATGGTATATCAGGAACGAGAATAGAAAAGGAGTTTTTAGGATATGTATAAATGCTGTATTTTTGACCTGGACGGAACCCTGATCAATACTGTTCATGCTCTGAACAGGACCATAAATCTGACTCTGGAAGCCATGGGGCTGGAAGGCATCGATGAGGCTCACACGAAAGTATTTGTGGGAGAGGGATACCGGAAATATGTGGAGAGAGCCCTGATCTACAGAGGAGACGAGACTCTTTCAGGACTTTCCCGGGCCCTGCCGCTGTACTGCCGGATCTTTGAGGAGAACTGTCTTTACAGGATCGAGGCCTACGACGGGATGAAAGAGCTTCTGGCGTTTCTCAAGGAGAGAGGGATCCGTATCGCGGTGCTGACCAACAAGGCCCAGGCCCAGGCCGTAGACAATATCGAGACCGTCTACGGCAAAGGATACTTTGATCTCATCACCGGAGAGCATCCGGGCATGAAGCGCAAACCGGACCCGGAAGGAGCCCTGTATACGGCCAGGACTCTGAAAGCGGATCCCGGAGAATGTCTGTATGTGGGGGATACGAATACGGACATGATGACCGGCGCTGCCGCCGGCATGGATACGGTGGGCGTCACCTGGGGATTCCGTCCCAGAGGAGAGCTGGAAGTCTGCCATCCCGCATACCTGGCCCATACTCCCGCAGACATCATAAAGATCATAAAAGAGCAGGCGTAAATCAGCATATTTTCAAAATCCGAAAAGTGTGATAGAATATGTCCCAAGGAGGGACTCACCGCAGACGGGAGGATCCCTTACGACCCGGGTGCGCTTCGGCGCATTTTACACGATGTCCAAAGGGAATACCAATGACAGAGGGAGAACTTATGAAAACCAAGTTAAGCCTGTTTTTAGTCTGTATCGTGCTGGCAGGCGGATGCAAACGATATGAACGGATTGACGATCTGGCCACCACTCCTGCTCCGGTGGTAGTAACCAGAGGTCAGGAGACGGAAGCAGCAGAGACAGAAGAACCGACTCAGGAGACAAGGGAAGTAGAGATCGAAGTAAACACAAAGGACGGCCGGCGGAGAAGGAAGCCGGTGAAGGTGAAGGGAATCTATATTTCTGCCTATGTGGCGGGGACGGAGAGTATGATGGATGAGATCATCAGGAACATCGATGCTACGGAGATCAATGCCGTGGTCATCGACGTGAAGGACGACAACGGCAGGATCACATTTTCCATGGATACCCCTGCGGTCAATGAGATCGGGGCGGTGAAGCGTTTTATTCCCGATATCGAAGGATTGATGAAGAAGCTGAAGGAGCATAATATCTATACCATCGCCAGAGTGGTGGCGTTCAGGGATCCCTATCTGCCGGAACAGAAGCCGGAGCTGGCTCTGAAGCTTCCGGACGGGTCTATCTACCGGGACAGCCACGGACTGGCATGGGTGAATCCCTATAAGAGAGAGATCTGGGACTATCTGGTAGAGGTGGGGCTCGGCGCCCGCGAGGCCGGATTCGACGAGGTGCAGTTTGACTATATCCGTTTTTCCACGGAAAAGGGAGTGGGGGCTGTGGTCTATGACGAGGCCGATACCAGGGGCAGGAGCAAAACGGACATCATCACCGAATTTATCGACTATGCTTATGAGAAGCTGGCGGAGGAAGGCATCTATGTGGCGGCGGACGTGTTCGGAGCCATCATCATCGGCGGAGTAGATTCGGATACCGTAGGCCAGTCTTATGAGGATATGGCGGAGCACCTGGATTATATCTGTCCCATGATCTATCCGTCTCACTACGGGGACGGCAATTTCGGCATCGATCATCCGGATACGGAGCCTTACCGGACCATCCTTGCTGCCCTGAAAGGTTCCAGGGCCAGCCTGGGAGGTCATGAGAAGGTGGATGGAGGCCAGATCGTGGTGCGTCCCTGGCTTCAGGATTTTACGGCTTCCTATCTGGATCACTATATTGAATACGGCCCT
The DNA here is from genome assembly GCA_910586845.1 of uncultured Hungatella sp. Lineage (GTDB taxonomy): Bacteria > Bacillota > Clostridia > Lachnospirales > Lachnospiraceae > UBA3402. Next base: position 37,537 of record CAJUJV010000020.1, read on the forward strand.
TCCCAGGTAAGGGAACAGATCCAGGCTGTCTATGACTCCGGATACGACGAGTGGATGCTCTGGAGCGCTGCCTGCAGGTATCACTGGGACGGCTTAAAGACTCCCCAGGAGGCGGCCGAAGAACAGCGGCAGCGGGAATCGGGACGGACAGAGGCGGAGGAAACCATGCCCCTTCCCTCTTCTCAGGGAGCAAAAGCCGGAGAAACGGGGCCGGCATGGCTGGGAAGCTTTCAGACCGGCAGGAGAAGAAAGGCGGCATAGGAGTCTGAACGCGTCCGGAAAAGGAGGAGCTTATGGAGAGGATCCCAAAACCGGGAGAATTTTACAGGCACTTTAAAGGAAAACTGTATCAGGTGATCGCCGTGGCGGAACATACGGAGACAGGGGAGCAGCTGGTGATTTACCAGGCTCTCTACGGCACGTTCCGTGTCTATGCCAGGCCGCTGTCCATGTTTACAGGGGAAACGGACCGGGAAAAGTACCCGGATATCTCTCAGAAGTACCGGTTTGAGAAGACAGAACCGGAACAGGAAGATCAGGACAGGAAAGAAGAGGAAGAGCGGAAAGAAGAGGAAGTCCGCCCGGAAGAAGATTCTCCCGGGAAGGATACGGATGCTCTGCTGCTGGCCTTTGTGGAGACCGGAGATTTCGGTGTGAAGCTGGATATTCTGTCCGCCATGGCGGAGAAGATCCGTCAGAAAGATCTGGATCTGCTTTACGAGGCGCTGGATCTGCCCAAAGTCCCGGGAGACATCCGGGAACAGCTCCGCTCCATAGAACAGTATCTGCAGATGCGCAGGAAATTTGACGGAGAGCGGCTGCGCTGACAGGAAAGGACAGTAGGACGACCATGGATCAGGAACCGGCATTTGATATCGAAGAGGAACTGAAGAAACTTCCCGGACAGCCGGGAGTCTATATTATGCACGATGCCCGGGATGAGATCATCTATGTGGGCAAGGCCGTCAGCCTGAAGAACCGGGTGAGACAGTACTTTCAGAGCAGCCGGAACAAGACGGCCAAGATCGAACAGATGGTGTCAAGGATCGCCAGGTTCGAGTATATTATCACGGACTCGGAGCTGGAGGCTCTGGTGCTGGAGTGCAACCTGATCAAGGAATACAGGCCCCGGTACAATACCATGTTAAAGGATGACAAGGCCTATCCCTATATCAAGGTGACCGTGGAGGAAGCATTTCCCAGAGTCATGGTCTCCAGGACTATGAAGAAAGACAGGAACAAATATTTCGGCCCTTACACCAGCGCCGGGGCAGTGAAGGATACGGTCGATCTGATCCACAAGCTGTACTGTCTCAGGACCTGCAACAGGAATCTGCCGAAGGATACGGGAAAGGAACGGCCCTGTCTGAATTATCACATCAAACAGTGCAAGGCCCCCTGCCAGGGGTATATCACCAGAGAAGAGTACGGCAAAGCGGTGGATGAGGCTCTGGAATTTTTAAACGGGCGGTACGGAAAGCTGTTAAAGCTTCTGGAAGAGCGGATGACCGAGGCCTCGGAGCGGATGGATTTTGAGAAAGCCATCGAGTACCGGGAGCTTCTGGAGAGCGTCAGGAAGGTGGCCCAGAAGCAGAAGATCACGGACAGCGCCATGGAGGACCGGGACATCATCGCCATGGCCCGGGACAAGACCGATGCCGTGGTGCAGGTATTCTTTGTGAGGGAAGGCAAGATCATAGGCCGGGATCATTTTCATATGTCCGTGGGGGCAGAGGAGGAAGACCGGCAGGTGCTCACCAGCTTTGTGAAGCAGTTCTATTCCGGGACTCCCTTTGTGCCCAGGGAACTGTGGATGCAGACAGAGCCGGATGACAGTGAGGTCATCACCAGATGGCTGGGGGCCAGAAGAGGCCAGAAAGTGCGCATCGTGGTGCCCCAGAAGGGCCAGAAAGAGCGTCTGGTGGAGCTGGCGGAGAAAAATGCGGCGCTGATCCTGTCTCAGGACAAGGAGAAGATCAAGAGAGAAGAGCTGAGGACCATCGGAGCCATGAATCAGATCGGAGATCTTCTGGGCCTGGGACATGTGAGAAGGGTGGAGGCCTATGATATCTCCAACACCAGCGGTCTGGAATCCGTAGGATCCATGATCGTCTATGAAGACGGAAAACCGAAACGCAGCGATTACCGGAAGTTCAGGATCAGGACCGTAAAAGGTCCCAATGATTATGCCTCCATGAAAGAGGTGCTGACCAGACGGTTTATCCACGGCATGGAGGAATTCCGTCAGCTGGAGGAGGAAGGCATGGATGAGAAGACGGGAAGTTTTACCAGGTTTCCCGATCTTCTCATGATGGATGGCGGCCGGGGACAGGTCAATATCGCCCTGGAGGTTCTCCGGGAGCTGAACCTGTCCATCCCCGTATGCGGAATGGTAAAAGATGACAATCATCGGACCAGAGGATTGTATTATAATAATGTGGAGGTTCCCATTGACAGACACTCGGAAGGGTTTCGGCTGATCACCAGGATCCAGGATGAGGCCCACAGGTTTGCCATTGAGTATCACCGGAGCCTGAGAGGAAAAGGACAGGTCAGATCTGTCCTGGATGACATCCCGGATATCGGCCCCGCCAGGAGAAAGGCTCTGATGCGCAGGTTCAGATCCCTTGAGGCGGTAAAGGAAGCCACGGTGGAGGAGCTGATGGAGACGCCGGGGATGAACAGAAAGTCGGCGGAAAGCGTATACCGCTTTTTCAGATGACGGTACAAAACACCAGGAAACAGATCAGATAAAAATGAGAATGGAAAGGGGAAAACCGGAATATGTATGGAGTGACCATTGCGGAACTGATAGAGAAAATGAAGATGAAGAATATGACTCCCGAGATCGATGTGGAGAATGCGGTCGTGTCCCATCCGGATGTGAACCGCCCTGCCCTGCAGCTTGCCGGTTTTTTTGACCATTTTGACAAGGACAGGGTACAGATCGTCGGTTTTGTGGAGCAGGAATATATCAGACAGATGGAGCCGGAGCGAAAGAAAGAGGTGTTTGCCAGGCTGCTGGCGGAGAAGATTCCCTGTCTCATCTACAGCCGGGGCATGGTGCCGGATGAAGACGTGCTGGCGCTGTGCAACCATTACGACGTGCCCTGTATGGTGTCGGAACAGAGCACCTGTGATCTGATGGCGGAGGTGATCCGCTGGCTGAAGGTGAAACTGGGGCCCAGCATCAGCATCCACGGAGTGCTGGTGGATGTGTTCGGAGAGGGCGTGCTGATCATGGGAGAAAGCGGCATCGGCAAGAGCGAGGCGGCTCTGGAGCTGATCAAGCGGGGACACCGGCTGGTCACCGACGACGTGGTGCAGATCAGGAAGGTCAGCGACGAGACCCTGATCGGTTCGGCGCCGGATATCACCAAGCATTTTATCGAACTGAGAGGCATCGGCATCATCGACGTGAAGAGCCTTTACGGAGTCGAGAGCATCAAGGAGACTCAGAGCATCGACATGGTCATCAAGCTGGAAGAGTGGGACAGAGACAAGGAGTATGACCGGCTGGGGCTGGAAGACCAATATACGGAGTTCCTGGGCAATCAGGTAGTGTGCCACGCCATCCCTATCCGCCCGGGCAGGAACCTGGCCATCATCGTGGAGACCGCGGCTATCAATTACAGACAGAAGAAGATGGGATATAATGCGGCCAAGGAGCTGTACAACCGGGTACAGGCCAATCTGACCAGGCCGAGAGGATAGAAAAAAGATCAGGGGAACAGGTCATGAATGATTTTTATGAGGAACTGAGAACCATTCTGCCGGAGGCTTCCATAAAGCGGGATGAGCCTATGGAGAGACATACCACATTCCGCATCGGAGGCCCGGCCAGATACTTTCTGATACCGGAGACCCAGGAGGCTTTTATCCGTGCGGCGATGCTGTGCCGGCAGAGGGCCGTACCCTGGTATGTGGTAGGCCACGGCAGCAATCTGCTGGTAAAGGACGAGGGATACGAGGGGGTGATTCTGTCCACCGAAGGCCTGCAGTCATATCAGACAGAGGGCAGCCGGATCAGGGCAGAGGCAGGACTCCTTCTGTCCAGGATTGCCAGGACAGCCGCCAAGAAGAATCTTACGGGCTTTGAGTTCGCCGCAGGGATCCCGGGGACACTGGGAGGCGCGGTGGTAATGAACGCGGGGGCCTACGGTTCGGAGATGAAGGACTGTCTCGTGTGCGCCCGGGTCCTGGACAGGGAAGGCTGCGTCAGGACCCTGAGCCTGGAAGAGCTGGAGCTGGGGTACCGGAAAAGCTCCGTGGCAGCGGGCGGCTATGTGGTCCTGGAGGCAGAGATCCGGCTGTCGCCTGGAGACGGGGAGGCCGTCTGCAAAAAGATGGAAGAGCTGGCAAGAAGGAGAAAAGAAAAACAGCCTCTGGAGTATCCCAGCGCCGGCAGCACCTTTAAAAGACCCGAAGGATATTTTGCGGGAAAGCTTATAGAAGACGCCGGTCTGAGAGGATACCGCAGGGGCGGAGCCCAGGTATCGGAGAAACACTGCGGGTTCGTCATTAACCGGGACCGGGCCACGGCGAAAGACGTGAGGGAGCTGTGCGGGGAAGTGAAGCGCCGGGTGCTGGAGCAGTCGGGGGTGGAACTGGAGCTGGAGGTAAAACTGCTGTAAAGGCGGAAAGGTACGAAAGGAAATGGAGGCCGGAAGGCTATGAAGCTGGTGATCGTAACAGGGATGTCAGGAGCCGGAAAGACGGTGGCACTGAAGATGATGGAGGATATGGGTTACTACTGTGTGGACAATCTGCCCATTCCTCTGATGGAAAAATTTGCCTGTCTTATACAGGACAGTCAGGGCCGGCCTGCCCAGGTGGCTCTGGGAATCGACATCCGCAGCGGGGAGGACCTGTCCATGATGGACAGCATCCTGGATTCCTGGAAAAAAAGTCAGATAATGTGTGAGATCCTGTTTTTAGAGGCAGGAGATCAGACTCTGATCAAACGGTACAAGGAGACAAGGCGGAGCCATCCTCTGTCGGGAAACGGCCGTATCGACCAGGGGATTCAAAAGGAGCGGGAGAAGCTTGCTTTTCTGAAGCGGAAGGCAGACGTGATCATCGACACCAGCAAGCTGCTGACCAAAGAACTGCGGCAGGAACTGGAGAAGATCTTTCTGGAGAACAAAAGCTTTGACAACCTGTTTGTCACGGTCCTGTCCTTTGGATTCAAATACGGGATCCCTGCTGACGCGGACCTGGTCTTCGACGTAAGATTTCTCCCCAACCCCTACTATGTGGAAGAGCTGCGGTTTAAGACCGGCGAGGAGAAAGAAGTCCAGGACTATGTGCTCCAGGGAGGCACGGCGGAGGAGTTTCTGAAGAAACTGACAGACATGCTGGATTTTCTTATCCCCAATTATGTGCTGGAGGGAAAAAATCAGCTGGTGGTGGCCATCGGCTGTACCGGCGGCAGGCATCGGTCCGTGACGATTGCAAACGGACTCTACGGCCATCTGAAAGGCTGCAAGGAGCTGGGGCTGAAGATCGAGCATCGGGATATTGACAAGGATCATAAAAAGAAACGGTAAACGGAGGTGATGGCGCATGTCATTTTCTTCCAGGGTAAAAGAAGAACTGTCCAGGCAGATCAGCCCGGCCAGACACTGCCGGATCGCGGAAACGGCAGCAATCATTAGCCTCTGCGGCAAGGTAAAAATCGACGAGGAGGACCGCTACAGTATCCATATCAGCACGGAAAATGCGGCTGTTGCAAGAAAGTACTTTACATTATTGAAAAAAACATTTAATATAAGTACTGATATCGTTATTCGCCGCAATGCTTATCTGAAGAAAAACCGCACCTTTATGGTCACGGTCTCGGAAGATGGCGATGCGAGGAAAGTTCTTCTTGCCACGAAGCTTCTGGATAAGCACGGAGAGATCGGCGAAAACATGTCTGTAGTAGGGAATCTGGTGATTCAGAACCCCTGTTGCAGAAGAGCCTTTTTAAGAGGCGCGTTTCTCGCAGCAGGGTCCATAAGCGACCCGGAGAAATTTTATCATTATGAGATCGCATGTACTGCTCAGGCCAAGGCCGGGCAGATCCGCAGCATCCTGTCGACCTTTGACATTGATGCCAGGATCGTACAGAGGAAGAAATACTTCGTGGTCTATGTGAAGGAGGGAAACCAGATCGTGACCCTTCTGAATGTGATGGAGGCACCCATAGCCCTGATGGAGCTTGAGAATATCAGGATTCTCAAGGGGATGAGAGGCAGTGTCAACCGTCAGGTAAACTGTGAAACCGCCAATATTAACAAAACAGTATCCGCGGCAGTCAAACAGATAGAAGACATTACCTACATCCGGGATGTCATGGGACTGGACCAGCTTCAGGAAGGGCTTTGCGACATCGCGAAGCTGAGACTGGAGCGTCCTGAAGCAACTCTGAAAGAACTGGGGGAGGCTCTTGATCCTCCGGTGGGAAAATCCGGGGTCAACCACAGGCTCAGAAAGCTGAGTATCCTGGCGGAAGAACTGAGGGAGAAAAGCAGAACATCAGAGATGCAGTCAGGCGGATCGGAGTAAGAGGAGGAGAATTATGGTAAGAAGAATCGTTACGATTGAACTGGAATCCGGTCTGGAAGCAAGGCCGGTGGCCATGCTGGTGCAGGTGGCCAGTCAGTATGACAGCAGCATCTATGTGGAGTGCGACTCCAGAAAAGTAAATGCCAAGAGTATTATGGGGATGATGACTCTGGGCCTTACTGCAGGGGAGCAGGTTGTGGTGACTGCCAGTGGGGCTGACGAGGAGAAGGCCGTAGACGGAATTGCAAAATATCTGACAGAAGGTTGATATATGTGCTATGAGACAGGGGCTTGCCCGGAGACAGGGAGGCCCCTGTTTTTTAGAAATACAGCGGAGGGGGAACTATGGCGTTTACACATTTGCATGTCCATACAGAATACAGCCTGTTAGACGGTTCCAGCAAGATCGGGGAGCTGACGGCGAGGGCGAAAGAACTGGGCATGGACAGTATGGCGATCACGGATCACGGAGCCATGTATGGGGTGATCGATTTTTACCGGGCGGCTAAAGAGGCGGGGATCAAGCCCATTATCGGCTGTGAGGTCTATGTGGCCCCCGGTTCCCGGTTTGACCGGGAGACCGTAAGAGGGGAGGACCGGTACTATCATCTGGTCCTTCTGGCGGAGAATAACAAGGGCTATGAGAATCTGATGAAGATCGTGTCCAAAGGCTACGTGGACGGATTTTATTACAGGCCCAGGGTGGATCGTGAGGTCCTGGAGACCTGGCACGAGGGGATCATCTGCCTGTCTGCCTGTCTGGCAGGGGAGGTTCAGAAATATCTGGAGAGAGGACAGTATCAGGAGGGGAAAGAGGCCGCTCTACGGTATCAGCAGATCTTCGGGAAAGACAATTTCTTTCTGGAGCTCCAGGATCACGGCATCCCGGCTCAGAAGACGGTCAACCAGGCTCTTTTAAGACTTTCCAGAGAGCTGGACATCGATCTGGTGGCCACCAATGACATCCACTATACGTATGCAGAGGATGCGGCGGCCCATGACATCCTTCTGTGCATCCAGACCAATAAAAAGGTGACAGATGAAAACCGCATGCGCTACGAGGGCGGCCAGTACTACTGCAAGTCGGAGGAGGAGATGCGGGCTCTGTTTCCCTATGCACAGGAGGCTCTGGACAATACCCACAGGATCGCCGACCGATGCAATGTGGAGATCGAGTTCGGGGTTACCAAGCTGCCCAGGTTCGACGTGCCGGAAGGGTATGATTCCTGGACATACCTGAACAGGCTGTGCGATGAGGGGATGGCCCGCCGGTATCCGGATGACGACGGAACTCTGAGAAAACGGCTGGATTATGAGCTGGATGTGATCCATACCATGGGATACGTGGACTATTTCCTGATCGTCTGGGATTTCATCCATTTTGCCCGCTCTCACGACATTATGGTGGGCCCGGGCAGAGGGTCCGCGGCGGGAAGCATCGCGGCTTACTGCCTGGAGATCACCAACATCGACCCGATCCGGTACAATCTGCTCTTTGAGCGTTTCCTGAACCCGGAGCGTGTGTCCATGCCGGATATTGATATCGATTTCTGTTATGAACGGCGCCAGGAGGTCATCGACTATGTGGTGAACAAATACGGCAAGGATCAGGTGGTCCAGATCGTCACCTTCGGTACCATGGCGGCCAAGGGGGTGGTGCGGGATGTGGGCCGGGCTCTGGACATCCCCTATGTCCGGTGCGATGCCATTGCCAAGATGATCCCCGGTGATCTGGGGATGACTCTTGAAAAGGCCTTAAAGACCAGCCCGGATCTGCGCAGTGCCTATAACGAGGATCCTCAGGTAAAGCATCTGATCGACATGTCCATGCGCCTGGAGGGACTTCCCAGACATACCTCCATGCACGCGGCAGGCGTGGTCATCAGCCGGACGGCAGTGGATAACTATGTTCCCCTGTCCAGGGCTCAGGACGGCACCATCACCACCCAGTTTACCATGACCACCCTGGAGGAGCTGGGGCTTCTGAAGATGGATTTCCTGGGCCTCAGGACTCTGACGGTGATCCAGAACGCGGTAAAACAGATCGAGAAGAACCATGGACTCAGGATCGACATCGATGCCATCGATTTTAATGACAGACAGGTGCTGGAGTCTATCGGCACAGGAAAGGATGAGGGCATCTTTCAGCTGGAGAGCAGCGGCATGAAGTCTTTCATGAAGGAACTGAAGCCTCAGAACCTGGAGGATATCATTGCCGGCATCTCCCTGTACCGCCCGGGCCCCATGGAGTTTATCCCCAAATATCTGAAGGGGAAAAATGACCAAGCCGCCGTTACCTACGACTGTCCCCAGCTGGAGCCTATCCTGGATTCCACCTACGGCTGTATCGTGTATCAGGAGCAGGTCATGCAGATCGTGCGGGATCTGGCCGGATATACCATGGGCCGCAGCGACCTGGTGCGCCGGGCCATGTCCAAGAAAAAAGCGTCGGTTATGGAAAAGGAACGCAAGAATTTTGTCTACGGCAATGACGACGAAGGGGTCAGAGGCTGTGTCCGCAGCGGTATCAGCGAGACGGTGGCCAACCGGATCTTTGACGAGATGACGGACTTTGCCAGCTATGCCTTTAATAAGTCTCATGCCGCCTGTTATGCTGTAGTGGCCTATCAGACTGCTTACCTGAAATACTACTATCCCAGGGAATTTATGGCAGCCCTGATGACCTCGGTCATGGACAACACAGCCAAGACTTCCGAGTACATCCTGACCTGCCGTCAGATGGGGATCCGGATCCTGCCTCCGGATATCAATGAAGGAGAAAGCGGATTCACGGTGTCGGGAGATTCTATCCGCTACGGCCTGTCGGCCATCAAGAGCGTGGGACGGGCGGTGGTGGATGCTATCGTAAAAGAACGGGAGATGTCGGGACCTTTCCGGACCATGGATGAATTTGTGGAGAGGATGAGCAACAAGGAGGTCAATAAACGGACTCTGGAGAATTTTATCAAATCCGGGGCTCTCGATTCCCTTCCCGGCAGCCGCCGCCAGAAAGTGATGGTGGCGCCGGAGATGCTGGATCAGAAGAACAAGGAGAAGAAGCAGGGCATGGAAGGCCAGATGTCTCTCTTTGACTTTGTGGCAGAAGACGAAAAGAAGAATTTCCAGATC